>NZ_JBKEBL010000076.1:0-4157 GCF_047973135.1 Paracoccus sp. (in: a-proteobacteria)
AGCACGGATTTCTGCCGCGACATCGGGTTTCCTTACAAGGCATTGCTGCGCGGCGATCATGACGCCATCGAATATCTCGCGCGCCTCGCCGGATGCGATGCGGATGCGTTGGCGCGGGTCTCAATCCGCAACCTCGGGCGGAATGCCCTGCGCCTGCGCAACGAGGTGGCGACTACGCACACGCTGCATCGCTCGCGGATCCGCATCTGCCCGGATTGCATCCGGCAGGATGCAGGGTTGCCAGCGGAAGTCTGGCGCGCGCCCCGGCGTGTAACATGGCAGCTTGTTTCGATCCGGTCATGCCCGGTGCATAGCTGTGCCTTGATCCCCTTGCCGGCGGAAACATTCACCCTGCATGGCTATGATTTCGCGTCGCAAATTTACAAGTACTGGCAGCTGATTGAGCGAGCAGAACCCGTGCCGCAAGACCACACCGAATTTGAGGGATATCTCTGGCGCCGGGTCGCTGGCGAACGTGGTGAGGCATGGATCGACTGGCTTGAGCTGAATGTCGCCAGCCGCGCCTGCGAGGTCTTCGGTCTGTTGCGCGAACGGGGCGCCGACAGCAGGCTGAGCGGGCACAGCGAGACGGAATGGGCGCAGTTCGGCCAGTCGGGTTTCGAGGTATTCCGGCAGGGCGCGGATGCCTTGGCCGAGGAAATGGAGCGTATGCTGTCCCGCGGGGGAGTCGATCACCGGTTCTTCTCGCGGGTTTATGGCCCGTTCACCACATGGCTGAACGGTCGCGGTCTTGGCGACGAGTTCGAGCCGCTACGCGATATCGTGCGCCGCCGGATATTGGCCAGCTTCGCCGTGCGCAGGGGATTCTGGTGCTGGGGAAACCCTCGCCGGGAGGAGATCAGTGCGAGGACGCTGATGTGATGGCATTGGACGTTATGCCATCTGATCTACTGCATCTTATGCGACAGCGGGGCCTTGCGCATCAGCCCGATGATGGAAAGTGGTGCCCAAAGGGCTTTGTGACGTCGGCAATGGTCGAGGCGTTGCAGCGTGAATTGAGCGAGCTTGTCGATATGGAGGCGGCCACGCTGCTCGGGCTGTCGCGAGCAGGGCTGCTCACTCAGATTGAGGCTGGCATCATATCCCCAAGGCTGATTTCACAGGCTGGTGAGCCATTGTTCGACGGCGGAATGTTGCGATTGTGGAGCCGTCGGGCGGCATACGACGCGGCACACGCCAGCCAACATCATGGCAGTGAAGACGGCACGTTGCTGACCGTGACAGCCGCTACACAACGACTGGAGCGTTTTGCGATTAACCGTCACAGTACCCTGCTGCTTTGAAGAAGTTCCAGCATTCTTCGGGGCCGAAGAGGTCGCAGATTTCGCCGACTGCGTTCCATAGGGCATCAATGGTTCTGGCACCGATCCGCCTGAGATGGGCCTTGAGCTTGGCGAATGCCATTTCTATGGGGTTCAGGTCTGGCGAATATGGCGGCAGGTAAAGAAACCATGTGCCACGCGCCCGCAGAATGGCCTTGGCTTTCTCACTTTTGTGGGCGGCGAGGTTGTCCAGAATGACCACGTCACCCGGTTGCAGGGTCGGGGCAAGCTGGGTTTCGACATAGACCTCGAACGTTGCCCGGTTGATGGCGCCGTCGATGACCCAGGGCGCGGTCAGGCCGTCGCAGCGCAGGCCGGCGATGAAGGTCTGGGTTTTCCAGTGGCCGAACGGTGCCTCGGCGCGCAGCCGTTCGCCGCGCTTTGCGCGGCCCCGCAGGCGGGTCATCTTCGTGGTGGTCGCGGTCTCGTCGATGAACACCAGCCTGTGTGGCTCGGCCCGCATCCGGGGCTGGCGCAGCGTGACCCATTCGTGCCGCCGGGCGCGAACATCAGCGCGCCCACACTCGCTGGCCAGCAGCGATTTTTTTATATGAGAAGCCGGCCGCGTTCAGCAGCCGCGAGATCGAGGACGGGTGTGTCCGGTGGCGATGGGTCGCCTCCAGCGCCTCGGCCAACTCCCGCAGGGTGATGTCGGGGCGGGCCTCGACCAGCCCCGACAGATAGTCCCGAAACCGTGCCAACGCCCCAGATCCGGCCGGCCGCCCCTGCCGAGCCGGCGCGGTCGAGCCCGTCGCCCTGACCCTCTGGTCGAGCTTGATGGCAAAGCTTGCACTGACACCGAACCGGATCGCCGCGTCGCGCCGGGTATGGCCCGCCTCGACGTGCCGCTGAACCCTGTCCCTCAGATCGGAAGAATACGGTTTGCCCATGTGATCCACCTCCAATCATCGTGAATCACAAATCCGACCTTATGGGAATCCCAAGGATTCCCGTTTCACGCAAAACGCTCTAGAGCCAGATCGGCGACGGCCGAGGCGCCAACATCCGAGAGCAAGAGCGAATGCAGATCGTAGTAGTGTCGGGAAATCCGCTGACCGTCCTGGCGAAGCTCGCCGCGCCGCTCGAACCAGCTGCGCAAACCGTGAACAATCACGATCTTGTCCCAGAAGGTTCGCTCGGCATGGATCGTCATGACGTCAGGCACCCTGAGATCCAGTGCTTCGAGGTCGGCATCGATATAGGGAGCAATCGTGACTGGTCGGTTCGGATCGAGTGCGGATTTCGCGCCTGACTCGATCTTGATTGCGGCCTGCACATATCTGGTCTCAGATGCATCCACCCGCGGATACCAGACCAGTAAGGTCTGAGAAGTTGGATCGCTATCGTCGATCTCGACGCGACCCGCCCGACCTGTGTCGGCTGCCAGAATTTCGGAGACGGCCTCCAGAAGCTCTGTGGTGATATAGTGGCTGCAATCTGCTGCAATCGCGTCAATAGCAGCCTTCCGCTTCTTGTTGGAAAGTGCCGCGATCTCAGCAGTGCTCCTAGGGTGACCGAGGTCATCCCTGAAGACGGTTACGTCAATGTCCTCCGAGAACCGGTTGATCAGACCATAGGCCTTTGAGAGCGAAGTGCCACCTTTGAAGAGAAGTCGTGGGCCGCCCTCGGGCAGCCGATGGTAAAGGGTGTTGAGCGTCCAGCACACCCAGAAGTCTTTCTCGATGTTGACCAGGGGCGCACCGAGCCGCCGGGCCGTCGTGAGGAAGAGGTCAGCGCGGTCAGCGGGCTCCGCGCGGATGACTTCCAAGAACGCCTCTGTCGTCACGTGCTTCTCTCCGCACCTGCCAACATGATCGGTTTGCGCAGGATGTCCTGCATCCATATCGGCATGGCCGAGAGGCCGATGCGCAAGTCCTCGGTGAGGTTTCGCCCCCCATCACTATCGGTCAGGAGCTTTCGAATGGTCCGATCGACTTTCGAGCGCTCGGTCTCAGACCGCATGGTATCGTGGACCCAGTGCAGTGCCTGAACAAGATACATTCCAGGACGTCCCGCCCAGTAGAGTCGGCTGGGCGCAGCGTGTTTGAAGACGATTTTCTGGTTGCCCAGTTCGATGGGTTTCAGGCGGGCGTCGACCAGGACCTCGATCTTGGCTGGAACGGCATTTGTCAGTCCGAGCGTGTTGGCCGCGGTCATCCCGTCCACGACAAAGCGTGCCTTGTCACGCCGTGCAACAGCCTCGATGACAGCGCGATAATCCGGTGCCGACGGTTTGCCGGTCAGCTTGTTGAGCCGCGGCTTGTCATAGAGGCCGCGTTCGATACGGCGGAGCTCGCCGGACTTGGCTAGCCTCTGAAGGGCCTTGTCAACGGCCTCGCGCGAACCGGCATCCGCAAAATCTCCCGGCGTCCAAACCTTGGCAGGTTCGGCGCTGATCCGATCAAGGATCTGAGTGGGCAAAGCAGCAGGTGATCTAACATCCGTCATGTCCGAAGATTACCGCATTTTTCGGACATACGCGAGTCCGAAGTTTGCTACATATTTCGGACACTGAGTAATCAAAGCACCTGTCCTAGGGGGTAGCTACAGGAAGAGTCAAAGACCACACTACACGACTCCACGCTTTTTCCGGATTGATCGGGGCATTGCGGTCCATGGCTGAATTGCGCGGTCGATGTCGTATCGCAGCCGATTTCTCAGGGCATCGAAGCCGATCCGGAACCATGACTTTGCCGGGTATCCATGGGTCTTCCGGGACCTTGGCGCAGAGCCAGCGACGGCAACGGCGATCTTCGAACTCCAGGCGATGGCAATGGCCACGATGGCCAGCAGCAGTGACAACTTCCGGGGGCT
>NZ_JBKEBL010000282.1:0-24557 GCF_047973135.1 Paracoccus sp. (in: a-proteobacteria)
GTGATGCGCGGTGCGCCGAACGACTTGTCGATGACGACGTTGCGGCCCTTCGGCCCCAGCGTGACCTTGACGGCGTCGGCCAGGATGTTGACGCCTTTCAGCATCCGGTCGCGGGCGTCGGTATTGAACTTGACTTCCTTGGCAGCCATTTGAATCTCCTAGAGTTTTCGTGAAGGTGCGTGTGTTCGGGCGGCCTGTCAGCCGATGATGCCCAGAATGTCGCTTTCCTTCATGATCAGCAGTTCTTCGCCATCGACGGTAACTTCGGTGCCCGACCACTTGCCGAACAGCACGCGGTCACCCGCCTTGACCGCCGGGGTGATCAGCTCACCCGAATCCTTGCGCGCGCCTTCGCCGACCGAGACGATCTCGCCCTCGGCGGGTTTTTCCTTGGCGCTGTCGGGGATGATCAGCCCGCCCTTGGTTTTTTCCTCGGACTCGACGCGGCGGACCAGCACGCGGTCATGCAGCGGTTTGAATGCCATATTAACACTCCGATGTTTCAGGTTGCAGTGTCGCATTGTTGGCACTCATGTGCAGCGAGTGCCAATGACGGTGATCTAGGCGCAAGGACCGGCGCTGTCAACGGTCGGGCCTGGGAAATTCGCTTGACGGGTTAGGAATGCGATTGATATTTAACAAATCATAGCTTTAGCTGGGAACTGTTGATGCAACGTCGCCTGCGCGCATTGCTGATCGCCGAGGCGGCGAATCCTGAATGGGTTTCGGTTCCGCTGGTCGGCTGGTCCGTGGCCAATGCGCTGCGCGAGGTGGCGGATGTGCATCTTGTCACCCAGATCCGAAATCGCAAAGCGATCCTGCGGACAGGGATGGCCGAGGGGAGCGATTTCACCGCCATCGACAGCGAGAAGATAGCCATGCCCCTGTGGAAGCTGGCCAGCAAGCTGCGCATGGGCAAAAGTGCCGGCTGGACGATTAACCAGTTCATCACATCGTTCAGCTATGGCTATTTCGAGCGGCTGGTGTGGCGGCGCTTTGGTCCGGCGATCCGGGCGGGCGAATACGATCTGGTGCATCGGCTGACGCCGCTGTCTCCGGCGGTCAACAGTTCGCTGGCGACGAAATGCGCACGGGCGGGCGTGCCGTTCCTGCTGGGCCCGATCAATGGCGGGGTTCCGTGGCCGCCGGGCTTTGCAAGCGAACAGCGGCGCGAACGCGAATGGCTGTCGAATGTGCGCGGCCTGTATCGCTTTCGTCCCGCGCGGGCGCGGATGTTGCGCGCGGCTTCGGCGATCCTGTGCGGATCGCGCTTTGCACTGGCCGAAATTCCGAAGCAATACAGTAACAAGACCATCTATCTTCCGGAAAACGCCATTGATCCTGCACGGTTCAATCAGACCGCGCCGCAGAATGGCCGCTTGCCGCTGCGTGTCTGTTTCGTCGGACGGCTTGTCCCGCTGAAGGGTGTGGATATGGCGCTGACAGCGATGGCACCTCTGCTGCGCTCGGGCGCGCTGACCTTTGACATCATCGGCGATGGTTCGCAAGGACAGGCGCTGCGAAATCAGGTCGAACGCGAAGGGTTGCCGGGGGTCACGTTCCACGGCTGGCAAGATCACCAGAAAGTGCAGAGTATCGCGGCGACCTGCCAGCTTTTCCTGTTCCCCTCGATCCGCGAATTTGGCGGCGGTGCCGTGCTTGAGGCGATGTCGCTTGGCGTTGTGCCGGTGGTGCTGAACTATGCGGGGCCGGGCGAACTGGTTGACGATTCCACGGGTTATCGGATCCCGCTGGGAAGCCGTGCCGAGGTGATTGCCGCGCTGTCGGGCATCCTGCAATCCATCGCCGACGATCCCGCGCCCCTCTACGCCAAGGCGCGCGCCGCGCAGGCTCGCGTGCGGGCCGATTTCACATGGTCTGCCAAGGCGGAGCAAATCCTGAACCTCTGGCAGGCGGTTCTGGACGGGCAAAGCCCGTTGCCGCAGGTGATGCGACTGCCTGACTGAGCATGTCCTTGCCGGTCCCGCTGGCGCAGCCATCCGTCACGTGGCAAGCTGACAGCGGTTCACAACGGAGTAAGCGATGCGACTGGTCCTGTCCCTGCTGATTTCCCTCATTGCCGCGCCGCAACTGGCGGCCGAATGCGTCGGGCGCAATCTGATCGAGGCATTGCCGCAAGCCGGGCGTGACCGGATCGACGAAGCGGTGGCACAGGTGCCCTTTGGCAAGGGCCTGTTGTGGCAGGCAACCAAGGGAGAGGCGCGGATGGTGCTGGTCGGAACCTATCATTCCGGCGATCCGCGCCATCAGCGGATGCTGGACAGGCTTGAGGCCGAGCTGTCCGGCGCGGCGGCGCTGTATGTCGAGGCCGGTCCCGAGGAAGAGGCAAAGCTTGAGGCGGCGGTGGCCGCGAAACCCGATCTGCTGGTCCAGACCGAAGGGCCGCCCCTGCCCGAACGCCTCAGCGACGCCGAATGGACCGCCGTGTCCGGGGCGATGGAGGCGCGCGGCACCCCTGCGGTGATCACGGCCCGGATGCGCCCGTGGTTTGTCGCCACGATGCTGAGCCTGCCGCCGTGCATGATGGAGTCGTATCACAGTGACGTCCCCGAGGGGCTGGACAATCTGCTGATCGCCCGTGCCGGGGAAATGAACCTGCCGGTCCTGTCGCTTGAGCCATGGGAAACGTTGTTCAGCGTCTTTGCCGATCTGACCCCGCAGCAGGAAATCGACTTGCTTCGGGGGGTCTTGCCCGCAGCGGAACTGGCCGACGATTACGCCGTCACGCTGACCGATTCCTATTTCGCGGGCGATGTCTGGGAGATATGGGAATTTTCCCGCTTCGACGCCTATGCCCGTTCCGGCTTTTCCCCGGCAGAAGTGGACGCGCAGATGCTGCTCTTTCGGGAAAACCTGATGGATGAGCGAAATCAAAGCTGGATCAGGCCATTGACGCGGGGCGCTGTCAGTGCCGCCGCGCAGGACCGACAGATTGTCGCGGCCTTCGGGGCGCTGCACCTGCCGGGCCAAGAGGGGGTCTTGCGGCTTTTGGAAAAGGATGGCTGGACGATCCGGCGGCTGGAATGACGGGCCGATTGACCACAGGCACGAGGCTGCATAACCATGCCCCCGCGCGGCAGACCCGCCGCCAGCAGGAGCCGTCATGACCGCCAGATACTTTTCCCCGCAAGGAGGCCATCCTGGCCAGCAGCAGCTTCTGACCGACCGCGCCATCTTTACCGAGGCTTATGCGGTCATCCCGAAGGGAACGATGCGTGACATCGTGACCAGCTTTCTGCCCTTCTGGGAAGGGACGCGCCTCTGGGTCATCGCCCGCCCGCTCAGCGGTTTCGCCGAGACATTCTCGCAATATATCATGGAGGTCGCGGCGGGGGGCGGTTCGGACCGGCCGGAAGCCGATCCCGATGCCGAGGCGGTGTTGTTCGTGGTCGAGGGGACAGCGGCGCTGACGGTCGGGGCTGCGCGGCATGAGCTGACGCCGGGCGGCTATGCCTATCTGCCGCCGGCAACGGACTGGACCCTGCGCAATACCGGCCCCGGCACGCTGCGCTTTCACTGGATCCGCAAAGCCTATGAACCGGTCGAGGGGCTGGACCGGCCCGATCCGCTGATCCTGAACGAAAACGATATTGCGCCGGTGCCGATGCCGGGAACCGACGGCGCATGGGCGACCACGCGCTTTGTCGATCCGGCCGATCTGCGCCATGACATGCATGTCACCATCGTCACCTTCCAGCCGGGCGGGGTCATCCCCTTCATGGAAACGCATGTCATGGAACACGGGCTTTACGTTCTTGAGGGCAAGGCCGTCTATCGGTTGAACAATGACTGGGTCGAGGTCGAGGCTGGCGATTACATGTGGCTGCGTGCCTTTTGCCCGCAGGCCTGCTATGCGGGCGGGCCGGGCAGGTTCCGCTATCTGCTGTACAAGGACGTGAACCGGCACATGGCGTTGCGGCCAGCGCGGGGCTGACCGCAGCGGGGCGGTGGTTCAGCCGCGGTCGTCGCGTGGCAGCGATCCCCGGCCATGGCCTGACATGCCGCCCGACACCTCTTCGGTGGATTCGCTGGCCAGTTCCTCGGGCAGGATCAGGTTCAGCGCGATGGCAATCAGCGCGGCAGGCAGGATCCCGGAGGTGGCCAGCACCTGCAACGTGCCCGGCAGATGTTGCAGCGCGCCGGGTTCAAGCTGCAACCCCAGCCCAAGTGACAGGGCGATAGCAAAGATCACCATGTTGCGGCGGTTCCAGTTCACATCCGACAGCATCGAGATGCCTGCCGCGACGACCATGCCGAACATGACGATCACGCCCCCGCCAAGAACCTCGATCGGAACGGATGAGATGATCGCCCCGATCTTGGGGATCAGCCCGCAGACGATCAGAAAGATCGCGCCGATGGTGACGACATGGCGGCTCATGACCCCGGTCATGGCGATCAGGCCGACATTCTGGCTGAACGAGGTATTGGGCAGCGCCCCGAACAGCCCCGACATGGCCGTTCCCAGACCGTCGGCAAAGGTCGCGCCCTGAATTTCGGCATCTGTCGCCTCGCGCCCCGCGCCGCCTCTGGTGATACCCGAGACATCGCCCACCGTCTCGACCGCCGAGACAAAGGCCATCAGGCAGAAACCGACAATCGCCGCGACCGAAAATTCCATCCCGAAATGCAGCGGATCGGGCAGGGCAAAGCCCGCCGCCGTGGCGACGGGGGCAAGATTCACCTGCCCCAGCAGAAAGGCCACGGCATAGCCCACCAGCAACCCGATCAGCACCGCCGAGACCGACAGCATCCCCCGCGCAAAGAATTTCAGCCCCAGCGTCACAAGGATCACCACCCCGGCCATGAACCAGTTCAGCGCCGAGCCGTAATCCTCGGTGCCAATGGCGGGCACGCCGCCCGCCGCGTATTGAACCCCCACCTGCACCAGCGCCAGCCCGATCATCGTCACCACCAGCCCGGTGACAAGCGGCGGCAGGGCAAAGCGGATCCTGCGGATGAACAGCCCCAGAAAGGCGTGAAACAGCCCGCCTGCGAAGACCCCTCCCATCAGTACCGCGATTGCGTCCACCCCCTTGCCCGCGACCAGCGGGATCATGATCGGAATAAAGGCGAAAGAGGTGCCCTGAACGATGGGCAGGCGCGCGCCCACCGGACCCGCGCCGATGGATTGCAGCAGCGTCGCGAGGCCGGCAAAGAACATCGACATCTGGATCATGTAGATCATGTACGGAAAATCGGGGCTGTTGGACCCGAAGCCGAACCCCGCCGCCCCGCAGACGATGATCGCCGGTGTCACATTCGAGACGAACATTGCCAGCACATGCTGGATCCCCAGCGGTATGGCGGTGGTCAGCGGCGGCGTGTAATCCGGGTCGCGCAACTGTTCGGGCGTTCCGATCGAGGTGTGGTTCATGATCTTTATCCCCTGTCTGTGCAAAATGCTGGCCAGTTCCGACGGTCATGGCCGGTTTTGAATGTGGATTGGTGATTGAAACATGTCTGTCGGCAGTGTCGTTGTGATCCTTTCTGCAATCATCGGTCCAGCTTGTCGCTCAGGCGCAGCGCGGCGATGCGTTCGACCTGACGGCATGCCTCGGAAAATTCGGTGTCGCGGTCGTTGTCCAGCCGTCGCGTGAACGCCCGCAGGATCGACGCCTTGTTGTGATCGCGCACGGCGATGATGAACGGAAAGCCGAATTTTGCAACATAAGCCTGATTGAGACGGGTGAACGCGGCGCGTTCCTCGTCTGTCAGTGCGTCCAGCCCCGCCGAAGCCTGTTCGGCCGTCGATTCCGCCGTCAGCCGCCGGGCCTGCGCCAGTTTGCCCGCCAGATCGGGATGGGCGGTCAGCACCGACAGGCGCTGTTCGTCGCTGGCCGACCGGAAAACCCGCGTCAGCGCGCTGTGAACGCCTTGGGCGCTGTCATGGGCGGGGCCAAGTTCCAGCCCGTGCGCCTGCACGGCAATCCATGGGCTATGTTCGAAAATGCCGCCAAACTCGGCGACAAAGCGGTCCAGATCCATATCCGAGGGTCGGTCGCGGCGGATCGGCGGGTGCCGTTCGGCCCAGTGATCGGCAATCTGTTCCCGCGTCGCGAACCAGACCAGATCATGCGCCCGGAAATGATCCAGCGCCCGCGCCAGTGCCGCGGCCCGGCCGGGCCGTCCGGCCAGACGGCAATGCAGCCCGATGGACATCATCTTTGGCGCGCCCTGCCGTCCCTCGGCATAGAGCATGTCGAAACTGTCCTTCAGATAGGTCTCGAACTGATCACCGCTGGTGAACCCCGCCTGAATTGCAAAGCGCATGTCGTTGCAATCCATCGTGTAGGGCACGATCAACTGATCCTTGCCGCCCGCCCTGACCCAATAGGGCAGATCGTCGGCATAACTGTCGGCGATATAGGCGAAATCGCCCTCGGCGGCGGCAAGATCGACGGTGTTCACCGAGCAGCGCCCCGTATACCACCCGCGCGGGGCCCGGCCCGTCACCTCGGTATGCAGGCGGATCGCCTCGCGGATCTGCGCAAGCTCTTCGTCGGGGGGCATGTCCTTGTGTTCGATCCATTTCAACCCGTGGCTGGCGATCTCCCACCCGGCGGATTGCATCGCGGCCACCTGATCGGGCGCGCGCGCCAGCGCGGTGGCGACGCCAAAGACCGTAAGCGGCACATCGCGCAGCATCCTGTGCAGACGCCAGAATCCCGCGCGCGACCCGTATTCATAGATTGATTCCATGTTCCAGTGCCGCTGTCCCGGCCATGGCTGCGCGCCGGTGATTTCCGACAGGAACGCCTCGGATGCCGCATCCCCGTGCAGGATGTTGTTTTCCCCCCCTTCCTCGTAATTCAGGACGATCTGCACGGCCAGTCTGGCACCGCCCGGCCAGTCGGCGTCGGGAACATGGGGGCCGTGACCGGCCATGTCGCGGGGATAGCGTTTCACGATGTGATCCTTGGTGATCTTTGTGGCTTTGGTCTCTGATCAAACAGGAAAATTCGCCGCTTTGCCAGAAAATCCGCCAATCTGGACCGCTCTGTCCGGCCTGTGATCCGGAAACCGGCAGCACCGCCCGATGCCCGGCGGGTATGATCCAAGACTCTGCCGGGCATTGTCCGAAACGGTTCGGTCGCGCACCGTTCCCGCGTCCTGCTCCGTGCCTTTGGGTTGTGGCGTTGACGCAGGGATTGCTGATTTTTGGGGAGGAAAACATGTCTCTTTCGGGGAACGCGTGCCGCCTTGGTGCCGTGTTGGGAATGCTTGTGGCATCGGCCGCGCCGCTGTTTGCGCAACCGGCCGGGCGACCGAATATTCTGGTCGTCGTGGCCGACGATCTTGGCTATTCCGATCTGGGGGCCTTTGGCGGCGAGATCAGCACCCCCACGCTGGACGGGCTGGCCGCGCAGGGGACGCTGCTGACCTCGTTCTATACCGCGCCTTTCTGTTCGCCGACCCGCGCCATGCTGATGACCGGGACCGATAACCATCAGGCTGGTTTCGGTGCCATGACCGAACTGATCCCGCCGGAAATCCGTGAAAATCCGGGCTATGAGGGTTTTTTGAACGATCATGCGCTGGCCTTTCCGCAATTGCTGCAACAGGATGGCTATCGCACCTATCTGACCGGCAAATGGCATCTGGGCACCACACCAGAACGCAGCCCGGCCATGCGCGGCTTTGATCATTCCTATGCGCTGGTGCAGGGCGGGGCGGGGCATTTCGACCAGACCGGCATCATCGCGGTCGATCCGGCGGTACGGCCAAAGGCGCTGTATCGCGAGGACGGGCAAGAGGTCGATCTGCCGCAGGATTTCTATTCCAGCCAGTTCTTCGTGGACCGGATGATCGACTATCTTGAGGCCGACAAGGACAGCGATCAGCCATTCTTTGCCTATCTGGGCTTTACCGCGCCGCATTGGCCCCTTCAGGCCCGTGCCGAAGATATCGCGAAATATGACGGCGCTTATGCCGACGGCTATGACGCCCTGCGCGCGCGCCGCGTCAGCGCGATGAAGGACAAGAGCATCATCCCCGCCGGTGCCGAGGTTTATCCCGGCAATCCGGCATGGCCGCACTGGGACACGCTGGCCCCGCATATCCAGAAGGCCGAGGCCAGGCGGATGGCGGTCTATGCGGCGATGGTCGATTCGATGGATCGCGAACTGGGGCGGCTGATCGACTATCTTGATGCCAGCGGCGATCTGGACAACACCTTTATCGTGTTCCTGTCTGACAATGGCGCGGATGGCAACACGGCGGCGGATGTGGCGCGCACCCGCGAATGGATCGAACAGACCTTTGACAACAGCGTCGAAAATACCGGAATGCCGGATTCCTATATCGATTACGGTCCGGGATGGGCGCAGGTCGGCTCGACCCCGCTGCGCCATTTCAAGGCGTTTCTCTATGAGGGCGGCATCCGTGCCCCGGCCTTTGCGGTGCTGCCGAAATCACAGCGGTCCGGGCGGGGCGGCGTCTCGGCGGCCTTTACGCATGTGATGGATGTGGCCCCGACGATCCTGGACATTGCCGGGGTTGCCCCCGCCGGGGACAGTTTCGGCGGCCAGCCCGTTCACCCGATGCAGGGGGCCTCGATGCTGCCCTTTCTGCGCGGCGAGGCCGATGCCGTCCACGGCCCCGATCACGTCACCGGCTGGGAATTGCAGGGTCGCAAGGCGTTGCGCAAGGGCAACTGGAAGATCGTCTATGCCAACCCGCCTTGGGGGACCGACAGGTGGGAATTGTTCGACCTGTCGAAAGACCCCTCAGAGATGACCGATCTGTCCGCGCAAATGCCTGACAAGGTTGCGGAACTTGATGCCGAATATCAGGTATGGGCGGCACGCAACGGGGTGCTGGACCTGACCGGACTGGGCCGTACGGTCGGCTATAGCAATGGGATGGAATATTACAACGACATCCCCTGACGCCGCCGGATGTGCCGTTGCGCAACGGGCGCAGGGTTAAGGGGCGGTTAACCCTGCCCCGTCACCTTTGACCCTTCCGTCGATCCGGGCGGAGTCAGGCGCAAGGGGGCCGGGATGCAAGGTGTTGAGGAAATCGCGCGACAGATCGTCATGCGCGAGGGCGGTTACGTGAATGACCCCGACGATCCGGGCGGGGCGACGAAATTCGGGGTGACTTTGGGGACGATGCGGTCTTTGGGGCGGGATCTGACCCGCGACGGGCGGATCGACGCGGCGGATGTGAAGTCGCTGACCCGCGCGCAGGCCGAAGGGATTTTCATCGAACATTATTTCCGCAAACCGGGACTGGCCGAATTGCCCCCGGCGGTGCAGGCCAGCGTCTTTGACATGTATGTCAATGCTGGCACGAATGCGGTCAAAATCCTGCAACGGCTGGTCACGCGCATGGGCTTCGCGGCGGCAGCGGATGGCATTGTCGGGCCGGCCACCATCGCCGCTGCGGCTGCCGCCGCAGCGGCCGCACCTGCGCATTTCGCCGATGCCTATGGAATCGCGCGGCGCAATTATTACTATGCGCTGGCCGATCAGCGCCCGGCCAGCCGCAAATTTGCCCGTACGCAGGCGGGGGGCAAAGGCGGCTGGATCCTGCGCGCCGAGGAATTCATCGCGCCGAAATATCACCTGACCGGGGCCGAACATCGCGAAAGGACCGCAGCATGGGCATGATCGACCGTTTCCTTGGCGTCTCGCAGGGTGTCACTGCGCTTGGCAGCGCCGCCACCGGCATGGCCGAGGTCTTTACCCGCAGCGCCACCCGCGAGATGGAGCTGGACCATCAGGCGCGGGACCGGGCGACGGGCCAGTTCGCGCAAGAATTCGTATCGGTCCACGCAGGCTTGTTCGACAGCTTCGTCAACGGGCTGAACCGGCTTCCCCGGCCCGTCATGGCGCTGGGGACGATGGCGCTGTTTGTCTATGCGATGGTCGAACCTGGCGGTTTCGGTGTCAGGATGCAGGGGCTGCAACAGGTGCCCGAGCCGCTGTGGTGGCTGCTGGGGGCGATTGTCGGGTTCTATTTCGGGGCGCGCGAGGCGTATCATTTCCGCAATCGCCCCGCCGCGCGGCAGGGGCCTGTACCGGGCCATGCCGCCGCCCCGCCAGACGGGGATTTCGCCGATAATGCCGCGCTGCAAGACTGGGCGGCGGGCTTGCGCGCTTAGGTCGCATGCGGCACACGGAAAACTGAGGGCAGGCCGCAAAGGGGGGACTTTCCCCCCTTTTTTCGTGGGTTTATGCTGGACCGGAACGGAGGGTGCCCCATGATCGCAGAATTTGGCCATTTCGCCCTGATCCTGGCCTTTGCCGTGGCGCTTTATCAGATGATCGTGCCGATGATCGGCGCGGCGCGCGGCTGGCAGGGCTGGATGGACAGTGCGCGACCGGCGGCCCTGGCGCAGTTTCTGCTGACAGGACTGTCCTTCGCGGCGCTGACGGCGGCCTTTGTCACCTCGGATTTTTCATTGAAGCTGGTCTATGAGAACAGCCACACGGCCAAGCCGATGCTGTACAAGATCAGCGGCGTCTGGGGCAATCACGAGGGTTCGATGTTGCTGTGGGTGCTGATCCTGTCGCTGTTCGGAGCGGCTGCGGCGGTGTTTGGCGACAACCTGCCGCCCAGCCTGCGCGCGCGGGCCCTGGGCGTGCAGGCGGCCATCGGCGCGGCGTTTTACGGCTTTATCATCTTCACGTCGAACCCGTTCCTTCGGCTGGCCAATCCGCCCTTCAACGGGCGCGACCTGAACCCGCTGTTGCAGGATCCGGGTTTGGCCTTTCATCCGCCGTTCCTGTATCTGGGCTATGTCGGGCTTTCGATGTCTTTCAGTTTCGCCATGGCCGCGCTGATCGAGGGGCGGGTGGACGCCGCATGGGCGCGCTGGGTCCGGCCCTGGACGCTGGCTGCGTGGATGTTTCTGACCGTCGGCATCGCGCTGGGATCATGGTGGGCCTATTACGAGCTGGGCTGGGGCGGGTTCTGGTTCTGGGATCCGGTGGAAAACGCCAGCTTCATGCCCTGGCTGCTGGCCGCCGCGCTGCTGCATTCGGCGATCGTCGTCGAAAAGCGCGAGGCGCTGAAAAGCTGGACGATCCTGCTGGCGATCATGGCCTTCGGTTTTTCGCTGATCGGGACGTTCATCGTACGCTCGGGGGTGATCACCTCGGTTCACAGCTTTGCCAGCGATCCGGCGCGGGGCGTGTTCATCCTTGCGATTCTGGCGGTGTTCGTCGGCGGCGGGTTGACGCTTTATGCCGCGCGGGCAGGCGGGATGACGGCACGGGGCGTCTTTGCCCCCGTCTCGCGCGAGGGGGCGTTGGTGCTGAACAACGTGCTGCTGGCGGTCTCGGCGCTGGTGGTCTTTGTCGGCACCATGTGGCCGCTGCTGGCCGAGGCGCTGTGGGCGCGCAAACTGTCGGTCGGTGCCCCCTTTTTCAATCAGGCATTCACCCCTTTCATGCTGGCCATGGCCTTGGTGCTGCCCGTTGGCGCGATCATGCCGTGGAAGCGTGGCAACCCGGCGCGGGCGATCAGGCAATTGCGCGGCGCGCTGATCCTTGCCGGGGCGGTCGCGCTGCTGGTCTTTGCCGTCTCGACCGGTCGGTCGGCAATCGCGATGATTGGCGCGGGGCTTGGCGCGTGGCTGATCGCGGGGGCGGCGGCGGATCTGTGGCAGCGCACCGGCAATTCCGGCGCATCGCGGCTGCTGCGCCTGCCGCGCGCCGACTGGGGCAAGGCGGTGGCCCATGCCGGGCTGGGTGTCACCTTTATCGGCATCGGCCTTCTGACCGCCTGGCAGACCGAGGATATCCGCGTTGCCCGCCTGGGCGAGCCGTTCGAATTGTCGGGCTATCAGATCACGCTCACCGCCGTGGACGAGGTCGAGGGGCCGAACTACACCGCCACCCGCGCCACGCTGGCGGTGGCGCGGGGCGGGCGGCAGGTCGCGGAACTGCACCCCGAAAAGCGGGTCTATCCCGTGCAGGCCATGCCCACGACCGAGGCTGCCATAGATAACGGCATTTTCCGCGACATCTATCTGGTGATCGGCGATGAGCAGCAGGGCGGAGGCTGGGCCGTGCGCAGCTATATCAAACCCTTTGCCAACTGGATCTGGGCGGGGGCGATGCTGATGGCCATTGGCGGGCTGATCAGCCTGTCGGACCGCCGCTATCGCGTGGCGGCGGGTGCCCGCAGGGCGCGGCTTGCGGCGGTGGCGGCGGAATGAGGCGGCTGGTCCTTCTGCTGGCGCTGCTGCTGACCCTGCCGCTGACCGCGATGGCGGTACAGCCGGACGAGGTTCTGGCTGATCCCGCCCTTGAGGCACGCGCGCGCGAAATCTCGCAAAAGCTGCGCTGCCCGATTTGTCAGGGCGAGAATATCGACGAATCGAACGCCTCGATCAGCCGCGATCTCAGGCTTTACGTCCGCGAACGGCTGGTCGCGGGCGATGACAATGATCAGGTGATCGACGCGGTGGTGGACCGCTTCGGAGAATTTGTGCTGTTCGATCCGCGCGCCCGCGGCGGCAACCTGATCCTGTGGCTGGCAGGGCCGGGCATGGCGCTGATCGCGCTGCTGATCGTCTGGCGCTTTTTCCGCACAAGATCGGCCCCCGCGCTGCCCGACACTGCCCTGACCGAAGATGAAAAGGCGCGTCTGCAACAGATCATGCACGATTGACGTGGCGTATTTCTTTCGCCGCTGCCGGTTTTCTGCATGATCGCCGTCAAAGAGGGATTTTCCATGAGCTATCAGACAATCCAGTTCGGCATCGCCGACGGCATCGCCACCCTGATCCTGAACCGGCCCGAGGTGATGAATGCGCTGAACACCCGGATGCGGGCCGAAATCACGCAGGCCCTGACCACCCTGCCGCCCGAGGTGCGTTGCGTGGTCCTGACCGGTTCGGGCCGCGCCTTCTGTTCGGGGCAGGATTTGCAGGATGCCGACGCGGCCGCCGATCTTGAGGCGACGCTGCGCAATGAATACGAACCGATGCTGCATGCAGTGGTGAACTGCCCCGCGCCGGTGATTGCGGCGGTGAACGGCACGGCGGCCGGGGCCGGGGCCAATCTGGCGCTGGTCGCGGATGTGGTGATCGCGGCCGAAAGCGCCAATTTTATTCAGGCCTTCACACGGATCGGGCTGATCCCCGATGCGGGCGGCACATGGGCGATACCGCGCGCCGTCGGCGGGGCGCGGGCGCGGGGCATGATGCTGTTTGCCGATGCCATCACCGCCCGGCAGGCCGCCGACTGGGGCATGATCTGGGAGGCGCTACCCGATGACGGTTTCGCCGAAGGCGTGGCCGCGCGCGCCCGGCATCTGGCCGGCGGTCCGACTGCGGCCTATCTGTCGGTCCGTCACGCGGTCGCCGAATCCTTTGACAATGATCTGGACGACCAGTTGAAGCTTGAGGCGCGCTTGCAGGGTCAGGCCGGGCGCAGCGCCGATTTCCGCGAGGGCGTCGCGGCCTTTCTGGAAAAGCGCAAGGCGCGGTTCACCGGACGCTGATCAGGTGATCTGGGTAAATCGCGGGGCAGGGCCGCGATTGTCGAAGAACGGCACCGTATCGGGCACCGGCAGCGGGTCGTGATAGGCGACCCCGCCGGTCAGTTCGGCGACCTCGGCCAGCACCACCTCGGTGATGAAGGGCAGGTTCAGTTTCCGCGCCTCGGTCAGGGGCACCCAGTGCAGATGCGACAGCTCATCGCAGGCTCCGCTGAAATCGTCGGGATCGCCGCTGATCGTCGCGGCATCGGCCACAAAGAACCGCGCGTCGAAACGGCGCGGTCGCCCCGGCGGCGTGATAGCCCGGAACACATAGCGCAGATGGGCGGCGTCGGGGCTGAGTCCGGTTTCGGCATAGCCGGGCCAGCCGCTTGCCGGGCCATTCGCCGCGCCGATCAGCAGACCGGTCTCTTCGGCCAGCTCGCGCAAGGCGGCGGCGGCGATGGCATCGGCGTTGACGGGGGCCTCGGGGCGCGGCTCGACCAGCAGGCGGCGGCGGTCAAGCTCGCTGGGGGGGCGTGCCAGAGGGGCGTCGGCATCCTCGGCATCCAGCGCGCCACCCGGAAAGACGTATTTCGACGGCATGAACGCGGCCTTCGCGCCGCGCATGCCCATCAGGACCGAACTGCCCTGCGGCCCACGCCGCAGCAGGATCATGGTCGCCGCATCGCGGATGGGCTGACCGCTCATGCCGAAGCCGGTTCCGCGCCGAAACCGTGCATCCGCCGCGCCCATTGCAGCCCGACCATCGCCCCCTTGATTCGCGGCAGCAGCAGCAGCGACAGGATCACCGCGCCAAGACCAAAGCTGAAAATCATCGTCATCGCCGAAGGCCGCCACATCATATAGCAGGCCAGCAGGATCGGCGCGCCCAGATGCGAGACCAGCAGGATCGTCAGATAGGCCGGGCCGTCATCGGCGCGCTGATGATGCAATGCCTCACCGCAATCGGGGCAATGATCGGCGACCTTCAGATAGGATGAAAACAGCTTGCCCTTGCCGCAAGCAGGGCAGCGTCCGCGCGTGCCGCGCCACATAGCCTCGCCCGTGGGACGTTCCGCATCGGCCGGAGTCACCTCTGTCTGCGCCATTCCGCATCCTTCCTTCGCATGCACCGGCATCAGGATAGTCACTTTCGCAGCCACGGGCCAGAGAAAGAGCTATGCGCCCGGAAGGATGGGGTCACGCCGCATATTCCGCCTGCGCCAGCATCACCCGGTTGCGGCCAAGGGATTTGGCGGTCAGCAGCGCCTGATCGGCGCGCTCAAGGATCAGTTCGGCCATCATGTCATGGGCTATCGAACAGCCCGCCCCGGTCATGATCGCCGCGCCGATGGACAGGGTCGCGCGAATGCTTGCCGCCTCGTTGCGGTTCGGCAGGCGTGTGGGATGGGCCTCGACGGCGCGGCGGATGGTTTCGGCGATGCGAAAGGTCTTGGCCTCGTCCGCATCGGGAAGAATAGCCAGAAACTCTTCTCCGCCGAGGCGCGCGGTCAGGCCGTCGGTGGCGATGGCCTGATCCAGGATCTGCGCGACATTCCGCAACACCGCATCGCCGGCCGCATGACCATAGCGGTCATTGACCCGTTTGAACCAGTCCAGGTCCATGATCAGGACCGCAAAATTCGACGCATTCTCAAGGCTTTGATGTGCCGCTTCGGCCAGTCGGGGCAGCGCGTAGCGGCGGTTGTACAGCCCGGTCAGCGGATCGGTCATGGCCAGTTGCAGATTGTGCCGGTCCTCGGCGCGCAGCTTGTCGGCGCGCTGTTTGCGCAACAATTGCGATTCGACGGCCAGTGCCGTTTCCTCAATCCCCGCCGCGCCGCCCAGATTGACAGGCAGAACCTCGCCCGCGCCCAGATCCAGCGCGATCGAGTGGATTTCCTCGCGTCCGGGCATGGTGGCGATCAGAAAACCCGAATGGCGCGATCCGTTGCGCGAGCGCAGTTCCGACAGCAGCCGCAGCCCATCGCCCCGCGTCTCGATATCGGCGGCGATCAGATACAGATCCGAGCCGCGCCCGTCAGAGGCCGCGCGCAGCGCCTCTTCGGGGTCGCAGGCGATAAAACGATAGGGCAGGCGCGGGCCCAGCAGGTGTTTCCAGCACAATCCACGCCCCGGCGAATCGGCAACAAGCGTGATGCGCGCGGGTGCCGCGTCAAAGATTGCCGGAGGTTCGGCCATCTCTGCCCGGCGGTCCGAAACGCTGTCCGAATCGCGCAGGATGCTGCGAATCCGGGCCAGCAGCATATGTTCATCGACCGCGGGTTCCAGCACGGCGGCAGCACCGGCGCGCAGCGCCTCAAGCCGGTCCGGGGCATCGGCCAGAATCAGCACGGGAATCGCGGCAAGATCGGGATCGGTCGCCAGCCGCTGACACAGATCAATCGGTCGCTCATCGCCAAATCCGCCGCCCAGAATGATCAGGTCGGGCCGGTGATGTCGCGCAAATGCCGATAATTGCGCGGTATTCGGCGCGATCACCACATCATAGCAAGCCGCTGTCAGGCGCACCTTCAGCGTGATGCGGTGGGTCGCGATGCCATCCGCGACAAGGATGCGTGCGGTCATCTTGCAGGTCGCCTCTTTCTGGATAGGCCTTGGCGCGACGATGACAGGAAATGTTTAACAAAGTGTTTCCGGCACCCGGCCCGTGTTAGAAAGCGCCCGGACAACATGAGACGACAGATGAGCTTTTCTACAGATGCCGCCCGGAACCTTGCCCTTGAAGCGCTGGTTTTCGTGGCTTCGCGGGCCGATCTTGCCCAAGGGCTGATGGCCGCCAGCGGGCTTGCGCCTGATCAGTTGCGCAAGGCCGCCGAGGAACCCGACTTCGGCCTTTATGTTCTTGAATTCCTGCTGGAAAGAGATGACATGGTGCTGGAATTCGCGGCGGATCGCGGTATCCGCCCGGATGACGTCATGGCAGCCCGCACCGCGCTTGCCGGACCCGGCAGCTATGGCTGGGACGCGGATTAGAAGGCGGGTTACGGGTTCTTAATTCTTTCGCCCTATAGCTGTGCCCAAGCAGAGGTGAAGATGCACAGGCTAGTCAGGCGATCATGTGAGGCATTCCTTCGCGCCACCTATGGTGACGCGTTCTGGCGCGACGTGGCCGAAGCGGCGGGGATCGATGCGCGCGGATTTTCGCCGGCGGTCAGACCGGGGGAAAACCCAAGCCATGTCCTGATGCGCGAGGCGGCACAGCGGCTGGGAAAGCCCGAGCACGATCTGCTTGAGGATCTGGGCGCGTGGCTGGCGCGGCTGGAACCGGTGCGCAGGCTGTTGCGGTTCTCGGGGCGCGATTTCCGGGAATTTTTGCAAAATCTGGTCGAATTGCCGGATCACGCACATATGGTCATTCCGGATCTTGGGCTGCCGGACATGACCGTGACCCATGAGGGGTCGGAAAGCATCCGCGTGATCCTGCCCCGCAAGCGTTCGGAATGGAGCTTTGCCCTGGCGGGCATCATCCGGGCGATGGCCGATGATTACGGCGTCCTTGGCCTGATCTGGGTCGAGGATAATGCCATCCATGTCCTGATTTCGGATTGCGCATTTTCGGCGGCCCGCGATTTCCGTCTTGGTGGCGAGGATGCGCATCGCGAAACGGAGGCGGGATGAGCGATCAGTTTTCGGTGACGGTCGGCAGTCAGGTTCTGTCCCTGCTGCTGCCCATGCATGTGCTGGCCGGGGCCGATGGCAGGATTCTGGGCGCGGGCCGCACCGCCCGCAAGCTGATCCCCGAGGGCGCGATATGGATGGGCGATGTCTTTGAAATGACGCGCCCGGTGCCGACCCGCAGGCCGATGACCGAAATCCTGCGCTGCGCGGGCACCGGCGGGCGGATCGGTCTTCGCATGACCGGCGATGCGCGGCTGAACCTGCGTGGCCATGTCCTGCCGGTCGAGGATGGCAAGCTGCTGCTGAGCCTTGGCTTTGGCATCGGTCTGGCCGATGCCGTCCGCAAGCTTGACCTGACCGACAGCGATTTTGCGCCCTCGGAACTGGCGATCGAGCTGCTGTTCCTGCACGAGGCCAATCGCGCCGTGATGGGCGAGCTTTCGATGTTCAACTCCAGCCTGGATGCGGCGCGCAAGGCCGCCGAGACGCAGGCCAGCACCGATGTGCTGACGGGGCTGTGCAACCGGCGCGGCTTTATGCTGGCGCTTGAGGCGGCGCTGCGGGCGGCGCAGGGGACCGGCGCGTCGCGTCGCGGGCAGGGCTTTACGCTTGCGCATCTGGATCTGGATCACTTCAAGGACGTGAATGACCGCTTTGGTCACGCAGCCGGGGACGAGGTGCTGTGCAAGGTCGCCCATGTGCTGCGCGATGTGATCCGCGACGACGATCAGGCGGCGCGGTTTGGCGGCGATGAATTCGTGCTGCTGTTGCGCGGGGTTCAGGACCGCGTCTTGCTGGAACGTCTGGCACTGCGCATCAAGACCGAGGTGGAAAGGCCGATCCCGGTGCCGGGCGGAAGCTGCGCGGTCTCGGTCAGCGTCGGCATGGTCACAAGCCGTTGTTTCGAGGCACCGACCGCCGATCAGATGCTGGCGGCCTCGGATCGGGCGCTTTACCAGTCGAAACATGACGGACGGGCCTGCGCGACCATCGTTACCGCGCCGCAGGCACGGGCGTAGCATCTTTTCCTTTGCGCGGCGCGCGATTACAGACAGGCGATGGCACAGGATTTTCCCCTTGCATGGCCGGGCGCGCGGATCGGGATTCTGGGCGGATCCTTCGATCCCGCGCATCAGGGCCATGTGCAGATTACACGGACCGCGCTGGCGCGGTTCGGGCTGGATCAGGTCTGGTGGCTGGTCAGTCCGGGCAATCCGCTGAAGGCGCGGGGGCCCGCGCCTCTGGCCGCGCGGATCGCCGCCGCGGGCCGGGTCATGCGGGATCCGCGCGTACGGATCACCGGGATCGAGGCCAGCCTGGGAACGCGGATGACCGCCGACACGATAGCGGCGCTGCAACGGCTCTATCCGGCTGTGCGCTTTGTCTGGCTGATGGGATCGGATAATCTGGTGCAGTTCGACCGTTGGGACCGATGGGACGAGATAGCGGCACGGGTGCCCCTTGGCGTGCTGGCGCGGCCGGGATCGCGGCTGGCGGCACGGCATGCGCGGGCGGCACGGATCATGCGGGGCTGGCGGCTGCCCGAATCGGCCGCGCGGCTGTTGCCACTGCTGCCCGCACCGGTCTGGGTAATGATCAATCTGCCGATGTCCTCGCTGTCATCGTCGGAAATCAGGCAGCAGCAGCGCGGCGGGGCAGGGACCGAAAGGAAGGAACGGCAGGGATGATGTCGCGGCGAAATCTGCTGACCGGGGCGCTTGCGGTCATGATCGGGTCACGTGCGGCGGCCCTGCCGGGCGGCCTTGGGCAACGTCCTCCGGCGCGGCCCGTACCCGGCGCGGCTCAGGTGGTGGCGCGGGCCGGGCTGGCGGCGCGGGTGTCTTATGCGCTGCTGGATCCGGGAACGGGTGTGTTGCATGACGGGGCGGCGGCCTTTGCACCGGTCACGCCCGCCAGCACACTGAAGGTCGTGACCGCGCTTTACGCGCTGGACCGGCTGGGGCCGTCCTTCAGGTTCCGGACCCGGATCCTGCGGGCGGGCGACATGATCATTCTGGCGGGCGGCGGCGATCCTCTGTTATCTACCGACGATCTGGAACGGCTGGCGGGCGATCTGGTGGCCAGCGGGCAGGGCAGTCTGGCGCGTTTCGCGGTCTGGGGCGGTGCCCTGCCGCGCCTGTCCGAGATCGCGCCGGGGCAGGCGGACCATCTGGCCTATAACCCGGCGATGTCAGGCATGATCCTGAATTTCAACCGCGTCCATCTGGGCTGGCGGCAAAGTGGCGGCGATTATCGGATGTCGCTTGAGGCGCGGGCCGAGGCGCATTCGCCCCGCGCCTATACGATCACCGCCGCGCCTGGGGCACAGGTGTCGTTGTTCAGCTATGGGGCCGGGGATGGGCGCGAAAGCTGGACAGTGTCGCGCGCGGCGATGGGTAAGGCGGGCAGCCGCTGGCTGCCGGTCCGCAAGCCCGAGCTTTACGCCGGTGACGTGTTCCAGACCCTCTGCCGTGCCAAGGGGCTGGTCCTGCCCGCGCCCGAGGTGATCGGTGCGCTGCCCGTCGCGACGCAAGAGATCGCGGCGCTGGACAGCCCGGCGCTGCGCGACATTCTGCGGGGGATGCTGAAATATTCGACCAACCTGACCGCCGAGGTGGTGGGCCTGCGCGCCAGCGGTGCCTCTGGTCCGGGGGCTTCCGCGCGAGCCATGCGGGACTGGCTGGTTGCGCAGGGGTTGGGCGTCGGCTTCAGCCTGGCGGATCATTCCGGCCTGTCGGCGGACAGTCGCGTGACCGCCGGGGGGATGGCGCGGATTCTGGCGGGACCGGGGCTGAGCGCCGGGTTGCCCGATCTGCTGAAGCCCGAGGTGCCGCCGCCCGGCCGGGACGTGCCTGCCCCCGATGTCGTGGCCAAGACGGGCACGCTGAACTTTGTGTCGAACCTTGCCGGATATGCGCGCGACGGTGGCGGGCCGTGGCTGGCCTTTGCCGTCATGTGCACCGATGGCGCGCGCCATGCGGCGACGCGGGGGGCCGAAAATCCGGCGGGTGCCGCCGGATGGACGCGCCGCGCCAAGACGTTGCAGCACGATCTGGTCCTGTCCTGGCTGGGCCGGTTTGGTCAGGATCGCGGGCCATGAACGCGACGGTGCCGGAATTTCTGCAACTCAAGCCCGGTCGCGTCCACGAGGCCAGCGGGCCGGGGGCGACCAGCTTTGCCGCCGTGGCGGCGGCGCGGTCCGGCGGCGATGTGCTGTGGGTTCTGCCCGGTCATGCACTAGGGCGGCTGAACCCGCAGGGGCTGTCGCTGTTCTTTGATCCGGCCCGGTTGCTTCTGGTCGATGCCCTGCGCCATGACGATGCGCTGGCCGTCGCCGAAGAGGCGTTGCGATCCGGCGCGGTGGCGCTGGTCGTGGCAGAGCTGTCGAAACCTCTGGGCCTGACACCGGGGCGGCGGCTGCAACTGGCCGCCGGGGCGGGGCAGGCGACCGGGCTGTGCCTGATCCCCGAGGCGATGGGCAGCAATGTCGCCGAGACCCGCTGGCTGTGCGAGCCGCGTTTCGGTGCGGCGGACTCGACATCGATGCGGTGGCAGCTTAATAAGAACAAATCAGGAACAATAGGGGCCTGGGATGTTCGGTGGAATCACGCGTCGCGTCGTCTCGATCTGGTTTCCGCGTCTGGCGACGGACCGGGTTTTGCGGGTGCGCCCGGTTGAGGGGCCCTTTGCGCTGACCCTGACGCAAGGCAATGCCGAGCGTTTGTATTGCCTGAACCCCGCGGCCGAATCGCTGGGGCTGTCGCGGGGCATGACCGGGGCCGATGCGCGCGCCTTTTGCCCCGACCTGACCAGCGCGCCCGCCGATCCGCTGGCCGATGCGCGGTTTCTGGCGCTGCTGCGGCGATGGGCCACGCGCTATTGTCCCTGGGTCGGGAATGAGGGTGGCGACGGGCTGGTCATGGACATCACCGGATCGGCCCATCTGATCGGGGGCGAGGCGGCGCTGCTGGACGATCTGCGCGCCCGGCTGGATCGGGCGGGGCTGTCGGCGCGCGCAGGGCTGGCCGACACGCGCGGCGCTGCCTGGGCCCTGGCGCGGCATGGCGGCGGCGTGGCCGCGCCCGGCGCGGGGCTGGCGGCCATCGCGGCGCTGCCGGTCGAGGGGTTGCGCCTGCCTCCGGACATGGCCGTTGCGCTGCGGCGGTTGGGGTTGCGGCGGATCGGCGATCTGGCCGGGCAGCCGCGCGCGCCTCTGGCCCGGCGTTTTGGGCCGGGGCTGATGATGCGGCTGGATCAGGCATCGGGCCAGCAGCCCGAGGCGATCAGCCCCGATCCCGAGCCGCCCCGCCATGCCATTCGTCTGACCTTGCCCGAACCGGTCGGCCTGCTGGAGGATGTGATGGCGGCGACCGCCCGGCTGCTGGACCGGCTGTGCGAAAGGCTGGCCGCGCAAGACAGGGGCGCGCGGGTGCTGTGCCTGACGCTGCGCCGCGTCGATCAGGAAAGCCGGCAGGTGGAATTGCGTCTGGCCCGCGCCCTGCGCGATCCGGCCCGGATCCTGCCGCTGTTCCGACCGGGGGTCGAGGGTGTGGATGCGGGCTTTGGCATTGACGTGATGCGGCTTGAGGCGCTGGTGGTCGAGGATTTGCCCGCGCAGCAGACCGGCAATGCCGGGGTGGCGCGCAAGGACCGGCTGGACGATCTGATCACCCGGCTGGGGATGCGGGTCGGGCTGGAAAACATCCGCCGTTTTCTGCCCGCCGAAAGCCACATCCCCGAGCGCAGCTTTCAGATCGCGCCGGCCGCCTGTTCGCAGCCCTCGGGCAACTGGACCAGCCCGCGCCCGCGTCCCTTGCGGATATTCGCGCCGGAACCGGCCGCGGGACAGGGAGGGGCAGGGCAGGGTGGACTGCCGCCGCAGCGGTTTCGCTGGCGGAGTATGGCGATGGTGACGGCACGGGTGACGGGCCCCGAGCGGATCGCCCCGGAATGGTGGCTGGACGATCCGGCATGGCGCTCTGGTTTGCGGGATTACTGGCAGGTCGAGACAGCGCAGGGCCGGCGCCTGTGGATGTTTCACACGCCGCTGTCGCCGGGCTGGTTCGTGCAGGGGGAGTTCGCATGAGATGGCAGGCGGAACCGGACCGACGGGCGGGCGTTGCATCGGCTCTGCGCGCGATGGTTGGTGCCGGGGCTGCGGAAAGTTCCCGCAAATGCCGGATATGGCGCGTCATTCGGGGGGCATGGGGACAGCAGCGGGGTACAGGTTGTGGGTTGCCGCCATGCCTTGTCCGGGGACGTGGTGCAGCGTCGCCGCCGGATTTATTGCGTCCCGCGACGGCCGGGGGCGCTGCGCCCCCCGGACCCCCCGCTACCGCCTGCGGCGGAAAGCCGGGTTCCGGGGGGGATCTGCTGCGGCGGTCATCGCGATTGCGGCAGGCCAAGGCCGCAGGAGGTCAGACAAACCCGCCCCAGACCGGAATTTCCCGCCACGACGGGACAAAATCCGTTATGCGCAGATTTCGCTGTCATCCGGGGTGTGGTGCGACGGTCTGTGTCCCTGTTGCCGCGCGGGATGCCCGGTTCAGCCGGTGCGGAATGCTGCGCCCGACCGTTCTTGTTCACCCGCTGGCCATCCGCAGACCGCCTGCGCGCGAAGCGCGCCCCCGCCCCTTTCCATTTATGCAGCCTTTGCCGGGCTCTGTCATAGCCGACATCGCTGCGAGGCTGGTCCTGTCATGACGATCCAGCCGGAAAGCGGTTCATGGAGCGAGAATATCGTGATGTCTGAAACCTATGCCGAACTGGGCGTGACCACGAATTTCACCTTTCTGACCGGTGCCTCGCATCCCGAGGAACTGGTCATGCGCGCCTGTGAGCTGGGGCTGCCGGCCATGGCGATCACCGACCGCAACTCGGTTGCGGGGGTGGTGCGGGGCTGGACGGCGCTGCGTGAGTTGCGCCGCAAGGGGACCGGCGAAGGATTGCCGAAACTGATTGCCGGCAGTCGTCTGGTGCTGCGCGACTGCCCGGTCGAGTGGCTGGCCCTGCCGACCGGTCTGCGCGCCTGGCAGCGGTTGTCGCGGCTGCTGAGCCGGGGCAAGCGGCGGGCCGAAAAGGGCGATTGCGATCTGCGGCTGGACGATCTTCTGACGGGTTGCGCGGGGCTGATCCTGATTGCCCTGCCACCTGCGGATGGCGACCCGGCCCCGGTAATCCGGCAGGTCAGGCAGCGCTATCCCGGCGATGTGTTTCTGGGCGCTGCCCCGCGTTACGATGGCAGCGACCAGGACTGGTTCAACCGTTGCGCGCTGCTGGCGCAGCGGGTTTCGGCGCCGATGGTGGCGGTGGGCGATGTGCTGATGCACCGCGCCGCGCGCCGCCCGCTGGCCGATGTGCTGACCTGCATCCGCGAGGGCTGTACCATCGACACGATCGGCACCCGCGCCCTGGCCAATGCCGAACGCCGCCTGAAATCCCCCGCCGACATGGCGCGGCTGTTCCGCCATCACCCCGCCGCCATTCGCCGCAGCGTGGAAATCGCCGCCCGCTGCGCCTTTGATCTGGGTCAGCTTGGCTATGATTACCCCGACGAGATCTCGGGCGGCGAGCCGCCCCAGGCGCGGCTTGAACGGCTGGCCCTTGAAGGGCTGGTGCGGCGCTGTCCCGATGGTGTGCCGCCCGCCTATCGGGCGCTGGCCGACAAGGAACTGGCGCTGGTGGCCGAACTGAAATTCGCCGCCTATTTCCTGACCGTGCATGACATTGTCGCCCATGCCCGCAGCATCGGCATTCTGTGTCAGGGGCGCGGCTCGGCGGCAAATTCGATTCTGTGCTGGGCGCTTGGCATCACCGATGTTGCGCCGGATCAGATCAGCATGGTGTTCGAACGCTTTGTGTCGCGGCACCGGGGCGAGCCGCCCGATATCGATGTCGATTTCGAACATGAGCGCCGTGAAGAGGTGATCCAGTGGATTTACGCCAGATATGGCCGCCACCGCGCCGGGCTGTGCGCGACGGTGATCCATTTCCGGTCGCGCGCCGCGATCCGCGAGGTGGGCAAGGTCATGGGCCTGTCGCAGGACGTGACGGCGGGCCTGTCGGGCCAGATCTGGGGGATTTCCGGGCAGGAGCCCGATCCCCAAAGGCTGCGCGAGGTCGGGCTGGATCCCGGCAACCGGCGGCTGATGCAGACGGTGGATCTGATCCGCCAGATCATCGGCTTTCCGCGCCACCTGTCCCAGCATGTCGGCGGTTTCGTGATCACAAGGGGCCGGCTGGACGAACTTTGCCCGATCGAGAATGCCGCGATGGAGGATCGCACCGTCATCGAATGGGACAAGGACGACATCGACGCGCTGGGCCTGCTCAAGGTCGATGTGCTGGGGCTGGGGATGCTGACAGCGATCCGCAAGGCCTTTGGCCTGCTGCAGGATCATCGCGGCATCGCCATGACCCTTGCCACCCTGCGCCCCGATGCCGGCCCGGCGTGA
>NZ_JBKEBL010000114.1:0-2171 GCF_047973135.1 Paracoccus sp. (in: a-proteobacteria)
CAGCAGCTCCAGCGCCCGGAAGCGGCGACCGCCGGCGGGCACCTCGAACATGCCGGTTTCCTTGCCCCCGGTATCCAGCACCGGGCGGACATGCAGGGATTGGATCAACCCGCGACGGGCGATGGACTCGGCCAGCTCTTCGACCGAAATTCCGGCCTTGACGCGCCGGACGTTCGACTGGCTCAGCGTGAGCTTGTTGAAAGGACTGTCGCGCGAGGACGACAGGGTGATCTTCTGAACGGCAGTGGCCATGTCAGTTACTCCATGACGGACGCCGGTGAGCCTCTCTCTCCGGCTATCAAGCCCGTCACGAATTTCCCATCCCTCCTTTTCCTCTCCTGGCCGCCGCCCGCCACATCCCCGTTCATCAGATATCGCCGCGGGCGCGCAGGCTCACCTCCCGACCGGCACCGGTGATGATGTGGTCGTGCAGCGTCACCCCCAAAGCTGCACAGGCCTTGTGTATCTCCTTTGTCATGGCGAGATCGGCGGCCGAAGGCTCGGGATCGCCAGCCGGATGATTATGGACGATGATCAGCGCACTGGCGTTGAGCGCGAGGCCCCGCCGCAACACTTCCCGGGGATAGACAGGGGCATGATCGACCGTGCCAATGGCGAGGCATTCGTCCGAGATCAGCCGGTTTTTGCGGTCGAGATAGAGGACGTGGAAGCGCTCGACATCACCGCGGATGGTCAGTGCGCAATAGTCCAGAACCGCCTGCCATGTGGACAGGACCGGATTCTGGTTGAGATGGCGCAGCAGGATCCGCCGCGCTTCGTAGACAACGGCCTGCTCCTGCGCTGAAAACGGGCAAGACTGCGGATGGATAGCGAGTTTCTTCATGTGTTGCGTCATGATCGGGGTTCCCGACGGGCAGCCGGCCCGGCGCCGGAACTTTCACCACGTCACAACGAGAGGCGCCGCCCTCTATCTTGAAGAGAGCGGCGCAGAAGCGCGAAGTCAGACAGCCGGATTTCAGGTTTTCCGGTTTTCTGTATCGGCGGGATTCAATGGCCGCGCAGCATCACTGCGGAACCGGGCGGACAGGATTTGTTCGGCTGCGCGAATGCTGCCAGCCATGCGCGCCGTTTCGGCCCAGATCGAGATCGGGAAGTCGCCGGTAAACAGCACGTCCCGCTCGATGCCCATGCCAAAGGGTAACTGGAGGGATCGCAGTTCCTCGAACCGCCATGAGCCCAGTTCGGGATAGCCGATATCGGCCAGACCGAACATGATGTCACCATCCTCGTCGAGTTCGGTCGCAAGCCAGACGCCCGCGCCAAAAGGGTTGAAGAATTTGACGACTGGGGTGTGATCGACGTCCGGTTGGCGGCCATTGGCGAGAAGCTGCGTGCGTTGTTCATCTGTGAGTAGGATCATGCCGCGGCCCTCCGCTCGGTGGCCGCCATATCGGCGTCTCCGGCATCGCCCTCGGGCAGATGCGACAGTAGCCAGTCGGCCGCCTTGCTCGCCTGCGAGGCGGCGCGCACGATGGCGCGATTATCCTCGCGAAGGCATTCCAGCCACGATCCGATATAGTCGGCATGGCGCACGGTCGGAACGATCCCGAGCGACGCGCAGCAGAAAGCGGCGATCAATTCGGCTGTGATTTCTTCGACCGAATAAAGCTTCGAGCCGAAAGAGCCACTCAGCTTCCTATTGAGACGGCTGTGATGGCCACTGGCATGCCCCAGCTCGTGCAGGGCCGTCCGGTGCCAATTAATCGGCTCGAAATAGGCTTGCGGAGGCAGCACCTGCACATAGTCGAGTGACGGCATGTAAAAGGCGCGATCGCCGCCGATGCGGAAATCGATGCCGGTCGCACGGATCAGCGCCTCGACTCGAGGCTCGATCAGGTCGGGTGGTGGTGGCGGGGCCGCGATGGCGATATCGTCAGGCAGGTTCTCGCATTGCGCGGCGTTGAACACGGTGAAGCGCTTCAGGAACGGGATGCGGTCAGGTTCCTCGCCGGTCTCGCGAGCACGACGCTTCTCGTCCTCGGGCGTGAAACGGTCGGCATAGACGACGGTAGTGCCGCGTTCGCCCTTCCTGACATTGCCGCCAAGTGACAGTGCCTGCCGGAAAGTGACCCAATGCTGGGTGGGATAGCCATGCTGGATTACAGCGCCCCAGAGAATCAGAACATTGATCCCGGAATATTGCCGGGCGG
>NZ_JBKEBL010000304.1:0-3397 GCF_047973135.1 Paracoccus sp. (in: a-proteobacteria)
AGTTCGGTCTTGTGCTTCATCCGGGCCGTGACCTCTTGCCCGACATAACAACCCTTGCGAAAATCGACACCGTTCAGGCGATCAAACCCGGCCTCAAGGATGAAGGTCTCGTTGGGAATCAGCTCGATCAGGGTTTCAGGGATGCAATGGGCCACGCGAATCGCGTCCCAGTCGCTGCCATCCTCGCCCGCCGCACCGTAAAGCCGCCAGCCAAGTGCCGCATGGCGCGGGTCGGCAATAGCCCCCTCGGGGGCCGGGCCGGTGCCGCGCGCAACGGGCATGTCCACGGCCCTGATCGTGACGTTCGAGCGAAGCCTGTACATTGTCAGCCGCCGGATCAGGTCATCGGCCAGCCGCGCATCCACATCCAGAAGCAGCGCCCCGTCCTGCGGCACGCTGTCGTCCTGCGGCACGCTGTCGTCCTGCGGCACGCTGTCGTCCTGCGGCACGATCAGGAAATCGGCCAGATATTTGCCTTGCGGCGTCAGCAGGGCGGCCCAGCAGGGCGCGTGCCGGACATCGTTCGTCACCAGCCCCTGCAGGAATGCGGCGCGGTCCGGGCCGGCGATGCGGATGATCTGACGGGTCATTGGCTTTCTCCGAATTGCAGCGCGACAAGGCGGGCATAGGCCCCCCCCTGTTCCATCAACTGGTCATGGCTGCCCTCTTCGACAACCCTGCCGCTTTCGATCACGACGATCTTGTCGGCATTGCGGATGGTTGACAGCCGGTGCGCGATGACCAGCGTCGTGCGCCCCTGCGCCAGATTGTCCAGCGCCTCTTGCACCAGCCTTTCGCTGGCGGTGTCCAGCGCGCTGGTCGCCTCGTCCAGCAGCAGCACGGGTGCGTCGCGCAGTACCGCGCGGGCGATGGTGATACGCTGCCTCTGCCCCCCCGACAGGGCCGAGCCGCGCGGCCCCGCCCGGCTGTCCAGCCCGTCCTGCATTGCATCGGTGAATTCGACCACATGGGCGACCTGCAGCGCACGGCGCAGCGCGGCCTCACCCGCATCGGGGCGGCCCATCAGCACGTTCTCGCGCAGGGTCTCGTCGAACAGTGCCGATTCCTGCGCCACGGTCGAAAACTGGTCGCGCAGCACCCCAAGGTCGTATTCCGCGACCGGCACGCCCCCCAGCAGCACTTGCCCGCGATCAGGATCGACCATCCGGGTCAGCAGGTTGAACACGGTCGATTTTCCAGCCCCGGACGGCCCGACCAGCGCCGTGGTCCTGCCCGGTTCCGCCGTAAAGCCAAGTCCCCGCAACACCGGCTGGTCGTCATAGGACAGCCACACATCCCGCAGCGTGATTGCGGTGTCGGCGGGCGGTTGCCTGCGCGGCCCCGAAAGGATCGTCGGCGGGGTGTCGAAAATCTGATAGATCCGCTCCAGACTGGCCGCTGCCGTCTGCCAGCCGCCCGCCGTGGTCCCCAGCCTGCGCAGAGGCTGAAAGGCCAGCGCCAGAGCCGTAAAGAAGGACATGAAATCGCCGACACTGCGTTCGCCCGTCATCACCTGATGCCCGCCAAGGGCCAGAACGGCGACAAAGCCGATGCCGGTGACGATATCGGTCAGCGCCGGGATCAACACCCTAGTCGCCGCCACCTTGACCTCGGCCTTGCGGATCTTGTCGACGATCCGCGCAAAGCGCAGGCTCTGCGCCTCTTCCGCGCGGTTCAGGCGGATCGAGGCGATGCCGTGCAGCACCTCGTCCAGCCGCGTCGCGCGGATGCTGGCATTGGCGCGGTTCTGCCTGACCTTGCGGCGGATGTAACGCTGAACCAGCGCCGCAGGCGCGATCAGCAGTGGCGCCCCGATCAGCGCCGCCATGGTCCATTCCGGGTCGATATGCACGGCGACCGCGAACAGCCCGATCAGCGAGATGACATCCCGCGTCGTGCTGGTCAGCAGCGTCGCCCAGACCCCCTGCACGGCGGTGCTGTCGCCCTGTATCCGCTCGATCAGGGCACCGGGCGGATTGTCGCGGAAGAACCGGCCATCCAGAGTCAGGATATGGGCCAGCATGTCACGCTGGATCTCGGTCGCGATGCCCAGGGATATGCGGGTCAGCGTGGCGCGGCTGGCAATGGTAGTCAGCGCGCGCAGCAGGAACACGCCAAAGATCGCGCTGCCAACCCACCAGATCGCGCCCTCCTGCTTGCCGACAAAGACCAGATCGAACAGCGGCTTCAGCATCCACGAGATCAGCGCGAGGGTCGATCCCTCGACCGTCATCAGAGCAAAGGCCATCAGCATCGCGAAACGGTGCCGATGCAGGTAATCGTGCCATAACCGCCTGAACAGGCTGCGGGTCCGGGCGGGCTGGGTCGTCGCTGCGCTCACTGGAACGGTCGTCTCCGGAGGGGGGCCGACCCCCTTTTGCGGGAAGGCGGCAAACTTGCACAGCCATAGCCCGTCCCGCGCCCCGTCGGCAAGCGCCTGCCCCGTCAATCCGGGGCTTTGGCCCCAAATCACCAAGGGCTTGCGCATCATGTCATGAATGGCCCGCGCTATAGCGGGTCAATCCGGGTGAGACGCCAGCGACAATCAGGATGAGCTTCCATGTCGGGGCATCGGTAACGTTAACATCGTGATTGCCGCTGGCAAGATTTTCTTCGGCCAATGTTTGTCGCTCTGAACCGCGCCGGGTTTGCCGGAGGCTCCACCTCTTGAGTAGGATGGAGCATCATGAGTAAAACGATGAACAAGTTTTCCCCTGAAGTGCGCGAGCGCGCCGTGCGACTGGTTCTCGACAACGCGGATCAGCATTCATCGCGGTGGCAGGCGGTGATGTCGATTGCAGCGAAGATCGGCTGCACGCCGCAGAAAGAAATCCGCGACCTGCATGTATCGCGGCACGGCACTGGGGCAGGATGCTATTTCCGACGAGACAGTTCGGGGCACCGCTCTGCTGAGCATCGATTCGATCGGCGTCGAACAGACAAGAACACCTGTCGAGCATTACCGCGCCCTGCATCGAACGGATACGTCCCGCCTGCGGCTGCGTGTCGTATGAACAAAGGGCGATCCTTGCCTGCCAGCGCCTGACACCACTATAGCTGACGGAAGCCAATTTGATCATAAAATTGGCGCAGAACCAGTGTCAAATCAGGGGATTATAGCCTGACAACACAATCAAAAGAAAGTCGTCAGGCTATCGCGTTGGCAGGTGCCGATTTTTCTGCCGAACCATGACGTCAAGCGCCGGGCCTGAGCCGTCATGGCAACGGCCTCGGGATTGCCCCGTACCGGCCGCCGCAAGACCAGACCCGCCGGGACGGTCATTCGTCGGGGCCGTTGGATTACCGGCTTTCTGGCCGCAGGTCGTCGATCTTGCTGATCTTGTCGTCTGACAGCGCTGCGCCTTTTTCGTCACTCTGCCGCTTCGGCCATGAAATG
>NZ_JBKEBL010000073.1:0-9333 GCF_047973135.1 Paracoccus sp. (in: a-proteobacteria)
ATTGCCGCGACCATGGCCGAGGAATGCACCGACAAGCTGGGATCGGCGGTCACGCTGGACGTGATGCGGCCTCTGCAAGCCTTCGATGCAGGCGGCAGGGCGCGGGCGATCACCGCCATTGTGGGCGCACTGGCTCAGGCCAAGGAAGCCGGGATTGATCCGGCTCAGGCGCTGCGGCTGGTCGATTGGGGGTACGAATATTGAGATAGGCAGGTTGCGCCCGGTGCTTTCCAAAGTCAGCGCCAAAGCAATCCCGTCAGTCGGCGAGTGGGCAAACCCCGACAAGGCGCGGCTCTTTCTCCTTTGGGCGCGGCGCAGGCGATCACGGCGGACACCGGGGATCGTCATGGCCGGGGCGCGTGATGTGTCCCGGCCTTTCCTATGGCGCGGCGGGTGATTCATTTTGTTACCCCAGATGTTACCCCTGAGCCAAAATGCAAAAGACCCCTTGCGGGGCTTTTCCTTAACTCACTGTATTTTCAGGGATTTTTGGCTCCGGCGGTAGGGATCGAACCTACGACCAATTGATTAACAGTCAACTGCTCTACCGCTGAGCTACGCCGGATCACGAGAGGCCGTATAACAACAGCACAGTAGCGCGTCCAGAGGCTTTTCGACAGTTTTTCCGCTTTGACCGGATTTTCTCATGCAAGCGAGAAAACCGCGTCCACGGACAGTTCCGGCGCGGCCAGAACCACCCCTTTCCCTTGCAGATCAACAAGATGCGCAAGAACATTGCGTTCGGCCGCTGGCATCATCTTCGCCGGGATGTCGGTATAGATCCCGCGGGACAGGGTCGGAATGTCCAGGGGCCCCGTGCGCAGATGCGTCAGGATGGCCGCCTCGCGAGAACGGCGGTGGCCGATCAGCCAGTCCAGCCGCGCCGCCGGGTCCGTGACCGGGGCCCCGTGGCCCGGATACAGAACGCGGGGGGCGCGGGCGCGCAGGGCCTGACAGGAGGTCATGAAATCAGTCAGATCCCCGTCCGGGGGCGAGACCAGGGAACTGGCCCAGCCCATCACCAGATCGCCGCTGAACACCGAATCCCCGCAGGCAAAGCACAGGTGGTTGCCAAAATGCCCCGGCGTCCAGAGCGCGCTCAGCGTCCAGCCGGTCCCGTGGACCGTCTCGCCATCCGTCAGGCAGCGGTCGGGGGCAAAACCGGCATCAACCCCTTCGCCGCCCCCGATCAGCCCCGCCCCGGCCAGCCCCTGCATCACCGCGCTGCGCCCGGCCCCGGCATCGCCATAAGCCAGCACCGGCGCGCCGGTTTCCCGCGCGAGCCGGGGCGCCAGCGGGGAATGATCCAGATGCGCATGCGTGACAAGAATATGCGAAACGGATCCCCCCGCAGGAACCGCCGCCAGGATCGCCTCCAGATGCGCGTCCAGATCCGGGCCGGGGTCGATCACCGCCAGATCGCGATCACCGACCAGATAGGTATTCGTCCCCCAATGGGTCATGGGCGACGGATTCGGGGCCAGGATCCGCCGGATCCCCGGCGCCATCTGTTCGGGGACGCCTGCAGGCGGGGCGATGTCAGCGGGGGTCGGCATGTCTCTTCCTCTCGGGCGCGGGACGATCTAGACTGACCATACGATGTTCAACTGGCTCAGACCATATGTCCCGAAAAGCCTTTACGGCCGCACGGCCCTGATTCTCATCCTGCCGATGCTGTTGCTGATCACGGTGCTGCTGATCGTGTTCGTGCAGCGGCATTTCGACGGCGTCACCCGGCAGATGACGGTGTCGGTCAGCCGCGAGGTGCAGCTGATCCGGCAAAGCCCCGATGATGCGGTCGCCGATATCGCGCGGATCCTCGAGATCGACGTGGCCAGGGTCGGGCCCGGCGACCTGCCGCCCGGCGATGTGCTGACCTGGGAGGACATCACCGGCAGTTTCGTGATCGAGGATTTCTATCAGACCCTGCCCGATCTCGAACGGGTGGTGCTGCCCGACCTGCGGCGGGTGTCGCTCTATCTCCGGGATGGCGAGCGGTATCTGCGGCTCAGCTTTGACCGGCGGCGGGTGTCGGCCTCGAACCCGCACCAGTTCTTTGTCTACATGCTGAGCTTTGGCATCGTGCTGACCGCGATCGCCTATGTCTATCTGCTGAAACAGGTGCGCCCGATCCAGCGCCTGGCCGAGGCGGCCGAGGCCTTCGGGCGCGGGCGGCATATTCCCTATCGCGCCACCGGAGCGCTCGAGGTGCGGGCGGCGGGGGATGCCTTTCTCGACATGCGCAACCGGATCGAGCGGCAGATCGAGCAGCGCACGCTGATGCTGTCGGGGGTCAGTCACGACCTGCGCACGCCACTGACCCGGCTCAAGCTGGGGCTGACCATGCTCGAGGATGCCGACAGCGAGGACATGCTGCGCGATGTGAACGACATGGAACGGCTGCTGGACGAATTCCTCGACTTCTCGCGCGGCGCGCGCGAGGGCGACCCCGAAGACACCGATCCGGTGGCGCTGGTGACAACGATCGTCGAGGACAGCCAGCGCGCAGGCCTGCCGGTAACCCTGTACCATACCGAAGGTGCAGGCGTGGTGCCACTGCGTCCGGGCGGGATCCGGCGGGCGGTCGAGAACCTGATCACCAACGCGGTCCGCTATGGCAACCGGGCCGAGATTTCCGTGGACCTGACCGAGCGCGCGCTGCGGATCCGGATCGAGGATGACGGCCCCGGCATCCCCGAATCGCAGCGCGCCGAAGCGACCAAGCCCTTTGCCCGGCTGGATCCCGTGCGCAACCAGGATCTCGGCAGCGGGGTCGGGCTGGGGCTGTCGATCGCCATGGATATCGCCCGGGCCCATGGTGGCACCCTGCGTCTGATGACCAGCGAACGGCTGGGCGGATTGCAGGCGGATCTGGTCATTGCGCGGTGATTTTTCCCTTCCGGCGGGGATCGGCACCGCCGGGCACTGGAAACCCGGTGCCCGGCGGTGCTAAGCCGGGGCTGCAACACATGCCCATCAAGGTGACATCCCGTGATCCTGCTGACGATCTGGCCGCTTTTCGCATTGATCTGCCTTGGCTTTCTGCTGGCCCGGATCCGGTTTCCCGAACCGGGTTTCTGGCCCGCGGCCGAACGGATGAACTATTTCCTGCTGTTTCCGGCCCTGCTGATGTCCAGCCTGATAGACGCACCGGTGCGGGACCCCGCGATCCTGCGGCTTGGCGGGGCGGCGATGGCGACCATCTGCCTGGCCGCGGCCCTGCTCTGGATCGGCCTCCGGCTGCGCCCGACCCCGGCCGCGCGTTTCGGCCCGGCCCTGCAGGGGGTGGTGCGGTTCAACACCTATCTGGGGCTGGCCATCACCACCAGCCTGGCCGGTACGCAAGGCGTCGAGCGCGCGGCGGTGCTGCTGGCGGTGGCGGTACCACTGGTCAACGTACTGTCGATCCTGGCCCTGACCGAAACCGGCCCGGCCCGCAGCAAACGGACCCTGATCCGCACTATCCTGCGCAATCCGCTGATCCTTGCCTGTGCGGCGGGCATCGCCTTTGCCTTTGCCGGGGTCACCCTGCCCTTTGAGGGCAAGCGCCTGCTCAAGCTGCTGGCCCAGGGCAGCCTGCCGCTTGGCCTGCTCTGCGTCGGGGCGGCCCTGCAACCGGCGGCGCTGAAACGGGATTTTCTGGTTCTGGTCGCCAACAGCGCGCTGCGGCTGCTGGCGATGCCGGTCCTTGCCGGGGCGGTCGGCCTGTGGTTCGGTCTCGGCGGCACCGAAGCCCTGGTTCTGGTGATCTTTTCCGCCATCCCCACCGCGCCGACCGCCTATGTGCTGACCCGGCAGATGAACGGCGACGGCACCCTGATGGCCGGGCTGGTGACCGCACAGACCCTGGCTGCGGTGGCGACGATTCCACTGGTACTTATGCTGCCCTGACCGCCGGGCGGCGGGATGGCAAAGGGGTGCCGGGCCGCTGTCAGCCCTTTTCGCTGCGGGTCTCTTCCCCTGGCATGGCGGGCTTTTCCGGATCGGGGGACGGCGCTTCGCTGCCGGGGACCGGATCATAGCCAGAGCCGCCCCAGGGATTGCAGCGCAGGATCCGCCACAGCGCCAGCCAGCCGCCGCGCAGGCCGCCATGGCGTTCCAGCGCTTCCAGCGCATAGGCGCTGCAACTGGGCTGGAACCGGCAACCATGCCCGATCCATGGCGACAGGAACAGGCGATAGGCGCGCACCGGCAGCGCCAGGATCCAGGCAAGCGGGGTCATGTGCGGCCATGCACGCGCCCGAGCGCAAAGCGCAGGTCGCGGCGCAATTGCTCAAAGGGCAGCATGGCGGTCTTGTCGGGGCGGCCGATCAGGACATAATCCCAGCCGGGCCGGGCCTGTTCGGGCAGAATCTCGGCGGCCAGATGCCGCAGGCGGCGCTTGGCGCGATTGCGGGCAACCGCATTGCCAAGTTTCCTGGAACAGGTAAAGCCCACATTCACCTGCGCCGACCCGTCCCCGCGGTCGCGGGCCTGCAGCAGCAGGCTGTCAGTGCCCTGACGCAGGGCCCGGGCGGCGCGCTGGAATTGCGGACGGTTGCGCATGACGTCCAGGATACCGGCCGCTGGCGCGGCCCGGCCATCCCCGGACCGCAAAGAAACCGCCCGCGGCGCTGTCCTGTTCGGGGCCTCGGGCGGTGTCATGTCGTCAGACCTGTGCCGAGGCTTATGCGCTCAGCGACTTGCGGCCGCGGGCGCGGCGCGCGTTCAGGATCTTGCGGCCCGCCTTGGTCGCCATCCGGGCACGGAACCCGTGCCGACGCTTGCGGACGAGGTTCGAGGGCTGAAAGGTGCGTTTCATCGCTCCGTCTCCGATCTTGCGGGCCCGGGGGTGCAGGAATCGCACCCGGCCCGGTTCAACTGTTCTGAAGCCCGGTCTATACGGGGCCGCTTGCCGCAAGTCAAACCGGATCACCGGCCAATTCCGCGATTTCTGCCGCTTGCCCCGGAAAATATCGGCAAACCCGGCCGCTCGCGCTCTGTTGACTGGATTCCGGCGACGGGCCCGGTCATGACTGGGACAAACACCCGCGAGGTCCCCGCCCGTCATGCCCGTCCCCGAATCCGCCCCCCCTGTCCGTCACCGGCTGGCCCGCCACCTGCCGCTGCTGCTGGTGGGGCTGGGGGCGCTGGCCGGGTATGTGCTGCTGCGCGACCGGATCAGCCTGGACAACCTGGCGCAACACCGCGCCCAGTTGCTGCTGTGGCGCGACCAGAACCTGGCCCTGGCCGCGCTTGTCTTCGTGCTGGCCTATGTGGTGATCGTCGCCCTGTCGCTGCCCGGGGCGGCGGTGGCCTCGGTGACCGGCGGCTTTCTGTTCGGCCTGGCCATGGGAACGGCGCTCAACGTGCTGGCGGCGACCATCGGGGCGACGCTGATCTTTCTGGCCGTGCGCATCGGGCCGGGACGCGGAATCGCCGACCGGATCGATGCGGCGCAAGGGCTTGCCGGAAAGATCGGCGCCGCCCTGCGGACGCATGAGATCAGCGTCCTGTTCCTGCTCCGCCTGGTGCCGGTGGTGCCGTTCTTTGCCGCCAATGTGCTGCCCGCACTGGTTCATGTGCGGCTGCGCAATTACATGCTGACCACGGTCATCGGCATCATTCCCGGCGCGCTGGTCTTCACCTCGATCGGCACCGGTCTCGGCGAGGTTCTGGCACGCGGCGATGCCCCGGACCTGTCGCTGATCCGCGATCCCCGGGTGATCGGGCCGCTGGCCGGGCTCTGCCTGCTGGCCGCCCTGCCGATCCTGCTGCGGCCGCTGCGCCGCCGCCAGGGACTGGGCTGATGCGCGCGCTCGAGACCGACCTGTGCATCCTGGGCGGCGGCGCCGGAGGGCTTTCGGTCGCCGCAGGCGCGGCGCAGATGGGCGCGCGGGTGGTGCTGCTTGAACCCGGCCCGATGGGCGGCGATTGTCTCAACACCGGCTGCGTGCCGTCCAAGGCGCTGCGCGATGCGGCGCGGCTGGCACGGCTGCTGCAGGGCGGGACCCGGATCCCCGGCATCCCCGCCACATCCGCCCGGCCCGATTTCGCGGCGATCCAGGACCATGTCCGGGCGGTGATCGCCCGGATCGCACCGCATGACAGCCAGGAAAGGTTCGAATCGCTTGGCGTCACGGTGATCCGCGCGCCGGGCCGTTTCGTCTCGGCGCGCGCGGTCGAAACCCCGGACACCCGGATCACCGCCCGCCGCTTCGTGATTGCCACCGGTGCCCGGCCGGTCATCCCGCCGCTGCCCGGTCTCGACACGGTACCCTGCCTGACCCACGAGACGATCTTTGACCTGCGCACCGCCCCCGGCCATCTGCTGATCCTCGGAGGCGGGCCGGTGGGGCTGGAAATGGCCCAGGCGCATCGCCGCCTGGGCAGTGCGGTGACGGTGATCACCCGCAATGCGGCCCTGTCCGGCGAAGACCCCGAACTGGCTGCCATCATCCGCGACAGCCTGCGGCGGGACGGGGTCGAGCTGCTGGAGAACACCACCCTAGCCGGGGCTGAGGGACAGCCGGGGGCGATCCGCCTGCACACCGGGGACGGCCGGACCCTGACCGGAACCCACCTGCTGATCGCGGCGGGGCGGCGGCCCGACACGGCAGGGCTGGGGCTGGGGCAGGCCGGGATCGCCACCACCCCGACCGGTGCAATCCGGGTCGACAACGGGCTGCGAACCGGGAACCGCCGTGCCTATGCGATCGGCGACGTCACCGGGCTTGCGCCCTTTACCCATGTGGCGGGCTATCACGCCGGGCTGGTGGTGCGGGCGGCACTGCTGGGACTGCCGGTCCGGGTCCGCCACGACCACCTGCCGCATGTGATCCACACCGATCCCGAACTGGCCCATGTCGGCCTGACCGAGGCCCGCGCCCGCACCCTTTATGACAACCGGATCGAGGTGATCCGGGTCCCCTTTGCCGACAATGACCGCGCCGTCGCCCAGGCCCGGACCGACGGGCTGATCAAGCTGGTGATCCGCAAGGGGCGTCCGGTCGGCGTCTCGATCGCCGGTCCCGGGGCCGGAGAGGCAATCCACCTGTGGGCACTGGCGCTGGCCAACCGGATGCGGATGCGGCAGGTGGCAGCCATGGTTGCCCCCTATCCGACCTTGGGCGAGATCGGCCGGACCGCTGCCGGGCGCTACTATGCACAGCACCTGTTCGAAAGTTCCGCTGTCAAAACCGTCGTGAGGCTGATACAACGCTGGCTGCCCTGATCCCGAGCAGTCCGACGCAGATGTTGAACACACTTTCAGGCCGGTTCCTTATCCTGACGGTCGCCTTCGTGATGCTGGCCGAGGTGCTGATCTTTGTCCCCTCGGTCGCGCGGTTCCGCGAGGATTACCTGCTCTTGCGGGTTGAAAAGGCGCAGATCGCCTCGCTGGCGCGGCTGTCGGGTGACCATATCGACGGGGACCTGCAAGAGGAACTGCTGCGCAATGCAGGCGTCTACAACGTCGTTCTGCGACGGGCGGATGCGCGGCAGCTGGTGCTGTCGTCCCCCCTGCCCCGGCCCATATCCCGCACCTATGACCTGCGCGATGCCAGCGCCGCGACCCTGATCCGCGATGCGCTGTACCGGTTGATCCGCCGCGAACCCGAGGTGATCCGGGTGATTTCCGACCCCGGCCAGATGTCCGGCCTGATGATCGAGATCACCATGAACACCGCCCCCCTGCGCGCGGCGATGCTCGACTACGGGATCCGGATCCTGGTCCTTTCGGCCGGGATTTCCGCCTTTACCGCCCTGCTGCTGTTCCTTGCCGTACGCCGGATCCTGGTGCGGCCGATCAAGGGGCTGGTCGCCAACATCACCGCCTATGCCGCCGCCCCCGAGGATGCCCGCCGCATCATCCGCCCGGGCCATGGCGTCGTTGAACTGCGCGAGGCCGAGGACGCGCTGCAGCACATGCAGACCGAACTGACCGGGGCCCTGCGGCAAAAGGAGCGCCTGGCACAGATGGGCGCGGCGGTGGCCAAGATCAGCCACGACCTGCGCAACATCCTGACCAGCGCACAGCTGTTCACCGACCGGCTGGAGCAAAGCGCGGACCCCGCCGTCCGCCGCCTTGCCCCCAAGCTGGTGAACTCGATTTCGCGCGCGGTCAACCTGTGCGAAAACTCGCTGGCCTTTGGCCGGGCCGAGGAACCCGCCCCGCGGCTGAGCCGGTTCCGGTTGCTCGACGTGGTGACGGATGTGATCGACAGCGAACGGCTGGCAACCGGCGACGCGGATATCAGCTTTTCCGAGGACGTCCCCGGCAGCCTGACCCTGCGGGCGGATCCCGAACAGCTTTACCGCGTGATCCAGAACCTGGTGCGCAACGCGCGACAGGCGCTGATGGCGCACGGGCACCCGGGAGAGATCTGCGTGCAGGCCTCCGAGACGGACGAGGACTGGCAGATCCGGGTGATCGACAACGGCCCGGGCCTGCCACCCAAGGCCCGCGATCACCTGTTCACCGCCTTTCAGGGAGGCGCGACCAGGGGCGGCGCGGGGCTTGGCCTGACCATTTCGGCCGAACTGATCCGCAACCATGGCGGCTCGCTGGTGCTTGAGGCAACCGGAGAGAATGGCACGACCTTTCTGGTGCGGCTGCCCAGGAAAGATTTTCAGCAAAGCTGAGGAATTCTTCCCTTTCACCCTTGCCAATCCCGACCCCAGCCGATAGATCACCCGGCAGTGGACCGATAGCTCAGCTGGATAGAGTACTTGACTACGAATCAAGGGGTCGGGGGTTCGAATCCTCCTCGGTCCGCCACTTGCACATTTGTCGTCTGTCATACCAACGGCCCTATGCGTTGACCGTTGCCCACTCTCTTGAGGTGATTGAAGTGATTTTGCCGGGGCACTCGGCGAAGAAGTTCCAGGCCTCACAGCATTTGTCGACGATATCGTCGTAGCTGTCGAAGACGGTGATCGCGAGTTTGTTGGACCGGAGATAGGCCCAGACGTTTTCAATCGGGTTGAGCTCTGGAGCATAGGGCGGCAGGGGCAGGAGCGTGATATTGTCTGGAACCCTGAGAGCTTTAGCGCCATGCCACCCGGCGCCGTCGAGCACAAGAACCGCGTGCGCGCCGGGCGCCACGGTCCTGGCGATCTCGGCGAGGTGAAGGTTCATGGCTTCGGTATCGACGAAAGGAAGGACGAACCCGGCGGCGACCCCGCGTTGCGGGCAAGCCGCGCCGAAGATGTAACTCCATTTGTAGCGCGTATCGCGGGGTGCGCGTGGGCGGGCGCCAGCCCTTGCCCATTTCCGGGTGAGCGTTCCTTGCTGGCCGACGCGCGCCTCATCCTGGAACCATACCTCCAGCGGCTTGCCCTGCGCCTTCGGAG
>NZ_JBKEBL010000227.1:0-5407 GCF_047973135.1 Paracoccus sp. (in: a-proteobacteria)
CCCAGAAGATAGGCCCCGAACGCGCCGCCATCCTGTTTGCCAGCATCTATCCGCGCCTCTTGATCCAGCACCGGAATGCGGATCACATGCAGGAAATGCAGCCCCATGACGATGACCATCGCCCCGGCGATCCTGGCCAGAACATCCTGATATTGCAGGAACGCCCGCCCGAACGCCGATGCCGCAAAGCCCATGACCAGAAACACGGTCGAAAGCCCCAGCACAAAGAACACCGCAGGCAGCACGGCGCTGCGTTCCCCGGCTTTCAGCCCGCTGACATTCACCCCGGTCATATAGGCCAGATAGGGCGGCACGATCGGCAGCACGCAGGGCGACAGAAAGGACAGCAGCCCCGCCAGCAGGGCGACAAGGGCAGCAGGCAGAAAGGCGGCAGAGGCAAGTTCGATTCCAAGCATACCGGCACCTTACCCGGATAGCCGCCCAAGCAAAGGGGCCGGGCTGTCACAGCATTGTGTGCGGCTGCAAGGCTTCGGGGATGGAACCGCCAGGCTCGGTTCGGGCCGGACTGTGGCGGATAAGCTTGTGGTTTCAGCCGGTTGAACTGACGTGGCGGAAATTTGCTGGATCAACCGTAGATGGGTTTACAACACGGCCCTAACGGCGCAATTCTACAGTTCATTAGCTTATTTTTTTCAAAATACTATTTCGAGGATCATTATGCAAATAGATAGCAATGCCGCCGCAAAGCGTGCGGATTTACAAAACGTGAGCAAATCCGTTGACGATCTTATCAAAAATTCGCCGAAAAAGACCCCGCCTGGTGCTAACCCAATTAACGACATCGCTAACCCACTTAACGAAATCGTTGAAAAATACTTCCCACAGGATAAGGGAAAAGAACCCAAGTTTCCTCGTCGTGACCCCAACGAACTTATTAAGGAGTATCAAGTCAGGGACGACAAAAAAATTGATGTTGATAATCTGTCTGTTCCGTATGGCGAGAAGCTGCCTCTCGACAAGCTGAAAGAAACTCTGGGAAGTATGCTTGAGGGCGAAGTCAAGCTTCTTGGTCAGCTCGCGTTGACGCCGCCGGGTGGACCAAAAAATCTGGATCAATTCATGTCTGACTCTAAGGTTGCCGGCCAAACGGCCCACAAATTTTATCCGCCAGAGGATAGTGAGGGCAACCCGGTCCATGGGGTCGGTGACGGGCATAATGACGCCTTCAGGCACGCCTATTGGAATGCCCTTATGACGAAAAATTTCGGTGAGGAATTTGCCGCCGCGTACGGAACCACGCACGAAGGCATACCCGGCAATCCTGCGGATTCGGAAACGATGGATCTGTACAACAACGAGGTTGGCAGACGTATCGCTACTGAGAACCCGGATGCCAGCGACGAGGAACTGGCCCAGCTTATTTATGAGGCGGTCGAAAATGGCGAAATGCTGGTGATCGACGGCAATGGCGAACTTGCTTATTCAGATCAGGTTCCAGTGGGCAGCACCGGGGACGCCGACGATCCGCCGGCACACAGCGATAAAGCTCCTCCAAAGTACACGCCTTATTGGTAAGTCATCTTGGATGAAAAGGATACTGTTGGGCGCAATATTCATGACCGCTAGTATGAATATTGCGAAAACCGGATCGGCAGATACAAGTGAGAATATTATCATGCTTGATCAGATCGCGGAATTCACAGCGGCGGGCCCCAATGGGGCTCGCTTGTCGTTGACAGCCGTTACAGATTTTGACTGGGATACAGTCCGGGGCTTTTCGTCAGGCATGCCGCTTTCGCGTTACCAGAGGTTTCTAGGAGAAGCTTTTACCCTGGATGATATCATCAAATCTCAGCTGACCGACAATTCCTCCCTTCTGATCTTTCTCAAGGACGGTCAGGTCGTCAGGCAGGTTGTTATCGGCCCGCCGATTTTCATGACGGAAATGCATGGCGAGGCGTGGGACCGGACGAATGCGATCATGGCCATTCATACCAAGGATCCCGGCCCCTATTCCAGCATCCGGATGGTCCGCTAGCGGCCTAGATCCCGCACATGTCGGACCGGGTCAGGAAGCGTCTTTCGCGGCCGTTATCCAGGCTGAACATGCCGCCCCGGCCCGGAACGACGTCGATGACCAGATCGGTGTGTTTCCACGCCTCGTACTGGCTGCCCGAGATATAGAAGGGCGCGCCGCCGATCTCGCCGATCTTTACGTCGCGGTCGCCGAGCCTGAAATCGCCCGCCGGATAGCACATCGGCGACGATCCGTCGCAGCAGCCGCCGGATTGGTGGAACATGACCGGCCCGTGATCGGCGACGATCTCACCGATCAGTTCAAGGGCGGCGTCGGTTGCGGTAACGGTGGACATGATCGGGATTCTCCGGATGTGGTCGGCAGCGAAACGGCACAATGATGCCACGGATTTCCTTGAAAATGCCGCTAACCGTTTTTTCATGTTCACTGGATAATATGACTGAAGGCACAGCAGATCAAGAGAACCATTGTGAAGGCACAGCGGAACCACATGAACATCATGCGGAGAGGATCCGGAACGGGGGCGGATCGATCCATCCGGCCTTTGGCCCGGCTGAGCAGCTTCATGGCCGCGTGGTTGATGACTGCGGAGTTTTTGGCCGCGTGGTCTTTTCGGACCCGGCTGTCATCATCTCGGAAGGTCACGTCAAACACCCGGTGGGGACGGTGGAACACCGCCTTGCCAAAGCTGACGGAAGCAAATTTCATCAGCAAATTTGCGCAACATCAGCGCCACGATGAACGCGCACCCCGACCCGGCACAGGTTTCGGTCGATGTCTCGGCCTCGCCGCGCAGTGCATGGCGCGTGCCGGATGGCCACGGTCAGGATATTTGCTCGGGGGCCGGTTCAGGGCGGGCGCTGACCCCGGCGGCAATGATGTCGGCGACATGGGCCTTGACGGTCGCGGCACCCGCCCCCCGCCGGCATCCGTGATCGGATCATTGAGGCATCCGTTACCCCGCTTGTCGAACAGGGGCTGCTTGCCGTTCAAACCCGCGCCATGACCGAACGGGCGGGCGTGGGTACGGGCCTGCTGAACCGGTATTCGGCTGGTCTGACCTGCGCGCAACCGCCTGGGCCGCGATCTTTGCCGGCGTTGCCGATGACATGCCCCGCGACGGGGAAACACCGTCCGAGGCAATGCACTGCTTTTTCGCCGAAAGCTCTGTAGCAGAGAGCGGCCCTTCTGGCGACTGCGGATCAAGGCAGTGAGCCTTGCCCTGCAAGACCCGGCCATGGCCAGGGCGGTGGCATCGGCCCGTAGCCGGTTGCGGGATGTGCTGACCGGAATCCTGACCGATGCCCGCGCCGATTGGGCGCCGAACGCGCCGCGCGCCACGGCCCTGCGGCTGGAGGCCATGCGCAACGGGCTGGCAGGGCTGTTGCCGGGTGCCGATACCGAGCTTGGCAAGGCAATGCCAAAGCCCGTCTGCAATGCCTTTTCCAGCGCGAAACCGGACAAGACTGAACGCAGCAGGCCGCGCCTTCTGCCTGTCCATATTCGTTTTGCATTGGACAATCTGAACATATAGCCTGACGACTTTCTTCTGATTATGCTGTCAGGCTGTAACCATTTGATTTTACGCTGATGCTGCGCCTGCGCGCGGCCTTCTTGCCGTATCACCGCAGTACAGGCGTCAAAACTGCCAATCATACCGGCGACCCCGACAAATGGCCGTTCCCGAAGGCCGGAGGCGCGGATATTGCTGCCGTAGCGACGACGACCGGTCAGAGGCCCTGCAGGCATCACGACAATCGCCCGCCTCGAATCCCCTTTTCGCGTCAGGCAATCACCGTGACCTGAACCGCCACACTCTTGCGAAGGGCTTGGTCACGGGTATCTTGGCGACACCACGAACAAGGGACGCGGCATGCTGAGACTGGCCAGTTACAATCTTCATAAATGCCGCGGGCTGACCGGTCCCCACGCGCCCGAGCGCAATCTTCAGGTCATCCGCGAGCTGGCCCCTGACATCATCGCCCTGCAAGAGGTCGATTTCCGCTATGGCGCCCGCCCCGAGGCATTGCCCCGCGCGCTGATCGAAACGGAAACCGGACTGGTGCCCGCGAATATTACCGGTACCACGGGTCAAAATTCGCTGGGGTGGCACGGGCAGACGATCCTGATGCGCCCCGATCTGGCCCGGCAGGCCAGTATCCGCCGCCTGCCCCTGCCGGGGCTGGAGCCGCGCGGGGCGGTGGCGCTGCGGCTGCCCGGACTGACGGTAATCGCGGTGCATCTGGGGTTGGCGCGGTCCTCGCGCCGGGCGCAACTGGCCCGGATCACGGCGCAAGCCGCGCGGATCGCCGATGACAATATCGTCCTGATGGGCGATTTTAACGAATGGCGCGACGATCGGGGGCTGGAATCGCTGACCGGTTATCGGGTGGTCGCGCCGGGGCCGTCCTATCCCGCGCCCCTGCCCCGGCTGGCGCTGGACCGGATCGCCATGTCCCATCATCTGGATCTGCTGGCCCATGGCGTCTTTCGCAGTACGGCGGCGCGCGCCGCCTCGGACCATCTGCCGATCTGGGCCGAAATCCGTCTGCCGTGAAAATTGCGGCTTTCGGCGCGCGCGTGCGGGACGTATGTAGGCACTGACGCAGACCAACGGAGGGCCTCATGACCGCCATCATCGACATATTCGCGCGTGAAATCCTGGACAGCCGGGGCAACCCGACCGTCGAGGTCGATGTCACGCTTGAGGACGGCACCATGGGCCGGGCGGCGGTGCCCTCGGGTGCCTCGACCGGCGCGCATGAGGCCGTGGAAAAGCGCGATGGCGACAAGGCGCGTTATCTGGGCAAGGGCGTGCTTGAGGCCGTTGCCGCGGTGAATGGCGAGATCGCCGAGAACCTGATTGGCGAGGACGCGACCGAACAGCGTGCCATCGACGCGATGATGTGCGATCTGGACGGCACACCGAACAAGGGCCGTCTGGGCGCGAACGCGATTCTGGGGGTCAGCCTTGCCGTGGCCAAGGCCGCCGCCGAAGCCTGCGCCCAACCGCTGTACCGCTATGTCGGGGGCGCGGGCGCGCATTTGCTGCCGGTGCCGATGATGAACATCATCAATGGCGGCGAACATGCCGACAACCCCATCGACATTCAGGAATTCATGATCATGCCGGTCTCGGCCGCGAATATCCGCGAGGCCGTGCGCATGGGCTCTGAGGTGTTCCATACGCTGAAGAAGGAACTGTCGGCGGCCGGCCTGTCCACAGGCATCGGTGACGAGGGTGGCTTTGCGCCCAACCTGTCAAGCACCCGTGACGCGCTGGATTTCATCCTGAAAGCGGTCGAGAAAGCCGGCTACAAGCCCGGTGACGATATCATGCTGGCGCTGGATTGCGCCTCGACCGAGTATTTCAAGGGCGGCAAATACGACATGAAGGGCGAGGGCAAG
>NZ_JBKEBL010000266.1:0-4517 GCF_047973135.1 Paracoccus sp. (in: a-proteobacteria)
CCGAGGACCGCGCCCATAACGGCCTTGGACTGATGCAGCTTTGGCATGAAAACGGCAGCAGCGCGTGGGCGCTGTTCGATGTCACCGACCCCACCGCCGCCCGCGCCTATCTGGACGGCGCGGCGGGGGTATTCAACTCTCAGGCCGGCGTCACCGCGACCAGCTTTCACTACGTAAAAACGGCCTGACCCCCTGCCCTGCGCCATCCATTGACCGGCGCAGGCACGACAAGTAACGCTACGCGCAGCAAAGCGGCCCGAAGAGCAAGAAGGAGTGATTGATGTCCACCTATGATCTGATCGTGATCGGCGCTGGCCCCGGCGGCTATGTCTGCGCCATCCGCGCAGCCCAGCTTGGCCTGAAGGTCGCCTGCGTTGAGGGGCGCGACACGCTTGGCGGCACCTGTCTGAATGTCGGTTGCATCCCGTCCAAGGCGCTGCTGCACGCCAGCCACATGCTGCACGAAACCCATGAAAACTTTGACAAAATGGGTCTGACCGGGGCCAAGATCAAGGTCGATTGGACCAAGATGCAAGACTATAAGGCCGACACCGTTGCGGGCAATACCAAGGGCATCGAATTTCTGTTCAAGAAGAATAAGATCGACTGGCTGAAAGGCTGGGCCAGCATCGAGGCGCCGGGCAAGATCAGGGTCGGCGATACCGTGCATGACGCGAAAAACATCGTCATCGCGACCGGCTCGGTTCCGTCCGCGCTGAAAGGGGTTGAGGTCGATAATGACGGCGGCGTGATCGTCGATTCGACCGGTGCGCTGTCGCTGCCCAAAATCCCGAAATCCATGATCGTGATCGGCGCAGGCGTGATCGGGCTGGAACTCGGTTCTGTCTATGCGCGGCTTGGGGCCAAGGTCACGGTGGTTGAATATCTGGACGCGATCACGCCGGGCATGGATGCCGAAGTTCAGAAGCAGTTCCAGAAAATTCTGTCGAAACAGGGGCTTCAATTCGTACTTGGCGCGGCGGTCAAGGGCGCGCAGGTCGTCAAGGGCAAGGCCCGCGTCACCTATGCGCTGAAAAAGGATGACAGCGAACAGGCGCTTGACGCCGATTGCGTGCTGGTCGCGACGGGCCGCAGGCCCCATCTGGACGGTCTGGGCCTGGACAAGCTGGGCGTTGCCATGACCGATCGCGGCTTTGTCCAGATCGACACGCACTGGGCCACGAATGTGGCGGGCGTTTATGCCATCGGCGATTGCGTGCCGGGCCCGATGCTGGCCCACAAGGCCGAGGATGAGGGAATGGCCGTCGCCGAAGTCATCGCGGGCAAGGCCGGTCACGTGAACTACGACGTCATCCCCGGTGTCATCTACACCACGCCCGAGGTCGCCAGCGTCGGCCTGACCGAAGAGGCAGCCAAGGCCAGCGGCCGCAAGATCAAGACCGGCAAATTCCCCTTCATGGGCAATGCGCGTGCCAAGGCCATGATGCAGCCCGAGGGCTTCGTCAAGCTGATCGCCGACGCCGAAACCGACCGCATTCTGGGTTGCCACATCATTGGTCCAAATGCCGGCGAAATGATCCACGAGGTCTGTGTCGCCATGGAATTTGGTGCCTCGGCCGAGGATTTGGCCCTGACCTGTCATGCCCACCCCACCACATCCGAGGCCGTGCGCGAAGCCGCGCTGGCCTGTGGTGACGGGGCGATCCATGTCTGACGGGATCAACCGCCGCTTTCTGCTGGCGGGCGCATTTCTGCTGGCCGCCTGCGGGCGGGGCGGCGGGGGCGGCATGCCCGAAGGGCGGCTGTCCAACGGGCTTTATCCCAACGAAACGCCGCAATTGCGGTCGCGGATCAATTACTGGTCCGCGCATTACCGCGTACCGCCGGGGCTGGTTCACCGTGTGGTCATCCGCGAATCCCGCCACCGCCCCGAGGCGCGGAACGGCCCCTATTTCGGGCTGATGCAGATTCAGCCGCAGACAGCGCGCACCATGGGCTATCGCGGTCCGGATCAGGGGCTGCTGAATGCCGATACCAACCTGCGCTATGCGGTGAAATACCTGCGCGGGGCCTATATGGTCGCCGATGGCGACCAGGATGAGGCGGTGGGCTGGTATGCGCGCGGCTATTACTACGAGGCCAAGCGCAAGGGCCTGCTGCGCGAAACCGGCCTGAAAAGCTGACCGCCAAAGCGGTTAACGAACGCTGATCTCTTGCCAGCCACTGCCGCGATCCACCTCGCACTGGCGCTGCCCGTTCGCATCCGTGCAACGAAGCATCATCCGCCCGTCTTTGGAATGCTCGATCATCTTGGGGTCCAGCTCGCGCGTCAGTCGCATCGACAGGTCTTTCGGCAGACTGACCGATGCCGCATCCGATGCCGCCGGGGGCAAAATATCACAAAACGCCCCCTCGCTGACATTGCACTCCAGCCCGACGCGCCGCGCCGCCCCGGTGGTTTCCGCCATGCCATCTGCCTCGGCAATCGCGAAAATTTCGCTCAGCGTTTCATTTCCAACATGCATATCGACAAGCATCCCACTTTGCGCAGAGGCAGGCATCGCGACGTAAATCGCCGCCGTGATGCCAACCGCCGCAAGACACAAAAACAAAGCTCTGCGCACCATTAAATTCCCGGCCTCTCAACTATACAAATGACACGGGCAACCCTAACGCCTAGGCCTACGCCTAAGCCTACGTTCGCCACCTTCGCCACCTTCGGCCAATTTGGGGTTCGTGTAGGTAACCGTCCCGTCCGATTCCAACGTATGATAATATTCATCAGAAATATCCACGGTGGTGTCTAGATCCCCTGAAGCCGAACCACCCTGCGGAACATACCAGTTCCAGTTTGAAGCGGGTTTTGTGCCCGCCAATTCCAGGCCGAAAGCAGCACCCTCGCGGTGTATATCGGATTCTCGATTCACCTCTTGCTGTCCTGCGTCGTCCCCACTTCCATACTTGGCACCTTCAAGATAGCTGAGCGAATTTGCATAAGTCCATGCCATCCGAGCATCACTGACATCCTCGCCCAATGTGCCGCTCGCGCGATCCAGCTCTTGCATCTGCGACATGGTATCGTCGACCGTACCGTCCAGAATGTGCGCCACGTCTGTGGGATTACGGAAAAACCCTGGATCATTGAATTCAAGCTGTCCCGATCCTCCGTAATAAGTCGCCGTCGCATTCAGATAAAAATGATAGGCATCACCGGGATCCTCACCAACCGAGTCCTTGTCGAACATATCGTAAAAGACACTGCCGTCATTGTCGTCGTCGGGAAAGGTAATTTCCTTGCCATTAAACGTGTAGGAAACCGTTCCGTCGGGGCTGTCTTCATTCTTGCTCCATTCAATAGGAGAACGACCACGGCTTAACGCCTTGGTGACATTGTGAGCCGCCATGAGCGCGGTCCCCGGATCCCCGGTTTCCTCCAGCGCAAGGTCGTAAAACTCTTCGCGTGTCAAAGGCTTTTCGCCATTCTCCACCCGATCAACCAAATTCTGCACCAGATTGTTCTGATATTCCATCATCTGCGGATTTGTCAGAAACTTCTCGGTGAAATCTTTGCCTTGTATACTTGAGGAATCTTCATACTGACTAAAGAACACGCTAAGCTCGGTCTGCTTGACATCCTTAATCTTGTAAGGCTCTCCCCCCGGTGTCGGCGTGGCGGGGCCGCCCTCCTCCGTAGGTGCGGCGGAAGTGACCGAGATTGTGTCGCGATCACCTGGGCGAGGTGCGTTAGCATCTCCGACCTTGCTATAAGCTGCTACGACGGATTGCAGGACGTTCTGAAGCCCGTCCCGGACTTTGGGCTGCGTATTTGCGTAGGATGACATAGGCGCGTTGGTTTTGGGCTTGGCCGCGTCGTGCGCCTTTGCCTCGTCCTGCGCCCTCGGGTTTTTTCTGGCTGCTACGGTGTCCACAGACATAATGACTTCTCCCAAAATTTGCACATGAAACACATTTAGGATAGCGCCAAATAACGATTCGCTTGGGTTCAGTTGCCGTAACGTAACTGTGAGCGCGGAAACCTGCCGACAACGTTCGGCCTGAACTGGTCCAGCACAAAAAAAAGGGGCGCGTTTGCGCCCCTTTTCCGGTCGGTAACAGCGCCCCGTTCAGGCACCCTTGTAAATATCGACCAGCTTTTGCAGCATCTCCAGCGCATCCTTGCGCGAACGCTGAAAGCTGTTGCGCCCGATGATCGAGCCGTTGCCGCCGCCGTCGCGGATGGCGCGGGCATCGTCAAAGACGGCATCCACACCCTTGGCTGCGCCGCCCGAGAACACGACGATGCGCCGGCCGTTAAAGGCCGCCTGCATGCAATGTTCGACCCGCATGGCTTGGGTGGCGATGTCGATTTTCTTGTCCTCATAGACCTTTTTGGCCTCGGGCAGCATCAGGTGGTCGGTGCTGAGCTTGATCTTGATGATATGTGCACCGATCAGCGCCGCGATCTGGGCGGCATAGGCGGCGATGTCGATGGCGGTCTCGCCGTCCTTGGTGATCGCCTCGCCGCGCGGATAGGACCAGATCACGGTCGCGACACC
>NZ_JBKEBL010000168.1:0-10019 GCF_047973135.1 Paracoccus sp. (in: a-proteobacteria)
CAGCAGGTCCAGCGCATAGCTGCCATCCTGCTGCGCGACAGCGCCCGGCACATTGATCGTAAGGCTGTTCATCCGGCCCGCACGCACCGCCACAGCGTCATGCGCCACGCCCCAACGGTCGATCTTTTGCTGGCTGGACTGGCTATCCTGATCCACGGTCAGGGCGACGGATTTGTTATTCGCGAAATTGAACCCGATTTTCATATCAGATGGCCTCGACACGGAAGTTGAGCAGAGATTTGTCTGTGGTATTGCCGATGCAATACAACCCAGGCTGACCGGTTGGGTGATCGGCGCTGACGATGCTGTGGGTCAGCACGCCATCGACGAACAGGCGTATGTTCTGACCGACAACTTCCAGGGCAATATCCGCCTCGGCCGGAACCGCAGATGTCACATAGGGGGTGTTCGGCACGCTCCCATCGGTCATGGATGCCAGATACCAGCGCGATCCGTTGTAAAGCGCGTAATACCCGCTTTCACGGGTTGCGGTCTGAGTGATCCGCGCGGCGAGGGCCAGCCCAGAGTTGATCCCGAACCCTGTCGGGATATTCTTCATCCGCGCCGTTATCCGGTAATCCGCGCCAATGACGTCTTGCCGGAACATCAGTCGCCCGGCCCCGTAGCCGGTCGATTTCAGTTCGCCATTTTCAATGGTCGCGCCGGACGCAAAGCCGGACCATCCATAACCGCTTTCGCCGACATAGGCGGTCAGTTTCGTGCCATCGGGCGCGCTGAACGTGTCGGCCAGATCGCCCGGCGCGGCGACAGCCAGCAGATTGGAGATTGCCGTCACCGTCCCGCCTGTCTCGCGCCATGTCAGGTTCTGGCCCTGATCGGCGGCGGTGATGACATAGGGCAGCGCGACCGCGCCAAGGCTCGTCTCGCCGCGATACAGCGCCCCGCTGATCACCGGGGCGGGCTGGTCGGCATCAAAGATTGCGAGGCCGGGCAGCATCGTCACCTCGCCGCCTTCGACAGGGATTGTGGCACTGATCACCGGCGCGACCAGCCAGACCGGCCCTGCCGCCAGATCGGCTGCCAATTGCGCTGCGTCCAGACCATATGTCCCCGCATATTCCGCCGGGCTGGCAATGGTGATCGTCACCACGCCGCCGGTTTCCGAGACATGCATGTCAAGGGTCGCGTCGGGCGAAACAGCAAGCAGGCCGGGGGCGGTATCGGAATCGGAGATTGTCGCAGATGCCGCCCGTGCAGGCGCAGCGCCTGCCGCGTTTGCTGCTGTCTCGGACCAGACCAGCGCGCCCTCAGATGTCGAGGTGAAGGTCATGCCGGACATAACCGACGTCACATCCACGCCCCCCTGCGTCAGGCTGCCCGTGATCGTGATCGGCGCGGTCCCGGAATAGATGCCCTCGGTCACTGTAAACACGGTGCCGACCGGACCGCTGGAGGGGCTGATCGATGGTGCGGTGGACATGATCGGTGCAGTTGCCGCCGCCGCGCCGCTGGTTACGGATTTCGCCGCACTTCCCGGACCCGCGCCGATCCCGTTGATCGCCCGCAGCACGATGCTGTAAGCCGCACCCGCCGCCGCCATCGTCAAGGTCCGCGCGCCGGGGCCCGTCCCATCCAGAACAGCCCAGTCCGCACCGCCATCAAGGCTGTATTCCAGTCCGATGATCTGACTGCCGCCGTCATCCGGCAATGCGCTGATCTCGACGATGATCCGGGCGTCTGATGGACCGGTGGATACCGACCAGCCAGACAGTGCGAATTGGCCCGGAACCGTGGGCGTGACCGATTGCACTGCCAGAAGCGAGTTGCGATTGTGATCCAGAATATCGGCGCGGCGCAGATTAGTACCGGCATCGGTCACATAGGCGGCGATGACATGGTCGCTGATATATCGGATCATGCCGTCACCAGATAAACCGAATCCGCCTCCAGATTCACAAGTGCGTCAAATTCTGCCTGTGTCAGCACATGCAGGCTTCTGGGGGCGATGTCCGTGGCGACGGCACTTTCGAAAACGATGGTCTCGATCGTTTTCGGACTGCCGCCATGCATGACGTACAAATCGGGGATGCGAATCGGTTCGCCATCGGAAAACTTGTATTCAACGGAATATCTGCTGGTGCCATTCGCTCCCTGATCATTGGGCCAGACATTGGCGGAAAAGCTGCCGTTTGTCGTGTCAACCGCGGCCTCTATAGCCCCTGAAAGAACCGTTTCACCGTTTTCGTGATCCGTCGAATCAAGAATGAATTTCACCCCAACGAGCCGGGCGGGCTTGCCATCCGGTCGCTTCAGGGATCCCGTTACTCTGGTCTGCGATATAGCCATGGTGTCCCACCTCATTTTAAAAATCCGGCCTCAAGCCGGAACCTGCGCTACTCACCGGCTTTCAGTTTCCCGGTGACGGCGGTTCGCAAACCGCCGGATTTCGTGAAGCTGTGCATCGCCAGATCGACAATGAACGGGCGACCGTCGATCTCGGGATGCACTCCGGTAAAGATCACCGGCTGACCGGCCATCAGGTCCGGTCGCCCGATTATCGAACAGGCAATTTCGGTCAGTCCCCGCGTCATCTGCCGGGCGGCAGCCGTTGCGGCGGCTTCTGCCTCGGCTTTCGAACTATACGGTTCGCGAAGGACATGCTCGCCGCTGGCCTCCGGGTCTGCCGCCACCACAATTTCCTGTCGTTCAGCGCCCGCACGGTCCTGCCAGTACGCCTTGACCGTGGCAAAGCGATCGACATCGGTTTCCGACATCCGGCAGGATCCTTCGATGATCGAGGGTTTCAGGATCGCCGATGGCGGGATGGCGGTGCCGTCCGCCGTCTTGCCGGTGCCGCGATCCAGCCATAGCAGCACGCCATTTTTGATCGTGAACAGCGCCCCGTGGCGCTGCGCCAGCCGTTCCAGAAAGTTCAGATCGGATTCGTCCTGCTGGCCGATCCATTCATAAACGTGCCCCGACACGGAATCGGAAAGTTTGGATTTCAGGCCATGGTCGCGGGCCTTTTCCTCGACGATGCGCCCGACCGATGCGCCGTCCCAATACCGGTTCTTGTTGGTCTTCATCTCGGACCGCAGGTCTGCCGAATGCCCCCCTGACCGAGATGGTGGACGGCAGGCAGGCGATTTCTATCCGGTCGATGACATAGGCCCCGACAAACCCGGTGCCGGTGCCGTTGAGAATGGTCACCGCGACAATCGCCCCGCGCCGGGGCGACCGGACATGTGGCACCGCATCGCTGAAGACCAGATCGAGCGTGTCCGACCGGATGCCCTCGCGATCAGTGACGGTCAGGCTGACCAGCCGGTCGAAGAAGGTGCCGGAGACCGGCACGCCATCGACCGTGACACGGATTTGAGGACGGATCATGGATGCGTCAATCCCATAACCTTGGCCCCTGTCCGGCCCTGTCCCGGACCGGCAGGTCAGGCAGGGCGATTTCAAGGCCCGGCGGCAAACGATGGGCCACGGTCGCGATATGCGGGTTTGCCTCCAGCACATGCTCAACCGCCCCGGCCTGCATCCCGTATTCGCGCAGGCAGATCAGGTCCAGCGCGTCCCCAGCTGCGGTAACGTGGACTCCAGCCATCAGATCCCCCCAAACAACGACAAGAGCGAAAACCCGGCCCCCAGCCGCCTGACCTCGATGCTGAAGGCCGTGCGGCCCGGTGTTCCGTAACGGTCATGAAACGCCCGGTCCTCATCGATTTTCTGAATCGCATGGCTTCCGAAAATTCGTCCGCCAAGCGAGACAAGCATCAGCGGTACCCCGGATTTTGCAGCCAGCCTGACGGCATCCAGCGTGGCGTCCCCTCCGAATTCGCGCGGAAACAAGACCCCCTCAATAGTCACCGTCTCGGTACGTGGTCCGATCCATTGCAGGGCGTTCAGACGCCCCGCCGTCTCGATCTCGGCCCAGGTGGTATCCAGCTTGCGCCCGACCCCGGAATAACCGAAGCCATGCGCACGAAACATGAATGGCCCGAGGGCCATGGTCACAGGTCCAGCCATCTGGCCCCCTCAGTCGGAAAAACCGGCCGATATCACGGCCTCGACACGTTGCCCGATCCTCTCGGACACGAGATTGGCAATAGCCTCCGGATCGGATACGCCCGATGGGACCTGAACGGTGAAATTCTCGATCTGCACCGTCACCGCACCCGCCCTTGCTGTTTGCGCCGCAGCCGGAGCCGCAAGCGCGGAACCGGTCAGCACGGCAAGGCCCGCCGCCCGCAGGCCCTGCGCCCCCCGGTTCAGCCGGGCCATCTCGGGATTGCGAAGCGCCGGACGCGAGGCCGATCCGGACAGGTATGACCGAAAAACCGACTGCGCCTGCGAGACATTCAGGATGCCACCCGATCCTGACGGAACAAACCATTCGGAACGCGGCGTTGTTTCGTTGACAAGATAGGGATGGCCCGCCCGGACAGGGCCACCTGCCGCGCGCGCCTGGATGGGCGGTGGAACGATCACATCTGCCGCAGCCGCAGCCGGGGTCATCGTCCAGCCTGCATGCGGGCTATCATTGCGCGGGGGAGCTGCCTGCGACCGGAACCACGAAATCTTGTCAGACAGGTTTAGCTCCGGAATAAAGTCCCAGGACCAGACCGGCAGCAGATCGCCCCACTCAAAGGAAAACCAGCGCCCCCAGTCGATATCCGGTATCCAGTCCGACCATGGCAATTTGCTCAGCCCCAGATACTTCCAGGCGAAAAGACCGATCTCGGCTGCCATGACGGCCCATCCGATGGCGGGAATCAGACGCAGCGACCCGCGCGCAAACCACTTGAGCGACGTGATCAGACGGCCCCAACCCGCAGCGTTCATTCCAAACTTACCGGACCGCGCGATCAGCCCTGACCAGGAAATGGCGGGAAGCAGCTGCGCCGTCCACCGCACTGCGGTGATCAGGCTGGACAGGGCAAAGCGCGGCAGGCGCGGCAGGCCACGGTACGCGGTGCCGACACCGATCAGATCACCGGCAGCGAAGGCCGCGCGCGCGCCAACCCCCACCAGCCCGAAACGCAGGACCGCCATGGTGCCGATCAGGCCTGCGGCAGCGGTCAGCAGCGCCCCGCCAGCCACCGCCAGACCACCGACAGCCGCTGCGCCGATGACCAACCCCTTGGTCAGTTTCGGATGCTCTTTTGCCCATGTTGTCATCTTGTCGATGACGCCTTGTGACACCTCGAGCAGGTCGTTCAGAGGCGGCAACACCACCTCCCCGATGCTGACGCCAAGACGGGCCATCTGATTGCGCAACAATTGCAGATTGTTCGCAGTGGTTTCGGCGCGGGCCGCGTATTCCGCCTCGGCACTGCCCATATATTCGCGCTCGCTGGCGACCATCGACAGGAGTTTTGGCAAAAGTCCTGCATTATTGATCAGCTTGGTCAGTTCCCGTGCTTCGTCGCCGAACAGGTCTGACATGACCGATGCCTGCATGTGATCGGGCAGATCGCGCAGCCGTGACAGGACTTCGGCGGTTGTGCCGACAGCATCGTGCTGCATGTCACGGGCGATCTGGGCGGATTTCAGACCCAGCTTTTGCATGGCTGCGGCCTGCCGGTCGGTGGCGCTTTCGCCGCGCGTCAGCGCCCGGCCCATATTCCTGAACGAGGTGGCGGCGGTGTCGGCCTGCCCCCCCGCCGCGATCATCGCGGCCCCGAAAGCCAGCGTTTCAGTTTGGTCAAAGCCGAAAGTGGCACCATCCGCGCCAGCTCTGTTCAGGAAATCCAGCGTCTGATCGGCCTTCGCCGCAGAATTGTTCGACAGGTGGTTCATGGCGTCAAACAATGCGCCGGTCTGATCCAGCGTCAGCCCCATCGCGGTCTGGATACTGGCCATAGATGTGCCCGCATGGTCCGCCGAAATATCAAAGGCGACACCGATCTTTGCGGCCATTTCGGCAAATCGGGTCAGATCCTCGCGCGCGATCCCCGATTGCCCGCCCGCCGCGACGATCTGCGCCAGCCCATCCGCCGCCATCGGGATGCGGGTGGACAGGTCCAGAATATCGTCTGACATCCGCCGAAAGGCATCGGGCGTGTCGAAATCCACGACCTTTCGGACATCCGACATGGCTGTCTCGAAATCGATGGCCTGCCGGACCGGACCTAACAGACCCGTCAGGATGCGTCGCCCGGTCTGCATCGAGGCATCGCCGACAAATGACAAATTTGCCGCCGTCGACAGCGACCGGTCCATACGCTCCCGCGCTTCGCCGATGCGGGTCTGCATGGTTTCCAGACGCTTCATGCGATCCATCTGCCGACCGAAGGCAGAGGTTGCGACATCCAGCGCGTCGGCCAGCCGCCTTTGCGCGCCGCCAAGATCGGCCGTGTCGATCCCGGCCTCGCGCAGTCGGCCACCCATGTCGCGCAACCCGGCCAGATGGCGCTGATGCGCGCTGCGAAGCCGCTCGGCCTTGCCCCGAGCCTGTTCGAAAGCGCGCGACATGGCCAGCGTCGGGCGTTCTGTCCTGCCGATTTCCTCGCGCAGACGCCGGACCTCGGCTTTCTGGCGCTCGAACGCCATGCGCGCCTGATCGGTCTTGGCTTGCGCGGTTCTGAAATCCTCGATCAGGCTCAGCGGTCCGCGCATCTTCTGGAGATTGCCCAGTTCCGTGCGCACGCCATCCGCGAAGCGGCCCGTGACCGTCCGCATGCTTTTCAGCGCGTCGGAATACTGGTCAACCGCCTTGATGGTCAGTTGCGTTTCGATGCGTCTGGTTGTCATGGGGGCGGACACCAACGTTGAATTTCAGGGGAAAATGCCTATTCTGAAGGCATGGAAGTCTTTGCGATGATCTTTGCCATCTTCATGATTGCCGCCGCCGTCGCGGCGACAATCCTTGTCGGGATGTTCGCAGGCAGCCTTTGGGGTGCACTGGCCTTCGCATTGCTGCTGGTCGTGACATATCGCGTCATGACGCATCAAGGCGGACCAACCCGCCCGATGCAACGCGATCAGCTGAACGCCTTCCAGCGCCCGCTCGCGGCAAAAAGAACGCGGGACTGAACCGGCTCGGGTCAGGCATTCGCAAAGGCGCATGGGCAGGGCGGGAGGCAACCGTCATCCGAATTTCGGCCGGGTCGCCTCCCACAGGTCGCGGGCCGTGTCCTTCCAGCGGATGAAGTCGCCGACCCTCATCGTCAGCACCTGCTGCAGCGGGGTCGAAAACACCATCGCCACGAATCCAGCGGCGAAGCGCAGGTCTTTTGCTACCTCGCCGACGGCTCGTTTCCCGCGTCATGCTGCTGTCCGGTGACATGCGCCTGATAGGGCTCCAGCACGCACCTTGAGATATCCCGAAAGTCGCTTTCCTTGACCCCAAGAATCACCTTCCGGTCCACATCTGCCATACCGGCCAGCAGGATGACGGTCTGTTCTGCGTGCGATTTTGCCTCCTCTACCGCGATACTGGTCCCGAGGTCAGGCTCATCGAAGACCAGCCTGTCAAAGGTCCGGCCATCGATGGTCACGGGGCGGCGGAGGATCACCTCTATGGGATAGTCCATGGTGCCCCCCTTACAGCATCAAAGCAGAGCGGATGCCGCCGGTCTGGCTGACGCCACCGATGCTGACATCGAAATCATCGGCCTCGATCACCACAGACCCGCCAATCTCAAGTTTGAGGTATTCCCATGCAAAAACATAATCTGCTTCCGCCTTGTCGCCCGGTTTCCAACTGCCGAAATCTGCCTCTTTCAGAAAGCCGCGCAGGTAGCAGGTGACATTATTGATGGTGCCGTCCTCATCCGCCAGGCTGCCAGTGATCATCAGCGTGTCCGTGCTGCCCGGCATGCCATTGATCGATGCGATGGTCGCAGGATCAAGAGCCGTCATTTTGAATTTCGCGTTCTCCCGTTCGTACCCCATGGGCACCTCGCGCTCCATGGCCATTCCGGCATTGCGGAATTTTTCGGCTTTGACCTTAAACGGCGGGACGGTCATCTCTGACACCTGACCGGCCTTCTGATCCTCCTTGAGCCACATCGTGGCGTTCCGCAGAATATATGCGGGTGTGGATTTCATGATTTTCGTTCCTTTTTAGCGCATTGTTGTTGCGGGCCGATCACCGGACGCGGGCATCCACTTCCGGAAATCCTGTTCAGGCCGCTGCCCTCAGTGCCTCTCTGGTCAGATCGAGATAGTACTGGATGTTGCGATGCGCGACGAAGCGGATGTCTTCCATCGGGGCGGGCGGCTCGAATTCCAGGGACAGGGTGATCTTGCCCGCCGCCATGTCGGTCGGCAGATTCTTGTCCTGGTCGATCCACAGCCTGCCGCCCAGAATGGCCCCCAGCCCCTTTGGCCCAAAGGACCGCATCGCCGCATTCCCGCTTTCCACCATGAATTTCAGGTTTGCCGCCGAAAACGGCTTGTCCACGAATTCCAGATAGGCTTTTTCGATGGCCTCATTGATAAAATCAGCCGTCCGCCGTACCGACAAGAACATCCACAGGTCGTCGGTGGTGGCAGCCCGGTTGCCCCAGGTGATGAACCCGGATCCCATATTCAGGACGGTGCCCACGTGATTTTCATTAAGATAATCGGACTGCAACCCATAGGTCACGGTGCGCGATGCACCCCCGATCCCGTTGATGGTTTTGTTCGACAGCGAATGCCAAAAGCCACGCTCGGTATCGACACGGGCCTGCACACCGGCAAATCGGGCAGAGGCCGGACGGGGCACATAGACACTGGCCACCGTATCCCAGACCAACACCTTCGGATCGACCACATAGACGCGCTGCGATCCGATCATCTCGCGATATGCGATGGCGGCGGCGTCGGTCGTGTCGGGACCATCGACAAAAGCCACGGCCTTCAGTTGGTCCAGTACGCCGACCAGCTCGGCCACGACCGGGTTCGCGGTCACGCCGTCGCTGCTGGTAAAACCGGGAATGGCGATCAGGCGCGGCTTGATCCCCAATTGCGCCTCGGCTTTTTTCAGCGCATGCACGCCGGTCAGTTGCGTGGCATCGCCGACCAGATTTGACATGGTGGCGGCGGTATCTGCACCCTCCTCCACACGGATAACGATGGTGTACGCCCCGATCTGGTCGAACACGTCATCGACCGCATCCTTCAGCGTTCCCGTCGCGCCAAGGTCAGCGGCATCAGACGGGCTGCCCTTCAACAAAACGGGGGTGTTGATCGGAAACCTGTCCGCATCCGCATCCGGCGCGGTGCCCAGCAGGCCCACCACGGCGGTCTGCGCCACCTGCACCAGAACAGGCGTTTCACTGGATTCCGCCAGTCGGGTTCCATGGTGAAAACTTGCAAAGCTCATTGCTTCATCCTTTTCCTGAAAGAAACCCCGGCACATCTGCCGGGGCCGGATCATGGGCTTTCGCCTAGAAATTCGCGTCGATCATTGCCACCGCGTCGGGCGGCACATCCGGCCAGACAGCGCTGGCCGTGAAATCGGCATTGGCATCTTCGGCCAGTGTGACGATTGCGGCACGCATCGCCGCAACCCAACCGATCGCGGATTCGGCAGCCGCCATGGTGGCGGTTTCCTCGGCGGTTCGTTCGGCAGCGGATTTGCCCGCGATGACCCCGACAGCCGCAGCCATGTTCATTTGCGATTCGGCAGAAGCCACGGCATAAATGCGGCGACGGCATTCGGCTTTAATGGCTTCCATGCGGGCATCCGCCCCGGCCGCGTCAACGGCCGGATCAGGAACGCCCATCTGACGCAGGGCAGCGGACGTTTCGGCCACGTACAGGCGACCGTTATGCATGACCTCCAGCATAGGGAGACCTCCTTAAATCCAGCTAACCGCAATAATTCATGAAGCTGCGGTATCGCACCGTGTAGGCATGGCATCGCCCATTCCGGTTTGACCCACACAATGGACTTCGGCGGCCGTTTTTTTCGGGCCGCTGACGTCATGTGAGGTTGTGCAGGTTGATGTTTCTGGATGAGCGGGGCGTTTCGCTTCAGGCCGGAGGCGGTGGCTCGAGGGCGCGGAACAGCAAGGTGAGAAGTTTCCTGCGCGGGCAGCAGGCCGGAAGGGTGATGATGA
>NZ_JBKEBL010000070.1:0-2676 GCF_047973135.1 Paracoccus sp. (in: a-proteobacteria)
CGATACAGGTTGCGGATCAGAGCCACGCATTGCTTGACCTGCCCGCCCGACAGGCCAATGGCAAAGGCCACGCGGCGGCCGTGGAAATCCGACAGGCCCGAGGCCGGATCGACGCTGAAGCTGACGAGCTTTTCGGGGGTCGAGGCGGCGACTTCCTCGATATCCATGCCTCCCTCGGTCGAGGCGACAAAGCTGACGCGCGAGGTGCCACGATCGACCAGCAGGGCCAGGTACAGCTCGCGTTCGATGCCGCTGCCGTCCTCGATATAGATGCGGTTGACCTGCTTGCCGACCGGGCCGGTCTGGTGGGTCACAAGGGTGCGGCCAAGCATCTGGCGGGTCAATTCCTCGGCCTCGGCTACCGATTTGGCCAGACGCACGCCGCCCTTTTCACCGGCGGCGGCTTCCTTGAACTTGCCCTTGCCGCGACCGCCGGCATGGATCTGCGCCTTGACCACCCACAGCGGACCGTCCAGTTCACCGGCGGCTGACTTGGCCTCATCGGCTTTCATCACCACGCGGCCATCGCTGACCGGCGCACCATACTGACGCAGCAGCGCCTTGGCCTGATATTCATGGATATTCATCGCGACCCCCTTGATCGGTTCTGCAGATTTGCCGACTGTTCTGGCACAGCAAGGCGTACAGATGAACCGTCTTCTTCGGAAAATCTTCAAAAAATACCGCATCCGGGAATTTGCGATCACAAAAATTTTGGCTGTGATCACAAATATCCGGTTCAGGTCGCCAGACCGATGCCGATCATTGTGACGCTGCGTCTTTTTCGGCGGCGGAGGGGCGTTGAGCCGGTTTGGGGCGCAAGCGAATCGTCCGGACCGTGCTGCCGGGCGGTTGCTACCGGAACCGGGTATATGCAGGCGATTCATTTCAACCCATTTCAACCCTCGGCGCATGGATTCATCTTCCGCGTGAAGTGGCTGCGAAAGACTTACCGAACCCCGCTGCATTTTAACCAGAATAGTAAAACATATCTCAAGGTTTATTGAAAACGACGCCAGAATTGATATGAACCGTCTTGTCTTGTTCAGCCCTGATCAGAGGGCTGGATTTTTGTGATGATGAGTGAGGTTGAGTATGAAGGTAACTTTCAAGATGATCGCCGCCGCCGCAGTTCTTTCGGGAGCAATGGCTGCGTCCTCCAGCGCCGCTACACTGGATTTCATGGCCGAGGCTAACAGCTATGAACGTGGCGTCACGAACGGTACCACCATCACCTTTGACGGGCTGGACGTGACCTTTACGTCGTCGCATTTCGCCTATTTCGACAAGGGTAATGCCGGACTGGGTGTCTGCATGAACATGACGGCGACAAATCAGTGCAACCCGGCCAATGACGACAACCTGACCGTCGGCGAGACCGTGACACTGTCCTTTGACACGGCGCAGAACCTCAGCGGTCTGATGTTCCGCGCCGAAGGGCACATTCCGCTGTCCGACAACCGCACGCTGATGTTCGCAACGAATGGCGGGGCGCTGACGGAATACACCTTCGCCGCGCTGAGCGGTGCCAGTTTCATGGATGTTAGCAGCGCCACCTTCGGTTTTGGCGGCAGCAAGCCCGATCAGTACTATGTGCAGCAGATCACGGCCACGCCGACCGTGCCACTGCCCGCGACCGCGCCGTTGGCGCTGGCGGGCATGGGCGCGCTGGCGATGATGCGCCGCCGTCGCCGTGCCGCCTGAACGACCAGAGTATTGGAAAAGGCCGGGCAATGCGCCCGGCCTTTTCTGTCTGTGCTGCGCCGGTCAGACCAGGCTGCCATCAATGCCCTTGCAGGCCTCGACCAGACCCTTGACCGCATCCACCGACTTGTCGAACATCGCCTGTTCGTCCTTGTCCAGCTTGATGTCGATGATCTTTTCGATGCCATTCGCGCCGATCACTGTCGGAACGCCGACATAAAGCCCCTTGAGGCCATAGGCGCCGTCTACATAGGCCGCGCAGGGCAGGACGCGCCGTTGATCCTTGAGATAGGCCTCGGCCATTTCGATGGCGCTGGTCGCGGGGGCATAAAAGGCGCTGCCGGTTTTCAGCAGGCCGACGATCTCGGCCCCGCCGTCGCGGGTGCGCTGGACGACCGCGTCCAGCTTTTCCTGGCTGGTCCAGCCCATCTTGACCAGATCGGGCAGCGGAATGCCCGCGACGGTCGAATAGCGGGCCAGCGGGACCATCGTGTCGCCATGGCCGCCCAGCACAAAGGCCGTCACGTCGCGCATCGAAACGCCGAATTCCAGCGACAGGAAGTGGCGGAAACGCGCCGAATCCAGCACGCCGGCCATGCCGACGACCTTGTTATGGGGCAGGCCGCTGAATTCGCGCAGCGCCCAGACCATTGCGTCCAGCGGGTTGGTGATGCAGATGACAAAGGCGTTGGGCGCATGCGCCTTGAGGCCCTCGCCCACGGATTTCATGACCTTGAGGTTGATGCCCAACAGGTCGTCACGGCTCATCCCCGGTTTGCGCGGCACACCGGCGGTGACGATGCAGACATCTGCGCCCGCAATATCGGCGTAATCGCTGGTGCCTTTCAGCGCGGCATCAAACCCTTCCGAGGGGCCCGATTCCGCGATGTCCAGCGCCTTGCCCTGCGGGGTGCCTTCGGCGATGTCGAACAGGACGACATCGCCCAGTTCCTTCATTGCGGCCAGATGCGC
>NZ_JBKEBL010000118.1:0-1615 GCF_047973135.1 Paracoccus sp. (in: a-proteobacteria)
CCGGGCCGGATGGGCGGCGCGGCGCGGTCAGGGCTTAGTCGTTGACCTTCTTGACGAATTGCGATTTCAGGCCGATCTGGCCGATGCCCGGGATCTTGCAGTCGATGTCGTGGTCGCCATCCACCAGCCGGATGCCCCGGACCCTGGTGCCGACCTTGATCACGCTGGACGATCCTTTCAGCTTCAGATCCTTGATCACGCTGACCGTATCGCCATCGGCCAGCAGATTGCCGACGCTGTCGCGCGTTTCGGGGCCGGTCTCCGATATGGCGTCGGTGGACCATTCATTCCCGCATTCTGGGCAGATCAGCAGGTAAGCCGCCTCGTAAGTATAGGCAGAGCGGCATTGGGGGCACGGGTGCAGGGTCTGGGTCATGCTGGTGCGTATATCGCCAGACAACGTAATCCTCTTCACGTGTCTGGCTATATGAGCCAGCTATCACTGACCCCGGCGATTGCGCGCCTGATTCCGCGACGGGCCTACCGTCCGACCACTGACTTACATCCGCCGGATCACTCGGCCGGAACGGCCTCTGAATCCTCGACCGCCATGATCGGATGGGGCAGGTGAATCAGCATTTCCCTGGGGCAAACCTGAAGGAAGTTGCCCTTCTCTTCGTCCCAGTTCTGCAGGATCTCGTCGGCGCGGCGGGACATGGTTTCCTTCAGATGCTGCTCGATCAGGTCTTTCAGCTGCGTCTCCCAGTGGTCCTGCGTTACCGGGCACAGAACCAGCGATTCGGCGTTGATGTAATCGCGTGCCACGCCCTGAGGATCGTAAAGATAGGCCATCCCGCCGGTCATGCCCGCGCCGAAATTCGCACCGATCCGGCCAAGGATCACCGCGACGCCGCCGGTCATGTATTCACAGCCATTGCTGCCGCAGCCCTCGATCACCACCTTCGCGCCGCTGTTGCGCACCGCGAAACGTTCGCCTGCGCGGCCTGCCGCGAACAGATAGCCATCGGTTGCGCCATACAGGACAGTGTTGCCGATGATGGTGTTCTCGGTCGCGTTCAGCGGGCTGATCATCGGCGGGCGCACGGTGATCATGCCGCCCGACAGGCCCTTGCCGACATAGTCATTGGCATCGCCCGAAACCTCAAGCTTCAGCCCCGGCGCGGCGAATGCGCCCAAGGATTGCCCGGCGCTGCCGGTCAGACGAACCGTCAGGTGGTCGGGTTGCAGGGCATTCCGCATGCCGAATTTCTGCACGATCATGCTGGATGTGCGCGTGCCCACGGTGCGCAGGGTGTTACGCACCGCATAGGAAAGCTGCATCTTCTCGCCGTCGGTAAAGAACCGTTCGGCGTCACGGATGATTTCGGCGTCCAGCGTATCCATCACCGCATTGCGCGGCTTGGACCGGTCATAGACGATCTTGTCCCAGCCATCGACGGTAATCAGCAGAGGGTTCAGGTCCAGATCGTCCAGATGCGCCGAGCCGCGGCTGACCTGGGTCAGCAGATCGGCGCGACCGATGATCTCGTCCAGAGAACGCGCGCCGATGCTGGCCATGATCTCGCGCACCTCTTGCGCATAGAAGGTGATCAGGTTCACCACCTTGTCGGCGCTGCCGGTGAACATCGCCCGCAGCTTTTCGTCTTGCGTGCAG
>NZ_JBKEBL010000176.1:0-6341 GCF_047973135.1 Paracoccus sp. (in: a-proteobacteria)
GCCCGAGATAACGGCTAGGCAGAATCAAGGACAAGACATTGTTCCAGAAAGTAAAATTACTATTTCTGCTTACGCGAATTCACCGCGTAAGCAGCGTCTGCCGGGAGGCGTGGATTTACAAGGTATTGATATTTCTAGAAAAATGGCGCACCCGAGAGGATTCGAACCTCTGGCCTCTGCCTTCGGAGGGCAGCGCTCTATCCAGCTGAGCTACGGGTGCATACCGTTCGCGAGGTGCTTACGCCATGCTTACGCGAGTATTTCGGCCTCTTGAAGAGCGAACCCGACATTCGCCCAAGCCGTTGTTTAATCACTTCCTTCTTCCAACACCAGCAGCCATCGCCAGACTTGACAGCAACCTTCGGAGGGCAGCGCTCTATCCAGCTGAGCTACGGGTGCGTTCCAAGTCTTGAATAGCTGCCGTGTCGGGGCTGTGCAATGGGGAAATCGGTTCGGGGGTGGCGGAATCGGTGGATTTTCGGCCCTTTTCAACCCTTCTTCAGCATCCTGTTGCCCAACAATTCGGCGATCTGGACGGCGTTCAGGGCGGCGCCCTTGCGCAGGTTGTCGCTGACGCACCACAGATTCAGGCCGTTTTCCACGGTCGAATCCTGGCGGATGCGGCTGATGAATGTGGCGAAGTCGCCCACGCACTCCACCGGGGTGACATAGCCGCCGGGTTCGCGCTTGTCGATGACAAGGATGCCGGGGGCTTCGCGCAGGATGTCGCGGGCCTCGTCCTCGTCCAGAAAATCCTCGGTTTCGATATTGATCGCCTCGGAATGGCCGACAAAGACGGGCACGCGCACGCAGGTGGCCGTGATCTTGATCGACGGGCCGAGGATTTTCTTGGTTTCGGCGACCATCTTCCATTCCTCGCGGGTGGCGCCGTCCTCCATGAAGTCGTCGATCTGGGGGATCACATTGAAGGCGATCTGACGGGGAAAGACCTTTGGTTCGACCTCTTGCCCCGGCACATACATGCCTTTGGTCTGGTCCCACAGCTCGTCCATGGCCTGCTTGCCCGCGCCGCTGACCGATTGATAGGTCGAGACGACCACACGCCTGATTCGGGCGCGGTCATGCAGCGGTTTCAGCGCCACGACCATCTGCGCGGTCGAGCAGTTGGGATTGGCGATGATGTTCTTTTTCGCATAGCCCGCGATCGCGTCGGGGTTGACCTCGGGGACGATCAGCGGCACCGCCGGATCATAGCGATAGAGCGAGCTGTTATCGATCACCACGCATCCGGCCCTTGCGGCGGCGGGGGCGTGCTGTTTCGTGGCCTTTGATCCGATGGCGAACAGGGCGATGTCCCAGCCGGCAAAGTCGAACCCCTCGATGTCGCGGCATTTCAGGGTCCGGTCGCCAAAGCTGACCTCGGTTCCCAGTGACCGTCGCGAGGCGAGGGCGGCGATCTCATCGACCGGAAATTCGCGCTCGGCCAGAATGTTCAGCATTTCGCGGCCCACATTGCCCGTGGCTCCGGCGACGACGACCCTATAGCCCATATCCGGGGCCTCCTGTTCCTGCGGCAGATGGCATTTAGCGCAAAGACGTGCGGGATGAAAGACCAGGCCTTTCGGCGGTGATTCTTGTATTTTTGACCGTTCGGGCATGCTTTTGGATAGGGTATTTGGCCGGATCGGATGCGGCGTCTATGCCAAGGTTCCGGTGACGATCTTTTATAATGGCTGCGCTTTTATCCGCGCGTGAGGTATTCACAACGACGCGTGATGAGAAGTGGAGTCGGGGTACGGGGTCGCGTAGCGTACTGACCCCAGGCCGCCATGCAGGGGCATGGCCAGAATTTATCGAAATAAGCGGGATACCGCGATCAGCCGGGCCATGAGGGCCTGAGTGCTGGTGACTGACTGCGCATGTCCTGCGCGATTGAAAACGGAGATGTGAAGTCATGGCCGGATCGGGTTTGAACGAAGACGCCACGAATCTGTTCGGGATGGCGACATCCACGACGGCTGGTAATACCGGCGCGTACGGGAACGTTCAGCATACGCAATTCACCATCAACGGCGTCTTGACGGATATCGTTATCTCGACCGGTAACAGGGGCGTCGAGTTCTTTACGATGGACGCCAATACCGGGGCGCTGACGCTGAAAACCTCGGCGTATATCTATACCACTCCGGATCAGGGGTATCACAAGGGCGAGATATTCCAGTCGAACGGAAATCTGTATTTCTTCAAATCCTGGAATGCGAACTCGGCAGACGCAACCACCGTCGCCGGATACGAGACCGGTGACGTCACCTACAAGCTGGACACGGCCACGGGTCAATGGACCCCCATCGCGCAGCAATACGACCAGAATTTCACCTCGCTGACCAATATCGGAAACCCGGAAACGACAGGGGCGTTGACGTTTTCCGAGTTCACGGGCGGCGATGGCGAGAAATACATGTGGACTGCCGGCGGCTATGGCTTTGACGTCAGCGGCCATTTCTATTCCAAGATGCACTGGAACACCACGACCGAAAAATGGGATCTGGTGACATCGGCGAACAACAGTTCGGAACTGACGGTCGGTGTGAACGGGCTGACACTGGCGCAATGGCAGGCCAAAACCGGCCTGTATTATCAGACGATCGACAACGAACAGTCGATAAAGGTCATCAAGACCTCGGACGGGCTGAAGATGCTGATGGCCGGTGCCTCTTCTTCGAACAACCACGACGACCAGTTGACGGTGTTCGACCTGGATGCGCAGGGCAATATCCAGTACGATGCGAATGGCCAGACGCTGCGGACGACCTTCAACCTGACCACCGGGACGACGACTTATGGTGACGGAACCGCCGGTCCCAGCTTTCCCGTGGTCGCGGGAGATCCGAACAACGCCAGCTACCTGTTGCAGAACGTCAGGCTGGATCCGAACACGCATAACATCTTTATGTCAGGTGGTGCGACCGCAACAACCAACGGCAATGGCGGGATCATGGTCCTCAGTCCGAACGGCGACAGCGTCGTCTTCAAGGACGGCCCCGGTGTCGGCCTTGTGACGGGCACCGGCAGCCTTGGCCAGATCAGCCCCGACGCGAACATCGCCTGGGCGGATGGCAAGATCTATATCACCTCGCAACTCGCCTGGACCGACGCCTACCCGCATACGATCATTCTTGACGCCTCGAACTATTCGATCATCAGCCAGGGCACAGATACGTCGTCTTTTGCCGCCGTGGACCAGCGCGCTGACGGCTATGTGTCGCTGACCACCGTGGCCGGCAAGATGTTCATGATCGAACGGGTGGACGCCTCGGCCAGCGACGCGACCGGATATGCGCCCCTGAGGGTGGCAGTGTCTTCCTTTGGCTCCAGCCCGCTGTGCTTTGCTGCCGGGACGATGATCCTGACGGCTCGGGGCGAGGTACCTGTCGAAAAGCTGAAAAAGGGCGACATGATCGTCACCCGCGACCGGGGGATCAAGCCTATCGCATGGATCGGCAAGCAGCATGTCAGCGCCCGCCAGTTGCGGCTGCGTCCGCATCTGATGCCGATCCGCATCGCCCGCGGTGCCCTTGGGCCGAACACGCCGTCACGCGATCTGGTCGTGTCGCCGCAGCACCGCATCCTTGTCCGGTCCGCCATCGCGCAGCGCATCTTTGGCGAATGGGAGGTGCTGATCGCCGCGAAACGGCTGATCGGTATTCCCGGCATCGAACAGATGGCCGAATGCGACGGCGTCGATTATTATCATTTCCTGTTCGACTGCCACGAGATTGTCTTTGCCGATGGTGCCGAGGCGGAATCGCTGTTTACCGGCCCCGAGGCGATCAAGGCCGTCCCCGCCAGTGCCCTGCAAGAGATTTTCGAACTGTTCCCCGAACTTATGAACGGCGAATTGCCGCTTTATCCGGCACGCACGCTGGCCGAGGGCAAACCGGCAAGGAACCTTGTCAGCCGCCACATGCAGAATCGCAGGGCGCTGTGCAGTTCGGACGATTCGCGCGTGTTCAGCACGATCAGCGATTTCGTCGCGATGGTTCAGTATTCGCGCAAGGATGCGCCCGGCCGTCACGACCGCATCCACTGATCGCCCCGCCACGTCCATGCGGGCATGGATCCTGCCACCGGGCAGGCGGCGCTGCCGGATGCCGGGTCGATCAAACATGTGTTTTTTCCGGGAATGTCGTTTAAGAATGTGACGGACAAGGCGCGGTTGGTCCGCAATGACGGGCTGCGCTTCCTGAAAGATCGAGATGAAAAGGAAACAGGATGACGAAATTTGCCATCATCGCCGACTTTCACCTCAAGCCCGGATCGCTTGCCGCGTTTCGTCCGCTGATCGACGCGAATGCCAGATCGTCGGTCGCCGACGAACCCGGATGCCAGCGTTTTGACGTGATGGAATTACCCGATCAGCCGGACCGTGTGCTGCTGTATGAAATCTATGACAGCGAAGAAGCCTTCGGGCAGCACCTTCAAAGCCCGCATTTTCACCGGTTTGACGCCGCAAGCGCGGGACTGATCGAGACGAAATCCATCACCCGCTGCACCCTTGTTTGCGAGGGGTGATTGACACCGTTCGGTTTGGGTGATGCTGTGGCCCTGCAATGAACCGAGAACATCATGCCCGGAAAGCCAAGCCCTCGCGTCGGTCTGTTCGTGACCTGCCTTGTCGATGCCATCCGTCCGCAAATCGGCTTTGCCGCGATCCGGCTTTTGCAAGAGGCCGGCTGCGTGGTCGAGGTGCCGCAGGCGCAGACCTGCTGCGGCCAGCCCGCATTCAACAGCGGCGATGACGGGGCGACGGCGGCGCTGGCGCGGCAGACCATCGCCGCGATGGAGCCTTATGATTACGTCGTTCTGCCCTCGGGTTCCTGCGCGGGAACGATCCGGCACGGCTATCCCGAACTTCTGGCCGATGATCCCGAATGGGGACCGCGCGCCGCCGCGCTGGCCGCGAAAACCCACGAAATCACCAGCTTTCTGGTCGATGTCATGGGCTTTCTGCCCAAGGGACGGCAGTTGCACGCCAGCGCCACCTATCACGACAGTTGCTCGGGGTTGCGCGAACTGGGCGTGGCGGCGCAGCCGCGCGCGCTGTTGGCCGAAATCGCGGGGCTGGAGATGCGCCCGCTGGAAGGCAGCGATACCTGCTGCGGTTTCGGTGGCACCTTCTGCGTGAAATACCCGGCGATTTCGAACGGGATCGTCACCGAAAAGGCCGAGGCCATCGAAAAGACCGGCGCTGACCTGCTGCTGGCGGGCGATCTGGGATGCCTGATGAACATGGCGGGCAAGCTGCACCGGCGCGGCGCGAAGACCCGCTGTTTCCACACCATCGAGGTGCTGGCGGGCATGGCCGATGGCCCCGCCATCGTCGAAGAGTGCAAGCCATGAACGCGCCGCAACTGCCCTTCAATGCCCGCGCCGATGACTCGCTGGCCGACAGGACGCTGAAAACAGCCATCGACCGCACCACCGGCACGGCGGAACGCAAGCGCGCCGCCGCCATCGAGGCGTTCCCCGAATTCGAGGCGGCGCGCGCGCGCGGCCGCGCGATCAAGGATCATGTGATCGCCAATCTGGGTCATTATCTGGAACAGTTCGAAAGGAACGCCACCACCTCGGGCGCGCAGGTCCACTGGGCGGCAGATGATGTCGAGGCCCGTGCCATCGTCACCCGCATCTGCCTTGAGGCGAAGGCAAAGCTGGTCACGCGCTCGAAATCCATGCTGGGCGAGGAAATCGGCCTGCCGCATGCCCTTGCCGATGCCGGGATCGAGCGGGTCGAGACCGATCTGGCCGAACATATCATCCAGTTGGCTGGCGAGGCCCCCTCGCATATCATCTGGCCGGCCATGCACCGCACCCGTGAACAGGTGGCGGACCTGTTCAAGGCGGGCCACACCCCGCCCCCCGCCGCCGAGGATCCGGCCAGCATGGTGCAAAGCGCGCGCACCCAGTTGCGCACCAAATTCCTTGCGGCGGATGTGGGCATTTCCGGGGCGAATTTTCTGGTCGCCGATACCGGCGCGACCTGCACCGTCACCAACGAGGGCAATGCCGAACTGACCACCACCCCGCCACGCATCCATATCGTGACGGCAGGGATCGAAAAGATCGTGCCCTCGACCGCGCATGCCGTCGCGCTGCTGCGGCTTCTGGTGCGATCCGCGACCGGGGGCGAGCTGACCCAGTACACGACCTTTCATTGCGGGCCAAAGCGGGCAGGCGATGCGGATGGCCCCGAGGAAATGCATATCGTGCTGGTCGATAATGGCCGCACGAATATGCTGGCGGATGAGTTCCGCGAGATGCTGCGCTGCATCCGTTGCGGGGCCTGCATGAATCACTGCGTGGTCTATCGCCAGATCGGC
>NZ_JBKEBL010000006.1:0-2651 GCF_047973135.1 Paracoccus sp. (in: a-proteobacteria)
CCCACCAGCCAGGGTTTCCAGATGTCGAACAGCCGGAACAGCAGGAAGGGCGCGACAAAACCCGGCCACGCGGCCAGAATCGACACCCCGTGCCACCACAAGGGAATGACGGTGAAGGACATGGCCAGCCACTGCCCCGCCACCTCGTCGATGACGATTTCCGACGGATCCTTGTCGGCCAGCCCGGCGACCGCGCGAGGCACCGCCCAGAATCCGAGCAGCGTCGCGAGCACGGTTCCAACTGGCACCAGCCAAGCTGCACCCAGTTCGCAGAACAGCACGCCAAGCGCCACCGCAGCCGCCGAGCCCCAGGTGCCCGGCGCAGGGCGCAGCAGGCCCACGCCGAAGAATGTTGTAATCATCCGGATCATGGTTGGCATCCTTTCTTCAGCAGGGCGGTGGCGATGGCGGCAATACCCTCGCGCCGACCGGTAAAGCCCAGCCGTTCCGAGGTGGTGGCCTTGACGCTGATCCGGCCCGGATCGACGCCCATGATATCGGCCAGCCGCGCCTGCATGGCGGCGGCATGGGGGCCGATTTTCGGAGCCTCGCAGATCAGCGTCACATCGGCATTGCCGAAGCCAAAGCCCTGTTCGCGCGCCAGATCGGCGGCGTGGCGCAGGAAGATGGCACTGTCCGCGCCTTTCCATTGCGGGTCCGAAGGCGGAAAGTGTCGGCCTATGTCCCCTTCGGCCAGCGCGCCATAGATAGCGTCGGTCAGGGCGTGCATGCCGACATCGGCATCCGAATGGCCGACCAGCCCGGCCTCATGTGCGATCCTGACGCCGCACAGCCAGACATGATCGCCCGGCCCAAAGGCATGCACGTCATAGCCATTGCCCAGCCTGATATCCATGTCCTGCCCCAGCAATCGTTCGGCCCGCGCAAAATCGGCGGGAAAGGTGATCTTCAGATTGTCCTCGCTGCCGGGCGTAATAGCAACCGGGTGGCCCATACGCCGGGCCAGTTCAACGTCGTCGTCGGCACCTTCGGGGTGGGCGCGATGAGCGGCGAGGATTTCGGGCAGACGAAAGCCTTGGGGGGTCTGTGCTCGGAACAGCCCGTCGCGGGGATGGGTGCCGGTCACGAACCCGTCAGCGCCCCGCCACAGCGCGTCCGACACTGGCAGCGCAGGGGCCGCCGCTACCGCGCCGCCTTGCAATGCGTCGATCACTCGCTGAATGACCGCATCGGGGACCAGAGGGCGCGCACCGTCATGGATCAGCACATGGCTGGCCTGCCCCACAAGCGCGGTCAGCCCGGCCATGACGCTGGCGCTGCGGGTATCCTGGCCGGTCACGATGGTGACGGAACCGGCGAATTGCGCGATCGCGTGGCCCATATCGTCGGCGTGAACGACCAGCACCACGCGCCCGAACCCCGCAAACGCCGCAAGCGTATGGGCCAGCACCGACTGGCCGGCCAGATCGCGCCATTGTTTCGGCACGCCACCGCCCGCGCGGCTGCCGCGCCCTGCCGCCGTGACGATGGCGGCATAGCCTTCCGGTGCGCGGATCATGCGTGATCCGGCATGTCGCCCCTGATCGCCGTGGCGAAGGCGCTGCGGTACAGGATAGACAGTTCCGCCAGATCGCCCGCATCCTCGCCCAACTGCACGGCCATGCCACCAAAGCTGCCGACTTGCGCGGCGGGCACATTCGCCCCCGCCGCCGCCTTCAGCAGGGCTGCCGCCCCCGGCGCATCGCAGGCGACCAGATAGCGCGCCTGATCCTCGCCGAACAACTGGCCGATATCGCCGCTGTCCAGCCGCAGGCCGATGCCCGCCGCCTCGGCCATTTCGAACGCGGCCAGCGCCAGCCCGCCATCCGAAAGGTCGGTTGCGGCGCGCAGATGGCCGCGATTGGCCCGCAGAAACTCGCCATGTCTGCGTTCGGCCGACAGATCGACATGGGGGGCGTCGCCCGCCTCGATCCCGAATGCCTCAAGCGCCAGCGCCGACTGGTCCAAATGTCCTGCCGTTTCGCCGATGACGATGGCGACGTCGCCATCCTCGGGCAGGCCGGCGATCAGATCGTCCAGATTGGCGATCAGGCCGACGCCGCCGATGGTGGGGGTGGGCAGGATGCCTTTTCCGTCGGTTTCGTTATACAGGCTGACATTGCCCGAAACGATGGGGAAATCCAACGCGGCGCAGGCCTCGCCAATCCCTTTGATCGCGCCGACGAACTGGCCCATGATCTCGGGCTTTTCGGGATTGCCGAAATTCAGGTTGTCGGTGGTGGCCAAGGGCAGCGCGCCCACGGCGGAAAGGTTGCGATAGGCCTCGGCCACCGCCTGCTTGCCACCCTCGAAGGGGTTCGCCTTGACGTAGCGCGGGGTCACGTCGCTGGTAAACGCGAGCGCCTTGTCGGTGCCATGAACGCGAACCACGCCCGCCCCCATGCCGGGGCGGCGGATGGTATCGGCGCCGACCTGCGTGTCATACTGTTCCCAGACCCAGCCCTTATGCGCATGGGAGGGGGAGCCGATCAATTTGCGCAGGGCGGCGATCGGGGTGATCGGGGGCAGGGCGGGCATCGCCTTCGCCGCCGGGGTCTCGACCCAGGGCCGGTCATATTCCGGCGCGCTGGAGGAGAGCTTGGACAGCGGCAGATCGGCCTTCACCTCGTTGCCGTGCAGGATCAGGAAGC
>NZ_JBKEBL010000069.1:0-66298 GCF_047973135.1 Paracoccus sp. (in: a-proteobacteria)
ACGATCTCGCCACGCGACAGGCCCGGCGCGACGCCGGTGAAGGAAACGCCAAAGCTGAAGCTTTCGCCCGTCGCAAGGGTCAGCGGACTGGCCGCCAGATCGGCCGGCACCCCGGTCAACCCGAACGCCGCCGCCGTATCCGCAAGCGCAATCCCGTCGATCACCAGATCCTCAAGCCCCTGATTGGTGATCGTGAACATCTCGTCCACGCTTTCGGTCACGCCCCGGTCCACGCCGCCGATGTTGGAATTAGGGGACGTCACAGAAATGGTCGCCCCCATATTGAGCGCGTTTCCAGAGATCTGGAGGGTGGCGGTGCCCGACGGATCGTTCGAGGTCACGCTCAGCCCGCCAAACTGCGCGCCGACATGGTCGGGGTCAAAGAAAACCTCAAGCTCGACCGCCTCACCCGGAACAAGTTCTGTTCCTGCGATGTCGCCACCGACCACGCTTAGCCCCCGGCCTTGCAGTGCCATGCTCTCAAGGACCAGAAGCTCGTCGCCCGCATTGATCAGAAGCAGCGTCTGGCTTACCGCACCGTCATCCAGACCGACGCTGCCAAAATCGAGACCCCGGAAGAACGGAACCCCATTTGGCTGCGAGATCAGCAGCTTTGGCCCTGTGAACAGCGGGCTACCGTGATCGCCGTCATCCACACCTTCGAGGGCGGCAAAATATCCCTCGTTGACGATATTGCCGTAATAGTAATCGAACGCGGACTCGATCTGGGCACGCGTATAGGTCATGTTTGAAAGAATTCTGACGGCCTCGTCGGTCATCGAGGTAAAGGATAACGGGGGGTTGGGATCCCCCGCATGCCCCATCATGATGTCGCCCTTGCCATCCGTTCCACGCCCGGCGGATTTGGTGGTTTTATAGTCGATCCACAGAAAGCTTTCGTCGAAAGATTTCCATGTATGTACTAGGCCAAGTGTATGGCCTGCTTCATGGGCTGTAGTATCCGCCAGCGACTTGATCAACTCTGCCCGCGAGGGGGTGAAAATCTCCAGAACCGTGTCCGCGTAAACGTTCACGACGCCGGAAGATGTTTGATTGACCTCTTTATCAAGCTTGAAAAACAATTCCGAGCGCGAATAGGTCTCTTCGTTTGCAAGAACGGTTTGCAAGCCGCCGATATCGACCTGATCGGCCCTGCCATAGTAGAGGTCTTCTGGGTCAAAGTTGTAGTTGACGGTGACGGCGTCTGCCCCCGACACATTCACGAACTGAATCCCGGACGCATAGGTTGCGTAATCCGCCTCGACCCGCGCCTTGACGTCAGCCGCTATTGCAGCGCGTTCGTTTACGGCATTTCCGGCCGCGTCCAGGTTGTCGATAAGCGCGTAATCAGAGGGCGACAGCCCCGCAGTATTGACAGCGGCGGGCGGCGTGGGGCCGGCGATCTGGGCCAGGGCCTGTTCAAGCGACGCTGTGTTAATGAATATCTTTTGCGGATCCTTACCGTTTCCTGCCAGCGCGATCTTCTCGGCGACCTCGATCCCGCCGTCATAAGTGAATTTCAGTTCTGCTGTCCTGGCACCCGCCGCGCTTGGATCGAACCCGATTTTGGCTGTGGATGCCGTGAACTCTGTGCCGCTGACGATGCTTGCTTTCAGACCGCCTCCGCCGCGAATATCAAGCCCGACCTCACGTTTGACACCAGCAACCAAAGCGTCGTTGAATTCCGTTTTCTTGTCTGCGTGGTTATCGTCCGTCGCATCCACGTATCGCGTGAAACAGACATCCTGTTTGACGGTGTGCTTTGAGCCATCGGGGCGGGTGGTCGTTTCCTCGATTGTGACCTTTGACCCGAAAAGGATATTATCCTCGCACGCCTTGATCCCCGTTGTGCCAAACAGCCCGAAAAAAGTGCCGGCCTCCATCTCATCGAAAGACTGAGCCGCAAGCCCAAGGGACTTTTCCTTACCTGTGCCCGCGCGCAGCACGAACTCTGTGTTCTGGAGTTTCAGGTCGCCCGATTTCTTAAGAAAGTCGCCAAGCGGCCCGTCAATCGTGATCTTGACCTTCAGATCGGGCTGATGCTGGTCCGTGTCCCCGGGCGGGGCGGGCGGGGCGCATTCGTCTTCGCCGGGGGGCGGGGGCGGTGTGTCTTCAAGTTCCTCTTTCGCGGTCCATGTCCGTTCCCACGAAAAGCCCGCGCCTTCGTTAAAGATCAGCGCGACGATTTCGGGGGCCAGTTCCTCGGTCGTGTCCTCGGGCTTTGGCTCTTCGGGTTGCTTCGGAGGGCCGCCGTCGCCGCCGCAGCCGCCGGGCGGGGTCATGCCGTGCCAGCCGGGTTTTGTGATGCCGGTGCCGGGATCGGTCGTCACCGTCTTGCCATCGGCGGAAACCGTGGCCGTCCCCTCGATCACAAGGCGACCGGTGGTGTGATCAAAGGACAGAAGGTTCAGCTTGGTGCCCGGAGCGGCCTCGAACACATTCGGCAGGGTCAGTTCGGCGGGCGTGGTGAACACCGCTGCGTCGGGGGCCTGAATGGTCAGGTCGAACGTGTGCTGCATGATGCCGTCGGGCAGCATGTCCATCACCAGTTCGGGCGGAACCGTGGAAATGCCGACCTGCGCATTCGTGACCGGATCGCCATGTTCATCCACGACCGAACCGGGCTGAAGGACAAGACTGACCTGCGAGCGCTGCTCATCGGTCAGATCCTGCGCGGCAGAGACCGGCATCGTGATCTGCGTCTCGTCGCTGGCCGAAACATCGGTCAGGATTTCACTGGGCACGCGTGGCAGATAGACCTCGCCCCGGCCCTGCACCGCCTCGCGCTGCTGAACCGACCCTTGCGAGGCCATCAGCGTATTGGCCTGCCCGGCGATGATTTTCGCGTCCATCACCATTTCGGGCCAGAAAATCCCGTCCGGCGCGTTCGTGGCCGCGCGCCCGTCAATGGCGACCTTGACATTGCCCGAGGGAACGTTGGTCAGCTCGAACCGGCCATTCGCGTCGGTCAGCACGAATTCGCTTTCGCGGCCAAGGATGAATACCTTCACCCCGGCAATCGGGCTGTGGAACACATCGTCTGCGGTATAGTCGATCCCGTCGAGGCCGACCGAGTAATCATCGACGGTCATCGGTTTCAGGTCTTTGCCCGGATCCACGACAAAACCGCTGAGCGTCGTGTTCGGGACCGCCGTTGTCGAAACGGTGGTAAAGCCGGATGTCAGGCTGCCACCCGCCGCGCCATCGCCGTCGCCATCCAGCGCGGTGCCGTCGCGCGCCTGAATACCGCCGGTCACATTGATCCGGATGCTGCTGGCCCCCGGCATCGCCGCCGAGGGAAACAGCCATGCCTTCAGCCCGTCTTCGCTGACTTGAATATTGGCAGGAATTTTTTCCCCTGCGGCATCGGTCAGAAACATGGTCTCGGCGGTCACAGTCGCCGAATCGACCGGGCGCGAGAAGTGGATTTCCGGGCGGAAGGTCGCGCCAACCTCTTTCGCACCGCTTGCGGGCGATACACGCGTCACCATGAAGGGTACCGGGTCGGGCAGATCCAGCGCGATGTCCTGACGGATCGAATTGCCCGCCGCATCCGCCGCGATCACCGTCACCATGTGATCGCCCTGCGACAATGCCGACAGGTTCAGCGCGGAATCAAAAGCGCCGGTCGTCGGGTTGTAGGTCAGCGCATGGGTCCGGCCGCCGTCGATCTGATAGGCCAGCGCAACAATGGGCGAGCCGGTGCCGTCAACCGTCCCGGCAAGCCGTGCCGCGCTGCCATACAATGCGCCATCGACCAGCCCCCGGAAACTGAGAACCGGATCCGCCGTATCGAACACCACGGTCGAGGTAACTGCCCCCGATACGTTCCCGGCGGCATCCTCGGCCACAAAGGACAGCGTATAGGTGCCATCTGCGCTGTCCGGGTCCAGCAGGGCCGAAAACGTGCCGTTTGCGTTCACTGCGACCTGCCGCTCTACCGGATCGGTCGCGGCATCGCCATCATCAATGGCGACGGTCAACCGCGCCAGACCCGACAGCGTGTCCAGCACCGACCCCGAGACCGCGAAGGACAGCGCTTCGGCATAGCCATAGGTGACGTTCAGACGCACGACAGGCGGGGCGGCATCCGTCCGGTCGTCAAAGGCGGCCAGCGCCCATCCGGCGACATCTGACCCAAGCTCCAGCCCGGCCTTGTTCGAAAAGGCGAAATGGATGCCGGCCCATTCTCGGCTGGCAGCATTTTCCTGCGCCGCCTGCCAGAAACTGTCAAAGGACCGTTCGACCCCAGCCAGCCCAAGGCTTTCGGTCGTGAAGGCATGCGTCCCGAACAGCGCGGTCAGCGCCTCGGCCGCAGCGCCCGAAGCCGCCGAGTGGCCCGAAACATAGTCCGGATGCGCGGGCGCGATGGCCAGCGGCTGCCAGTCGGGATCGGCGGTGGTCAGCGGGTTTCCGTCCGTATCGGCCAGACGGATCGCATCCTCGGGGCGCCACAGCCGGCTGGTGTATTTCACGTCCCATGTCGCGATCATCGCATCCGCGACCGACACGTTCAGGATCGCCAGCGCCCGCGCCGCCTCGGTCGAACCGGTGCCCTCGTCCCGCATCAGATCGGTGGCGATCGAGTTCCAGTGTCCGGGCGTCGTCTCGGTTCCGCGCCCGTCCTTCCAGAACAGCGCCGCCTCGGTCTGGTCGGCGCTACGCGTGGCACTGTCCGCCGCACCGATTTCCCTGACCGCGTTCACGGCGTCGGCATAGGCGGCGCTGCCAAGTGCGGGCGGTTCGGGGGCACGAAACTGTTCGGGGCCTTGCAGCACCCAGGGGTCCATGACAGCCCATTGCGGGTCCACCGCCGGTTCGAACAAGGGGCCGGTTTCGCGCCATTCGCCCGCCGTCGCGCTGCCCGGCAGGGTACGGAAATCGTTCCACCCATCGCCATCCCGGATCGCGATCACCTTGTCCGCGACCGTCCTGCCAAGGGCGATTCCCGCCGTCTTGCCAGCCCCATCCGGAACGGCGGCCAGCGCTTCGGCAAGATACAGGTCAAGCTGGCTTTGAAATGCAGGAAAGGCATAGCTGAGTACGGCATGAGATGCCTGCGCCACCGCCGCATTCAGATTGCTGCCGCTGACGGCGGATTCATCGACCAGAAAGGCCGGAGCGTCGTCAAGCGCGGCGATCACATCAAAGACCGCGACCGACTGCATGGCCAGCACCCGCGACGCCTTGGTCGCAAGCTCGGCATTTCCGGCAATGGCTTCAAGCGCGATGTCGTTCCAGACCAGCACGGGCTGACCCTCGACAGCCTCGATTCCGGTAATTTCAAGCTGTGACTGGCTGCTGTTCCCCGCACGGTCCGTCGTGGTCAGGCTGATCAGATTGCTTCCCACCGTGATGGCCACACCATTCAGCGCAAAGCTGCCATCCAGCCCGACGATGGTTCTTGCCCCATCCGCCGCGACTGTCGCGCCCGGCTCTCCCTGCCCGGTGATCCGGACCGAGCGCAGCGAGGTGATCTGATCCCCCGCAACCCCCGTGTCGGACGAGGCCGCAAGCCCCGCCCCCGACAATTCCGGCGCGCTGCGATCCAGCGTGAAGGCAAGCTGCGCGGCCTCGCCCTGCTGGCCTGCGTCATCCTCGGCCATGACCCGCGCCACCAGCGCGCCATCTGCCAGCGTGCCGCCCGCAGCGGCCCGCAGCAGGGCTTCGTCGATGCTGAAGGCCGAGCCCGACAGCGCCGCCGTCGCATCAACCGCAGGACCGCCATTCACGCTGATCCACAGCTTTGCAACCGTGCCGCCGCTGACCGACCCGGATACTGCGGGATCGCTGGTCACGCCGTCGCTGTCCGATGCGCCCGTGTCATTCACCAGCCCAAGCGCGGCCACATCGGGCGCATCGTCGCCCTCTGGCTCGGTTCCCTCGACCGTGAACGTCGCCGAGGCACTGTTTCCGGCAGAATCCGTGCTGGTCAGTTGCAGATTGTTCACGCCCGCCGAAATCGCCACGCCCGGCAAAGTGAAGGCCCCGTCGGCATCCGCCGTCACCTGCTGCGCGCCAAGGGCGACCACCGCCCCCGCCTCGGTCTGCCCGCTGATCGAGATTACCCGAAGGTCGGTCTTGCCGTCACCCGGCAGGCCGGTATCTGACGCCGCGTCCAGACCAAGCGCCGAAATCGCGGGTGCCGCGCTGTCCAGTGTCAGATCAACGGCCACCGGGGATGATGCGGTCCCGTTTCCGTCCACCGCGCGTAGCGTCAGGCGATGCGCACCATCGGCAAGCCCCCCGTAATCCGTCGGATCCAGACTGAACCCGCCCGCATCATCCAGCGAATCGCTGACATCGACCTCGGCCGCGCCATCGACCGACAGGAACAGGCCGGTCACAGCATTCTCGGCGCTGATGCTGCCGACAATCCCGGCATGCGAGGTGATGCCGTCGCCGACAATGCCCGTATCCTCGGCCAGACCGGCAGTTACAACCGGAGATTGTTCTTCATCCGGCAAACCCAGTTCGACCGCCTCCGCCAGATCATCCAGCGAAAAGACCCGCTGCAAAAGTACTGTCTTGCCGGGCGCAAGTTGCAGCATCACGCCGGTCGGCGCGACAAATGACGGAATGGCCGCAAAATCGTCAAAGCCGAAACCGATGATCAGCAGCTTGTCTATTGCCGGATCAAAATCGGTGACGGTGTTATAAGAGTTCCCGTCCATTTCGGCAGCGTCGAATATGAACAAATCACCTCCGGCACCGCCGGACAGGATATTATTTCCCGCCCCGCCGGAAAGAAGATCCTTGCCGCCGCCACCCGAAACATAGTCATCGCCATCACCGCCCCGGATCACATCGTTCCCCGAACCGGACATGATCACATCATTCCCGCCCTTTCCATCCAGGGCCAGATCCTCGGTATCATCGGCACGATATTCGACATCCGCCAGATCGCTGAGGTTTTCAAATTCGATATCGTCAAGCGGGTTACGATCGCTCGGCATAGGGTAATCTCCGGATGCAGAATTGGTGCCGGCACATGCATATGCGGCGGAAAATCGGGATTCTGAAGGCTGGGATCAGTTATCGCGCCGCCGACGTCGCGAGGCGGTCAGCATCAGCAACGAACCAGCCAGCAGCACCGCTCCGGCAGGCAGCGGAACGACCACTGCGTTCGCGGCATAGACACGAATCACGGCTGCCGGATCGATTTGTAATATCGGTGAAAAAATCCCATGCTGGATAATGGCGCTTCGCAGGTCGATGGCGAAAAACGCGTTCGACGCGCTGTCCGCGACCAGAAACGTCATCAACCCGGTCGAGCTTTCGGCATCGACAATCGCCCCTGCCAGAAATGTCGTCGGGGGAAAGCCGATATCCAGAAAAGACGCCGTGCCAAGACCCAAAGCGTCGAAGATCACGCCCGGAACATAACCCAGTCCCGTATCCGGGTCGATCACCGTCGGCCCAAATCCCGTGACAGAGCCTTCGGAAAGAAAGCCTGTCCCGCCAAGGACCACCGCCGAACGGTCAATAATGACATCCTGAAAAGTCGCCGAACGCGTCGCATCTGGAAGTAATATGCAGATTAAAAAGAGAAGGGCTGTGAAAAATCCGTATTGTGCATCTAAATGAAAGGCGCGACGCATGTCTACCTCTTGAAAGATTATATTTCTTTAACTTCATCCTGAAGATGCAATTAATTTTCCATTTGGTCAACTGATTAGTTCGCTTCCGGGGGCGATTTCACTATCCATAGGAATAATATGGAGATTATTTGCTGTTTCATTATTACAAGAGCTGTTTTCGCAGGTGGATGCGGGCTGTCCATGCCCCTGCCGTATCCACCTGTCCCGGTCGCTCGGCCCGTTTTTCACCTTCAAAGAACAGGCCGGCCAACGCAAGGACAACCGTATGACGCGACTGCGCGCCGGGTTATCATCCTTTGTCGGCCCATGCCCAGAACAGCCCGCAGCACGGGGATTTCGCATTTTTGCCCCCCCCACCGTTGCACTCCGTTAGGTAAATTACGCGCTTGCGTTGCATGGCATCTGGGCAACGGGCCCCGAAATCCGCCGACAAAAATCACGCTATGGGCGAGAATCGGCCAATGCTTCGCAGGACATGTGACATTCATGTGTCGGTGCTGGAAGTTTCGTCGAACAACCCGTTGTCAATTCGCGATATTTGGCAATTATTTTTTAATATATGTGGTCTATTAAAACCAACCCACGGACTTAACCCTCGGACCGCGTCGGAGTTCATTATGCGTAAGTCATCTGTTTTCATGTCTTCTGTCATCGGCAGCACGTTGATGTCGGCAAGCCTCGCCCTGTCGGGCGGCTTTGTTACCCCGGTAGACGAGCCTGTCATCGTCGCCCCGGTAGATACCGCGCCAGTCTATGACTGGGCCGGCCCCTATGTCGGTTTCGGTATCGGCTACAGCTTTGGTGCCGATGACGAAGTCGGGCTGGAAACCCGCCGGGGTGGCGCGACCGTCCAGCGCAATAACGATATCGGCAATGTCGATGTCGAGGGCTTCACCGGCAATCTGCATGCCGGTTACAACTGGGTCTTTGGCAATTGGGTGGTCGGCCCCGAAGTCGCGATCGAGGGCGGCAGCGTGGACGATTCGTTCAGTCGCAGCGGGACCGACACGGCCTCGGGCACCATGGTCGATGTAAAGGTGAAATCCGAAGTGAACTGGATCGCCTCGGCCAAGGTCAAGGCAGGCTATCTGGTCCGGCCGCAAACACAAATCTATGGCCTTGCAGGCATCTCTTACGGGGATTTCGACTATACGCTTGACATGGCGGTGGCCGGCGTCGGTGATTTCAATCAGAAAAAGGGTTATAACCGTACCGATTATATCCTTGGCGTCGGGGTCGAGCACAAGTTCCGCCCGAATCTGTCGGTCTTTGCCGAATATCAGTTCCGCGAATATGGCAAGGAAGACGTGACCTTCAGCGATGCCGGCACCGACCTGATCACGCGTGCGACACCCAAGCATTCGAATATCAGCCTGGGCCTGAACTACGCGTTCTAACGCCCTGTGCCGCGACCATTTTGCTGGCGGGTCGCTGACTCGCCAGCCTTTCGCTGCGGCAATGGCAGGGCCAGCGCCCGCGTCCCGCAGACCACCGCCAGCCCATGCGGCACCAGCGCGGTCAGCGCCGGATCGGCAATGTCCAGCCCGCCGGTATAGGCGCCGAATGCTGGCAGGATCAGATGGTTGCGGCCAATCGCAAAGCATCGCCGCCTCTGCCCCGCCAGCCGGATACAGGGGTGATAATGCCCCGAGATGTCTGGCCCCGCACCCGCCTGATGCCGAAGTATCAGCCTGTCGGACACTTCGGTGCAGGTCCGGCCGGGCAGATGCGCGCCGACCGGTGCAGGGTCGTGGTTGCCGCTGATCCACAGCCAGTCGCGCCCCTGCGCCAGACTGTGCAGATCCCGGCGGATCGGCTCGGGCAGCGCCGTCACCGCCGCGTCATCATCGAACCCGTCACCCAGACTGACCACGCAAACCGGGTCAGTCTGGCCAATCTCGGCCCGCAACCGTTCCAGCGTCGCCTGCACCTCATAGGGTGGCAGCAGGGGCCCGCCGCGCCGGGCAATGCGTTCGGATTTGCCAAGATGCAGATCCGCCACGATCAGCCAGCGCCGGGCCGGCCAGAACAATGCGCCGGATGCCCGCGCCTCTAGCGGTTCCCCCGCAAATTCCAGGCCGTAAGACGTCAAGCCAGTCCCGCCTCTGCCATCAGTGCCGCCGCCTCGGCCTCGGCCAGCCTTTCGCGCCCCTGCCCCGAGATGGGAACCTTGCCAACCTCCAGCAGCAGCGGCGCGGCAAGGGGCGTCACGCGACCGGGCATCCGGTGGTCATGCCGGGGCGAGCGGTCCAGCATTTCGTCGATCCGGTCGAAATCGACAAGCCCGCGTCGCGCCTCATCCGCGGTGATGCGCAGCAGCAAATGGTCGGGGTCGTATTTGTGCAGCGTGTCATACAGGATGTCGCTGGAAAACGTGGCCTGCCGCCCGGTCTTGCGCTGACCGGGCAGGTTGCGGTGGATCAGCCCGGCAATGGTCGCGACATCGCGGAAGGTCCGTTTCATCACCGCATTCCCCGCCAGCCAGTTGCCCAGCCCCGCGCGCAGGCCCTGCCGGTCCAGCAGCGGCGCGGGGTCCGTCACCGGGTCCAGAGACCAGATCAGCAGCGCGTAATCGGTTGACAGAAACCCCAGCGGCCCCAGCCCGGCCTCTTCCATCATGCGCGTCATCAACAGCCCAAGCGTTTGCAGCGCATTCCGCCCGGCAAAGCCGTACAGCGCGAAATGCCAGCGGCCCTGATGCGGAAAGCTTTCGCTGACCAGAACTCCGGGGCGCGGCAACGCACTGACCTGCGCCTGCAAGTCCAGCCAGTTGCTTGCGTCCGTCGGCAAACCCTTATGGGCCGCAGGATCGCCGATCAGCGCCTGCACGCGATGCGAAAGCTGGGTCGATGTCGCCAGCTTGACCCCCGAAAACACCGCGATCCGGGGCTGTTTCGCGGGCTGTTTCGTGACCTCGACCACCATGTCGCGCAGACCCTCGTACCGCACGGTCTGGCCACCGATCAGGAAGGTGTCGCCAGCATGCAGCGTGGCGGCAAAGGCCTCTTCGACCTCGCCAAGGGGGGCACCGCCCCGACCGCGCATGCGGACCTTCAGCAGCCCCGCATCGACGATGGTGCCGATATTCATCCGCAGATCGCGGGCCGAGCGGGGGTCGCGCAGCCGCCACATGCCGTCGCGCTGCATCAAACGCTGCCAACGGTCATAGGCCCGCAGCGCATAACCACCGGTCGCCGCGAAATCCATGCAGGCATCGAAATCCGCCCGCGTCAGGGCGCGATAGGGACCGGCGCTGGCGACCTCGGCGAACAGGGCGTCCGCGTCAAAGGGACCGGCGCAGGCGGTCAGCAGGATATGCTGGCACAGCACGTCCAAGGGCCCCGGCCCGCGCGGATCGCCGTCCAGATCGCGCTCGGCCACGGCTTGCAGGGCGGCGACGCATTCGATCACCTCGAACCGGTTCGCGGGCACGATCCGGGCGCGGGATGGCGCGTTATAGCGGTGATTTGCCCGCCCGATCCGCTGTACCAGCCGCTTGACGTTTTTCGGCGCGCCAACCTGAATGACCAGATCGACCGCGCCCCAGTCAATGCCCAGATCCAGACTGCCCGTCGCCACCACCGCGCGCAATTCGCCCGCCGCCATCGCTGCCTCGACCCGCTGGCGGGCCTCGCGCGCAAGGCTGCCATGGTGCAAACCGATGGGCAGGTTGTCGTCATTCGCGGCCCACAGCGCCTGAAAGAACAGCTCGGCCTGGGCGCGGGTGTTGATAAAGATGATGGTCGTCGTCGCGGCCCTGATCTCGGCCAGCACCTCGGGGATCGCGTAGTGCCCGCCGCCACCGGCCCATGGCGCGGAACGGGCGGTCGGCAGCATGGCGATGTCCGGGTCGGGACCGGGATCGGCCTCAAGAACCGTCGCACCGCCCATGAACCCGGCCAGCCGCATAGGATCCTCGACCGTGGCCGACAGGCCGGTGACGATCAGTCCAGGGGCAAGGCTGCGCAGCCGCGCAAGGCATAGCATCAACTGATCTCCGCGCTTGCTTTCGGCCAGCGCGTGCAATTCGTCCAACACCACCCGGCGCAGCCCGCCAAAGATCGCCGGAGCCTGTTCATAGGACAACATCAGCGCAAGCGATTCGGGCGTGGTCAGCAGGATGTCAGGCGGATTGACGCGCTGCCGCGCGCGCTGTGCCGGGCGGGTGTCGCCGGTGCGGTCCTCGACGCGGATATTCAGCCCCAAATCGGCCACCGGACGCGCCAGATTGCGGGCAATATCAGCCGTCAGCGCCTTCAATGGCGATACATACAGCGTGTGCATCCCGCCTGCGGGCCTGCGCAGATCAACAAGGCCCGGCAGAAACCCGGCCAGCGTCTTGCCGCCCCCGGTCGGCGCAATCAGCAGCGTGTCGCCCCGCGCGCGCAGCAGCGCAATCTGATGCGGATGCGGTTGCCAGCCCTGCCGCGCGAACCAGTCGTGAAATTCGGGCGGCAGGGTCATGGTGTTCGGGGTTTCCGGGCTGACGGCTGGCATGGCCCCAAGATGACGAACATTTCGTGAAAATCAACGGGCGCGCAGCCAGTTCAGCGCCCCTTGCCCGGCCTGCCGCCCCTGCGCCAGACAGCCGGTCAGCAGATAGCCGCCCGTCGGAGCCTCCCAGTCCAGCATCTCGCCTGCGGCAAAGGTGCCGGGCAGCGCCGCAAGCTGCAAGTCCGGGCCAAGCGATTCGGCGGTAATGCCCCCGGCCGAGGAAATCGCCCGTTCCAGCCCCTGCGGCCCGTCATGGCGCAGCGGCAGAGTTTTGGCCCGCGCCGCCCATGCCGCCGGATCGCCGGACAAGGGCCGCCCCCATTCCAGCAGCAGCGCCACCCGGACCGGGTCGCCCAGAACCCGCCGCAGCCAGTTGCCAAGCGACAGCTTGCCGCGCGGGCGGGCAAAGCGGGCAGTCAGCGCGGCAAGGTCCAGATCGGGCGCAAGATCGACGCAGGCCTCTGCCCCGTCGCGAAGCGCCGCCGCGACCTGATAAAGGCCGCCGCCCTCGACCCCTTGCCGCGAGATGACCCACTCGCCCCGGCTGACCAGATCGCCCGCGCGGATCGCGACACCCTTGACCGCCGCCCCGAAATGCGGGGCCATCGCGGGCGACCAGACGACGCGAAAGCCCATATTCGCGGGCCGGAACCCGGAAATCCCGACGCCCGCACCTTGCAGAACGGGCACCCATGCGGCATCGGATCCCAGCCTTGGCCAGCTTGCCCCGCCAAGCGCCAACACCGTGACCTGCGGCACCAACAGACGCGGGCCGTCGGGCGTGGCAAAATGAAACCCGCCCCCCAGCCCCGTCCAGCGCCAGCGGGTGCGCAGATCAACCCCCGAACCGCGCAGCCGGGCCAGCCATGCCCGCAGCAGGGGCGAGGCCTTCATGCCCACCGGAAACACCCGCCCGGACGAGCCGGTGAATAGCGCGACCCCCAGCCCCCGCGCCCAGTCCATGACCTCGGGCGGGCCGAATCGCGTCACATCGACCGCGCCGCTGTAATGGCTCTGAAACCGGGGCCGAGGCTCATCGCGCGTCAGGTTCAGCCCGGATTTGCCCGCCATCAGGAATTTGCGGGCCGGGGTGGGCATGGCCTCGGCCACCACAACCTGCCGCCCCGCACCCGCCAGAACCTCTGCCGCCATCAGCCCTGCCGGACCCGCGCCAATGATCAGCGCGTCCACGGCTTCGCTCATCTGCGGCCCCGCGCGGTCATGGCCAGCCGGATCAACGCACGTTCGACCAGCGCCATCTGCGGCGCGCGGGTGGAACTGCGCAGCGCCAGATCGGTGGCCAGCAGGGTGGATACCGCCTCTTCCAGCGGACCCATGCCCCAGCTTTGCGCCTGCCGCGCCATGCGTTCGCGGCGTGGGCCAAAGACCGGCGGTCGCACACGCGAAAGACCGGCGCCCGGCCCCTGTGGATCGGCGGCGGCCAGATGCAGCGCACGGAAATGGCGCAGCGCCCCGATGCACAATGTCACGGGTGTGATTCCCTGCCCCTCGATCCGGCGCATCAGCGGGCCGAACCGGTCGGCGCGCCCCTCGGCAACGACATGCAGCAATTCGTCCAGATCGGCCTCGATCGTGGCGGGGGCCATCAGCGCAATTTCGGCGGGGGTCAGCGGCGCCGGATCGTCGTATTTGTAAAGACCAATTTTTTCGATGGTCTGGCGCAGATCGCCAGGATCCAGCGCGCGGGCCAGCGCCATCAGGTCGCGCATTGCGTCGGCCGGAACCTCGCGCAGACCGGCATCCGCCAGCCAGCGCGCGATTTCCTCTTCTCCCGGAGGGTCGTTATAGATCGGGGCCGTCATCGCCGCCGGGTGTGGTTCGAACAGCTTGCGCAGGGCGGATGACTTGCCCAGCCCCCCCGCCGTTACCACGATCACCGCATCGCCCGGCTGCCATGCCTCCAGCGCGGCGTGCAGCGGATCGGCGGCGCTGTCGGGCGTATCCTCGACCAGCACCACGCGCGGACCGGGGAAAAAGCCGACTTCCTTGATCGCATCCATGATCAAGGCGGGGTCTTTCTTCAGCCCCGCGCCGGCCATACGGGTCAGCCGCATTTCCTCATCGGCATTCGCGCCAACCAGTGCGCCCACTGCCTCGGCCCGTTTCAACGCCACGCGCATCGCGTCCTGCCCGTGGATCAGCAACGCCGGGCGCGACGGATCGGGCCGCGCCAGATAGCGGGCAATTTCCCCGCCCTTCAGGATCATTGCACCGGCAGCGAACCCGAGGCCGCCAAAAGCCGCGTGACCACCTGATCGGCCAGCATAAAGCCCAGACGCTCGCGCGCGTCGCGTTCGGCCGACAGGGTCGAGATCGTCGTGCCCGTTGTCGAATAAGAGGTGAAATTGCTGACCCGCCCCGAGGCGATGGCCTGCCCGCTGCGGTCCCGCAGCGCGAAATCGGCCGTGCCGTTCAAGGAATAACGCGTCGTCACCTCGTCCGGGGTGATCGCCTGTGGCACGACCCCGATGCTGAGCAGATAGTCCAGATCATAGATCGCATCGCCATCCGGCCCCAGCCGTTCCGAAAGACGGCGGTTGAAGGCGAATTCCTGATAGGTTTTCGGATCGCGCGGGCGAACCTTGCCGAACAGCTTGCCCCCGCCGCCGCCCGGTCCGTAAACCGGTGTCAGCCCGCAGGCACCAAGTGCCATCAGCCCCAACAGGGCGGCGCGGCGGGGGATGCGGTCAGGCAACGACATTGATGATCCGTCCCGGAACTACGATCAGTTTCTTCGGCGTGGCACCGTCAAGGAAACGCTGCACCGTTTCATCGGCCAGCACCAGCGATTCGATCTGATCGCGGGGCATATCCTTCGCCACGCAGATTTCCGCCCGGCGCTTGCCGTTGATCTGGATCGGCAGCGTCACTGTATCATCGACCAGCATCGCCGGATCGGCCTGCGGCCATGGCGCATCGACTGCCATGCCCTGCCCCCCGGCCATCGCCCAGACATCTTCGGCCAGATGCGGCACCATCGGCGACATAAGCTGCGCCATGATCCGCAGCACCGCACGGCGCGAATCACCGCCTGCCGGGGATTTGCCGACAGCATTGGCCAGCTCGTACAGACGGGCCACGGCCTTGTTAAAGGCGAACCCCTCGATGGAACGGGTCACATCGGCGATGGCGCGATGGGCGGCGCGGGTCAGGTCAGGGTCATCACCGCCCTCGGGCGCATCCTCGGCCTGACGCCAGACGCGTGCCAGAAACTTGTACGCAGCCTCGGCCCCGGCGCTGGTCCATTCCACATCGCGTTCGGGCGGGCTGTCGGACAGCATGAACCAGCGCGCGGTATCGGCACCGAAACTGGCGACGATATTCACCGGATCAACGACATTCTTCTTGGATTTCGACATCTTGGCCGAGGGGATTACCTCGACCGGGGTGCCGTCGGCCAGCTTGCCGTTGGTGACATCCTCGGGCAGGTGATAGACCGGGCGGCCCCTTGCATCACGGGTCATATAAATTTCGTGCGTGACCATGCCCTGCGTGAACAGCGCATCGAACGGTTCGCCCGCCGTTTCGGACAGGTGGCCCGTTTTGGCCATCGCGCGGGCGAAGAACCGCGAATACAGCAGATGCAGGATCGCGTGTTCGATGCCGCCGATATACTGGTCCACATTCATCCAGTAATCGGCATCCGCGCGCTTCGTCGGGGTGTCGGCATGCGGATTGGTGAAGCGCGCATAATACCATGACGAATCGACGAAAGTATCCATCGTATCGGTTTCCCGCAGCGCAGCGCCGCCGCAAACCGGGCAGGTGGTCTGACGCCATGCCGGATGCCGGTCCAGAGGGTTTCCCGGCACGTCGAAGGTCACATCCCGAGGCAACAGAACGGGCAGGTTTTCCTTGGCCTCGGGCACTGTGCCGCATTTGTCGCAATGCACCACGGGAATCGGGCAACCCCAGTAACGCTGGCGCGAAATACCCCAGTCGCGCAGGCGGAATTTCGTCACGCCCTCGCCATATCCTGCCTGTTCCGCATGCGCGATGGCGGCGACCACCGCGTCCTCGCCAGTCTGATCCGCCAGTCCAGAGAAGCCGCGCACATAGGTCACAACCTCGGATTTCAGCGGAATATAGGCCGCCGCCGCGACCAGCGCATCGGCCTGTTCCAGCGTCATGCCCCTTTCGCCAAAGGTGGCGCGGATCGGCAATCCGTATTTCGTTGCAAATTCATGGTCGCGCTCGTCATGGGCGGGCGACCCGAAAATCGCACCCGTGCCATAGTCCATCAGCACGAAATTCGCGATCCAGACCGGCAATTCCCATGCCGGGTCAAGCGGATGGCGAACCTTCAGCCCGGTGTCGAAACCCAGCTTGGGTGCGGTTTCGATGGCCTCTTCGGTGGTGCCAATGCGGCGGCATTCCTCGACAAAGGCGGTAATCTCGGGGGTGCCCGCCAGCGCCTTGACCAGCGGATGATCCGGCGACAGCGCCAGGAAGGACGCGCCCATCAGCGTGTCGGGGCGGGTGGTATAAACCTCGATCTGCGCGAATCCTTCGGGCGCATCGACGCTTTCGAACCGGAATTGCAGGCCGCGCGACTTGCCGATCCAGTTCTGTTGCATCAGCCGGACCTTGTCGGGCCAGCCGGTCAGACCGTCCAGCGCGGCCAGCAATTCCTCGGAATAGTCGCTGATTCGGAAGAACCATTGGGTCAGTTCCCGGCGCTCGACCGCAGCGCCCGAACGCCAGCCCTTGCCGTCGATCACCTGTTCATTCGCCAGCACGGTCATATCGACCGGATCCCAGTTCACCTGCGCCGATTTGCGGGTGATCAGCCCGGCATTCAGGAAATCAAGAAACAGCGCCTGCTGTTGCGCAACATAGTCGTCGTCGCAGGTGGCGAATTCCCGGCTCCAGTCGATGGACAGACCCAAGGGTTTAAGTTGGTCGCGCATGGTCGCGATATTGCCGTAGGTCCAGTCGCGCGGATGGCCTCCCTGTTCCATCGCGGCATTTTCGGCGGGCATGCCGAACGCGTCCCAGCCCATCGGATGCAGCACGCTGAATCCCTGCGCGCGCTTGTACCGCGCCACCACATCGCCCATGGCATAGTTGCGCACATGGCCCATATGGATGCGGCCCGAAGGATAGGGAAACATCTCCAGCACATAGTATTTCGGCCGCTCGTCGCGCGTGGCGGTAAAGCTGCCGGCGTCAGCCCAGGCCTGTTGCCATCGGGCTGCGCTGCTGGAGGGATCATAGGGCATCTGGAACCTCGGGCGTCATACGTTGCCCGAAGGATGTACAAGGGCAGCGCTGGCAGGTCCAGTGGGGCGGGGGCCTACAGCCGCCCGTCGCGCACCCGCAATTGCCGCGCGCGGGTCATGATCGCATCCTCGACCGCACGCACCGTTCCCGGCGCCACAGCGGAACCGCCCGGCCCTTGCAGGGACAGTTTCAGGCTGCGCGCATCCATGGCCGGATCGCTGATCCTGATCGTCGCGCGATAGGACCGGCCGCCACCGGGTGGGGTGCCATAACCGGTCACGATAACGCCGGTAAACGGGTCAGCGGACTGGATCGGCAGAAAGTTCAGCACATCCAGACTGGCATTCCACAGATACTTGTTCACCGCGACGGTCGCGTTGGGATTGGTATTGCCGCCGAACAAGTCCCAGATCGTCGAGGGACGGTTCTCGGGCCGCATGTCCTTGTCGGTCACATCCTCGCGATTCCCGCCAGAGCCACCAAGCCAGCCGCAAGCCGCCAGACCTGCGCAAGTCACCAATGCAAATGTCAGCCGTGCGGCGCGTGCGATATTCATACGGTCCCCCGGTCTTTCGCGTCAGACGCAGCTTTAGCGCGGATCGCCCCTGCGCCACAAGCGCCTTGGCACTGCTGCGCTTTTCGGCGCGCATGGCGGCCGCGCGCATCGGGACACGGGGGTGTGGCTCATGTGCATCACAGAAAGATGAATGGTTTCCCGGTCCCGGAGATTTCGTTGCATCAAGGGAACGAAACGGTGAAACACAATCCATACCCAAGGCGGACATGCCGGTTTGGGCATCAGAGAGATCAAGAGGGAACATGACCATGAAAAAGGTTCTTTTTGCGACCACCGCGCTGGCACTGTCCGCTGGTATCGCCGCCGCAGACGTCACCGTGTCGGGCTATGGCCGCAGCGGCCTGCTGTATGTCGAAGACCGCGCCGACGCACCGATGACCTACAAGTACGGCTACTCCACCGACGGAGAGGCCAATGACCTGCTCATCTCGTCGCGCCTGCGCATCAACCTGGACGCTTCGACCACGACCGATGTCGGCATCGACTTTGGCGGTCGCCTGCGTCTGCAGTGGGATCAGGGCGATAACCAAACGACCGTCGCGCCGGGCTATGTCTACATGTCGGTCAACGGTTTCCGCATGGAAGCTGGTAACGCCAACACCGCCTACGACTCGTCGGGGTTGATCAGCGCCTCGGAAATCGGCATCTTCGGCCGTTCGTTCGGCGACTCGCGCGGCAGCTACTATTCGTACAACACCGACGGCTATCCCAGCGCCAGCAATTTCGACGGCAGCGAGCTGCTGAACGACTATCTGGGCATCTTCGGTTCGTACACCATGGACAACCTGACGGTTCGCGCCTCGATCGTGAACCCGGACCAGCAGTACCAGAACGACCTGAAGTCGCTGAAGAAAGAAATCGGCGTTTCGGCTGACTACAAGTGGAACGACCGTCTGGAAGTCGGCGCTGGCTACGTCACCAACGCCAAGGGCATGGACGGCAACGATCAGTGGTACATCGGCGCGCGCTATGCCGTCGTCGATAACGCCCGCATCGGCCTGAACTACCTCGACAACGGCGAGACCGGCGCTTACCGCGACACCGGCACCGATTATGTCTGGGAACAGACCGATTGGGACAACACTGTTGTTCTGTACGGCGATTACACCATGGACCGTCTGAACCTGGCTGGCTATATCGCCAATAACGGCTATGAAGGCAACGACACCGACAACGCCTTCGGCGTCGGCGCGAAATACGACCTGGGCGGCGCTTATGTCGCAGCCAGCGTTCAGCGCGGCTATGACAAGAACTACACCGCCGACATGGGTGTCCGCTTCGACTTCTGATCGAAGCTGATCCTCGGATCGGACAGAGCGGGCCTTGCGCCCGCTCTTTTCTTTTTGTTTTGTCGCCTCATGGGACTGAATGACATAAAAGGCCGCGTTGCAGCGGCGGAACGGGCCGCCGGACGGCCAGCCGGGTCGGTGACGTTGATCGCGGTCAGCAAGGTGCAACCCGTTGACCGGGTCGAGGCCGTGTTGCAGGCCGGGCAGCGGGTATTCGGCGAAAACTATGTGCAAGAGGCGCAGGGCAAATGGCCCGCATGGCGCGCGGCCCATCCGGGCGTGCAAGTCCATATGATCGGGCCGTTGCAATCGAACAAGGCGCGCACCGCGTTGCAACTATTCGACGCGATTCATACGCTGGACCGGATGTCGCTGGCGCGGAAACTGGCCGCGCAGATCGCCGAACAGGGCCGCAGCCCGCAACTGTTCATTCAGGTCAATACCGGGGCCGAACCGCAAAAGGCCGGCATTCTGGCCGATGAACTGCCGGGCTTTCTGGCGGCGTGCGGCGAACTGGGACTGAACCCGCAAGGGCTGATGTGCATCCCGCCCGAGAACAAGGATCCTGTGCCGCATTTCGCATTGCTGCGCAGGTTGGCGGATGCGAACGGGCTGACCCAACTGTCCATGGGCATGAGCGCGGATTTCGAGGCGGCGATCGCCCAAGGGGCGACGCATATCCGCGTCGGATCAGCCATTTTCGGCGCGCGGGATTACGGCTGAACCGAAATGATCAGCCGCGTTCCGGGCTGCGCCAGTGCCGCGATGCGGATCAGATGCCTCCGGGCAAAGGCGATACAGCCCTCGGTCCCGAACCGGGGGCGGCGCCATTGGTGCAGAAAGATGGCCGAGCCGTGGCCGGGCACCGCCTCGGGCCAGTTCCAGTCGGTCGTCAGAATCAGGTCATACAGCGGATCGGCCCGGCGCAGGCGTTCATGGCTTGCCTCGAAAGGGGCGCGGACGTGCCGGTTATAGGCCGGATGACCGGGCGCATCGCACCACAGATCACCGCATCCGACGGGCCGCGCCCATGGGGCGGGGCGGGCGATCCGGTCGGGGCGGTACCACAAGCCGGTGATCCGGTGAACGCCCGAGGGCGTCGCCCCGTCCCCCTCGCGCTTGCGGGTGGTCACGCCTGCCTTGCCGATGCTGCACGGATACATCCGGCCCCGGAACCGGATGCCCTGCCGGGTCAAGACCAGATCGTCCGGTGTCACAGCAAATGCCCGGATTTTTCGGCCTTGGTATCCAGATAGCCGGTGTTGAAACGGTTGCGCGGCGTGATCAGCGGCACACGCTCGGCCACCGCGATACCGTGGCTTTCCAGCATCGCCACCTTGCGCGGGTTGTTGGTCAAAAGCCGCGCCGAGCCAAAACCCAGCCGCTGCAACAGTGCCGCCCCGATGCGGAAATCACGCTCGTCATCCTCGAATCCCAGCCGGTGGTTGGCCTCGACCGTGTCGAAGCCCTGGTTCTGCAAGGCATAGGCGCGCATCTTGTTGGCCAGCCCGATGCCCCGCCCCTCTTGATTCAGATACAGCAACACCCCCGCCCCCGCCTGCCCCATCGCCGCCAGCGCAGCATGCAATTGCGGGCCGCAATCGCATTTCAGGCTGCCCAGAACGTCGCCGGTAAAGCAGGCCGAATGCAGGCGGGTCAGAACCGGCTGGTCGCGGGGAGGGTCGCCGATTTCGATGGCATAATGTTCCTCGCCGCCGTCATCGGGGCGAAAGATATGCAGCCGCGAATTTTCGGCCGATGTCAGCGGCAGGCGTGCGGCGGCAACCGGGGCCATCGCCGCCTCGGCCGCAAGCTGCGCCAGAACCTGCCCCGGTGCCAGCACTGTCAGCCCGGCGGGCGCATGGGCGGGAACCAGCAGGACAGCGGGCAAAAGCTGCGCCGATTTCGTCAGCCCCAGCGCCGCCTGCCATGGCGCCGCATCACCGTCGCGCAAGGTGAACAGCGGCCCCTTCATCGGCGTCATCAGATCGCCCGAGGGGTCCGCCAGCGCCCGAAGCCATGCCAGATCGGCCTCGGGCGGAACCTGCACCCGCGCCAGCCCGCCATCATAGACCCGCGCCTTCAGCGTCTCGGCCCGGCGCTGCGTGATCGCCAGAACCGGCGCGCCCAGCGCCCTGATATCGGCCAGCCGCGCCGGAGACAGGGTTTCCACCGCCGCCGCCAGATGCCCGCCGATCATCACCGGCAGGCCCATGCGCAGATCGGCGCGGGCGCGCGAGACGGTTTCGGCAAGGGTCGGGATCAGGCTCATGGCAGGCTCGGGGTCGGGAAAACTGAAATATTCTGAAACATAGTGCCTTTTCCTGACAACTCCATGTGAGAATTCCGACATGTCGCTGGACGAAAGCCGGTCGCATCCCCACTCATCTAGGCGATGTACCAAAGGAGGCAACATGGCCGGACTGAAAAAAATTCTGCTGGTCGATGACGAGGACGACCTGCGCGAGGCACTGGCCGAACAGCTTGTGGCCACTGACGATTTCGACGTGGTCGAGGCGGGCACCGGCGCGGCCGCCGTCGATGCCACCCGGAACGCCATTTACGATCTGGTGATTCTGGATGTCGGCCTGCCAGATACCGACGGGCGCGAGCTGTGCAAAAAGCTGCGCAAGCTGAACGTCAAATGCCCCATCGTCATGCTGACCGGGCATGACACGGATGCAGACACGATTCTGGGGCTGGATGCAGGTGCCAACGATTACGTGACCAAGCCCTTCAAGTTCCCCGTCCTTCTGGCCCGCCTGCGCGCCCAGTTGCGCACGCATGAACAATCCGAGGACGCGATCTTCCAGCTTGGGCCCTATACGTTCAAGCCAGCGATGAAGATGCTGATCGACCAGAAGGACCGCAAGGTTCGTCTGACCGAGAAAGAGACCAACATCCTGAAATTCCTGTATCGCGCGCAGGACGGGGTGGTGCCGCGTGATGTGCTGCTGCACGAGGTCTGGGGCTATAACGCGGGCGTCACGACCCACACGCTGGAAACCCACATCTATCGCCTGCGCCAGAAGATTGAGCCCGATCCCTCGAACGCAAGGCTGCTGGTGACGGAATCCGGCGGCTATCGTCTGGTGGCCTGAGGACCGCCCGGTTGTAAGAATTGCACCGAAAACAAAGGCCCGCGCGATCACTCGCGCGGGCTGTCCGCATTCTGATTGGGCTCGAACTGAACCGTCCCCGGCTGCGCACAACTGACCACATAGGGCTGCGTCAACTCGTAGGGAAAGCCCAGATCGGCACCCAGTTCCACCGGAGCGATATCTTCGAACGCGACCGGAACATCGGCGATATGTTCCAGACCCTGCTGCGCATAGACATGCGTATCCAGCAGATAACCCGGCAGATCGGCGGTTTCCGGCCCTTCATAGCGCAGGGTCACAAACAGCAGATCCACCCCGCAGAACTGGCGGCTGTTCAACGCGGCCAGCCATGGCAGGATGCCCCCCTCGCGCACAAAATCGTCCTGCACGCTTGCGCCATCCGCAGGCCGTTCGACGGTCAGGGTATAACCGTCCTCTCCCTGCGGTGACATGCTGATCAGCAGATCCAAGGTGCGGACGGTTTGCTGATCGGTCCCATAGGTGAACAGCACCTGCCCATCCGCAAGGTTTTCGGCCAGAACGGCCCCGCCTGACAGCACAGTCAGGCAGGTCGCAAGCACAAGGGTCTTTTGGTGTCGCATGAAATTTCCCTGAAACTTATGAAAATAAATTGAATTCAGGGCTATATATCTTTGAACACGCCAGATTTATAGATCTCGTTAACGTTTTGCCAGCGCGATCCATAGCTGTCTGTATGCTTGTTGATTTTTGCCGTGATCCCGTCAGCCGCCTGCTTGTTCACGCCCTGATCGGCGATTTCAGGCAGCCCGTTCTTCACCCAGAAGAACATTGCCGAGCGCGCGGCATATTTGGGATCTGACAGCAGGTCGGGATTGGCCTCGAAATCCACCTTTTCGCCAAACATCTGTTCGTGCTGCTTGGTAAATTCGCGATAGTTGTCGCGTCCCGTCAACTGGATCATCCCGCGTCCGCGATATTTCCAGCCGTCACCGCTTGCGACATCGCCATTGCCCAGACGATTGGCATAGGCGCGGTTGGCGATCGCCTCCTGATCGGCACCATGAGACCCGTTGCGGCCATACTTATCAGCTTCGGCCGGGTTGTTCTTGAAATAGCCGAAGGTTTTCTTCAGCGCGTCAGAGCTGTAATTCAAGCCTTCCTGAAGCGTCATCCCGGCACCGGTTTCCTGCTTCATCTGGCCCAGGAAATGCGCCAGGCGTTCGGGCGAGTCGATCTTGCCAACACCCTTATGCGCGCTCAGTTCAGCGGCAATTGCGTTCAGCTTGGCGTCGTCGGCCTGCGGGAATACCGATTTCAGCATCTCGCCCTTGATGGGCAGATTGCTTTGATCAATCTTGCCGCCACCCTGATCGCCACCGGCCTTTCCGCCGCCGCCGACCTGACCGCCACCGCCAGCCTTTCCGCCGCCGCCAGCTTGGCCACCACCGCCGGCCTTGCCACCACCGCCAGCCTGACCGCCACCGCCAGCTTGGCCGCCACCGCCGGCCTGACCACCACCGCCGGCCTTGCCACCGCCGGCCTGACCACCACCGCCACCTTGGCCACCGCCGCCGCCAACCTGGCCGCCGCCACCACCGCCGCCGCCTTGTTCGCCGCCGCCTTTGGCACCCGCTTCCTCAAGCTTCCGCCCAAGCTCGGACACGGCCTTTTCCAGCTCCTGGACGATTGTCTTCAGCATATCGCCAAGGATTTCGCCCAAGGTCTTGCCCAGACCGGATTCGTCGCCGGGGGAACCGGCACCTTTGGACATGAACGCGTCGAGGGGCGTAATTCCCATCGCTTGTTTCGCTTCGCCCATACTACTTGCAAGTTGATCAAGCGCCCTTCTGGGGCCAGCGGAAAGCGTCACTTCTCCGCGCTTCAGATGTGATAAATTGTCAGGCTGCATGGCTAAACCTCCTGCAACTGCTAAAATTTCTTAAATCAAGTGGGATCCATCGTATCACAGCGCCGGAGATCCAGAACCTACCCCAAGGGCAGGTTGCGATTTCTCGCCGCAGGGCTGCCGGTTGCTTGCTTGCCTGCCCTTACGGCAGGCGCTGAAAACCACCGACTTCCGGTCGCCACCGGGATTCCTGCCGCAGATATCATGGGTTAGGCGATGCGCCCGGTCGCCCCCGGCGCGCGCGAAACGGCGCTCATGAACTTTGTGACGTCGGAACCAAGGGGCTGCGTTTCTTCAGGATCGGCGGGAACCCGCCTTCGAATCGCGCCAGCCCGAATGACAAAGGCCGACAATTGCCGGCCCTCTTCGCTTTGCCTGTTGCCCTGCCGGTGCTAGCTGTTTCGCACCAGCGCGTTGGCAACCTTCTGAATCGCAGTCGCAAAATATTTCTGGCGTACAAGCTCTTTGCGCAGCCTGGCTGACCCGTCCTCTGTTCTATCTGAAACGGCAGAGCCAAAATCCTTGGCAACCCTGGAACCGTTGTCGGATTTTGGCGTAATATCAACTTTCATCACATCACCCGGAATACACTGCTGCCACCAAACCTACCGAGGCATGGTAGCAACTCGTGGCGGATTCCGAACATGTTTCTACAATTGCAGCGGTTTTCCGCCACAATTGCGATCAACGGATGTCAGTCGTCGTCTTCGTCGTCATCATCGCTTTCAGGCAGATTGAAGAAGCTGTCGGCATCCAGTTCCGGCTCGGGCTTTCTGTCGTCGTCATCATTGCCCAGGGTGAAATTCTCAAGCCCCGCGATGGCGGTGGGCAGGCGCGGATCGACATTCATCGCCAGCGAAGTCTCGGTGCTGACCAGTTTGCGGCGTTCGTCATCGGTCATGACCTCGCCTTCGGCCCCGCGCCGCTTGGCGGCTTTCTGAACCGCAGCATCCAGTTCCGACTGACGGCACAGCCCCAGCGCGACCGGGTCGATCGGCTGCATGTTCGCGATGTTCCAGTGCGTGCGCTCGCGGATCGAATTGATTGTGGGTTTGGTCGTGCCGACCAGCCGGGCGATCTGCGCATCGGCCAGTTCGGGATGGAACTTGACCAGCCACAGAATCGCGTTCGGCCGGTCCTGACGCTTGGACAGCGGGGTATAGCGCGGTCCCCTGCGCTTTTCCTCGCCCTCGGCGGCGGGATTATGCTTCAGCCGAAGCTTGTAGGACGGGTTGGCCTCGCCCCTCTTGATCTCGGCGGCGTCAAGCTGATTCGAGCCGACGGGGTCATAGCCCTTGACCCCCGTGGCCACGTCGCCATCAGCAATTCCCTGAACCTCAAGTTCGTGCAGACCGCAGAAATCGCCGATCTGCTTGAAGCTCAACGTCGTGTTGTCCACCAGCCAGACGGCGGTGGCCTTGGCCATCAGCGGCTTGTTCATGTCAGTCTCCTTCACGTCGTGGCCCCGGACACGACCCGTCAGGGCCGGGAAAACGGCTTTCGGCGGATGCCATTCCTCGTTTTCAGGGGGAATTGGCCGCAGATATAGCGTTTTCAACCTGCCGAGAAAAGGGGTTTCACGCAATCCGGCATGGACGTGGGGGGCAAAGCGGGCCATGTTGCGCCATGACCCTGCGTTTCCTGCGCCTTGCCCTGATCGCCCTGCTGCCGCTGACCGCGCGCGCCGAAGATGTTGCCGGGCAGTTCGATTATTACGTTCTGGCGCTAAGCTGGTCGCCGTCATGGTGCAGCGAAACCGGGGATGCGCGCGGGGCGGCGCAATGCGAGGCCGGGCGCAAAACCGATTTCGTGGTTCATGGCCTGTGGCCGCAATACGAGAACGGCTGGCCGCAGGATTGCCGCACCGCCGAACGCGATCCGGCGCGGCGCGAAAGTCAGGCGATGGAGGATGTGATGGGTTCGGGCGGGTTGGCCTGGTATCAGTGGCAGAAACACGGACGATGCAGCGGCCTGTCTGCAGCGGGTTATTACGGTGCCATCCGTCAGGCCGCCGGACAGGTCCGCATTCCTGCGGTGTTCGACGGTCTGGGCCGCGACATCCGCCTGCCGCCATCGGTGGTCGAGGATGCCTTTATCGAGGCCAACCCCGCCCTGACCCGCGACGGAATCACCGTGACCTGCCGGGGCGATGCGCTGCAAGAGGTCCGGATCTGCCTGACCCGCGACCTTGAGCCACGCGATTGCGCCCCCGACGCAGGCAAGGATTGCCGCCGTCAATCCCTACTTATGCAGCACACGCGATAAAAAATTAACCCTCGTATCACAAAAGGCTACAAACGATACTTTGCATAAACATTGACAAACCCCTACACTGAGCCGGTCGGGGAAATGCACAGGCCGTTGGTTAATTTTTTTGTTCGACAGCTTTTCCTGCATGAAACGGGACACGGGCACTGGTCGCCTACAGTTAAAGTGGCACGATCATGGGCAGCATGCACGGGACTGGACAAGTCGGTCCGACCTGGCCGAGGACGACGGGGTTGGCTCAGCGCATTCGCTTGTGCGGACATTGGCTTTGTGCGCTATTGGCAATGGCCATGGCCGCAACCGCCGAAGATGTGAAACCGCGTTTCGAACTGTTGCACCTGTGGGTGAACGACGCCGAACGATACGCGTTGCGCGCCATCAGCGATCCCGTCATGGCGAGCGGCGTGGATTGGAGCGAAAGCATCGTCGCCAAGAACTTTCTGGGGGTCCGCGCGGCCTTTGCCGAACGGCTGGCCCTTGGGGTGCCGCCCGAAGGGGTGTTCTGGATCGGCGACAACGGTGCCGCCAGGCTGGTCAGGGACGGGCTGTTCCGGCCCATTCCGGACCGGATCGGCACCTGGGCCTTTTCTGACCATCTGATCCCCGAAGTCTATGACGCGGTCAAGATGGGCAATGCGATTACGGTTCTGCCTCTGGGCATCCATCTTCAGAACCGGATGATCTATAATATCGACATCCTCACACGGCTGGGCCTGAAAGCGCCCGAGTCGTGGCAGGCGCTGCTGGACATGGCGCCGATTCTGGCGGAACACGGAATCAATGCCATCACGCTGTCGGACGAGCGCTGGCAGATGCGCTTTTTCGTGACTGCGGTACTTAGCGAGATGCTGACCGGCGAGGAACTGCGAAAACTGCTGACCGGGACGGCACCGGCAAGGGAATTCGAACCGCAACTGACCCGCATGGTCGCCCTGATGCTGGCACTGCGGCCTTATGCCGACCCGGCCTCGCATGATCTGGTCTGGGGCACCGTGGTCGAAAATGTCGCCGTCGGAACGGCCTTTGCCGCATTTCTGGGCGATTTCGCCGCCCCGGTCGTCGCCCGAACCTCGTCCATCCGCTGCGCCGCCCCACCCGGCAGCAATTACCTGATGTGGTCATTCGACACATTCGCCATGACGGAATCGGATGATCCTGCCGTGATCGCCGGACAGGAAGAGGTGATCAAGGCCGTTATCGACCGCGACATTCAGACCGAATATGTCCGGCGCAAGGGCGGCATTCCCGCCTATCGCGACACTGACCCCGCCATTCTGGACCCCTGTTCCAGGGCCTCGGTCGCAAGCTGGAAGGACACGGGCGAAAAGATTTTCCTGCCCGCCGCCGAGTGGTCGCAATCGCTGAACGTGATTGCAAGCGTGGTCAGGACGGCATGGCACGATCCCAGCCAGACCACCGCCAGCATCACGGCCGAGATGATCGCGGCACTGGACGGGCTGTATGCCTCGGAATACTCGGCACGGTTGGGCCAATGAACGGACGCGCCGACGACCAGCAGGGACCGTTTCATCCCAGGCCCGGTCTGCTGTCGCGGATCAACCCGGCAGATATCTGGGTGGTCGCGACATTTGTGGTGATCCTGATCGGCGTCGCCGTCGCCTATAACATGTATTCCGCCATCGAATCCATGAACCGGATGCGGTTTCTCAACGCGCAGCAGATCCTGATCTGGCGCGAGGTTACGCGTGACATCGACTTTGTTCTGGATGAAACTGACACCCAGCTTCGCAGCAACGTGGCCTATGACTCGGTCCAGGGCAAGCTGGCCCATCTGATCGACGAGGGGCACCGGGTCGCCTCGGATTTCAACGCCGCGCTGACCGCGTCGCATACCAGCCGACATCTGTTCGGCCTGCTGGGCGATGTGGATGACAACCAGTTGCGCGCGCTTTCGGTCGATCCCGAGCTTGTCCGCCGCGCGATGGAGGTTCGGGACGCGCCCCATGCCCTGCTGCGCACCGATTTTTCCTTTTGGCCGACGGAAATCGCGGTTGCTGTGCAGGGCGAACGCTATATCGCGCCGCTGACCCTGCGCGCCGAGGTGCTGTCGCAGCAGACCCACAGCCTGATCCGCGCGATGTATGTCGAGGGCGGTATCCTGCTGATCCTGCTGACGGGCTGCATCATGATCATCTGGCTGCTGTTCCTGCGCCGCGCCGTCCGTCGGCTGGCAATGACGCAATCGCATCTGCAACTGGTGCTGGACAACATGCCCGCCTATCTGTGCAGCTTCTCGCCGGATGGGCGGTTCCGCTCGGCCAACCGCAACTATCTGAAGGCGACGGGCTATCGCGACCAGTCGGGGCTGAAGGGACGGCATCTGCTGGACGTGCTGGGGCAGGAACGGTGGGACCGCATCCAGCGACATCTTGCGATCTCGAATATCGAGGCGGGCACCCAGTTCGAGGTCGAGACGGATTTCACCGGCGAAGATGCGGTTCTGCTGGTCTCTTACGACATCCTGCGTGACAAGGTCGGCAAACCGGTCGAGATCTTTGCGCTGCTGGTGGACATCACGCCGCTGTCGCAGGCCCGCCGCGAATTGCGCCTGAGCGAGGAACATCTGCGCATCACGCTGAACTCTATCGGCGATGCGGTGATCACAACGGATATCGCGGGTTGCGTCGTCAGCATGAACCCGCAGGCCGAGACTCTGACCGGCTGGTCCGCGACCGAGGCGACGGGCCGCCCCCTGCCCGAGATTTTCAACATCGTGAACGCCCAGACACGCAACTCGGTCTCGAACCCGGTCGAGGCGGTGCTGCGCGACGATGCCAATGCCGGTCTTGCCAATGAAACGCTGCTGATCGCGCGCGACGGATCAGAACACATGATCGCCGATTCAGGCGCACCGATCCGCAGCCCAGAAGGCGAAACGGTCGGCGTTGTCATGGTATTCCGCGACGTGACGCAGGAATATCTGATGCGCGACAATCTTGCCCAATCCGAAAAATTGCAGGCCATCGGCCTGCTGGCGGGCGGGATTGCGCATGACTTCAACAACATCATGGCGGGTATTCAGGGCAATGCCGACCTGCTGTCTGCCGACATATCCGCCCCCGAACGCCCCGAGGCATCCCGTCGGCTGAGCCAGATCGGCGATCTGGTCAAGCGCGGTGCCGGGCTGACATCCAAGCTGATCCAGTTCGCGCATGCGCGGCCACGAACCGACGCGCCGGTCAATCTGGCGGATGTGGTGCAGGACGGGGTGGATCTGCTGAAGAACACCACTCAGCGGGGAATCGTGTTTGAATTTTCGGATAACAGCCGCGTAAACATGGTGATGGGTGACGAAAGCGCGTTGCAGGCGGCGGTGATGAATGTGCTGCTGAACGCCACCGATGCCGTGGCCGATACGGGCACGATCAGCATCCGGCTGGGCAATCTGGAACGTGGCAAGATCTCTGCCCTGTCATCAGATGGCGATGCTGCCGAACCCTTTGTCTGCCTGTGCATCCGCGATACCGGCACAGGCATTCCTCCCGAAACCCTGCACCGCGTGTTCGAGCCGTTCTTCACCACAAAAGAGGTCGGAAAGGGCGTTGGCCTTGGCCTGCCCGCGACCTATGGCACGGTCAAGAATCACGGGGGCGAGATCAGTATCCGTTCGACCCTGGGGACGGGGACCGAACTGTGCATGTTCCTGCCCGCCTTTCTGGGCAGGCCCGCGCCCCGGCCCATATCCCGGCAGCCCCAGCGGCAGCACCACGCGACCGGGCTGACCATCCTTTTCGCCGATGACGAGGCCGCGCTGCGCGAGACCGCAGTCCATTTCCTGACGGCCCGGAACCATCAGATCATCGTCGCGGAAAACGGGCAGGAATGCGTCGATCTGTTCGCACAACATCGCGACCGCATCGACGTGATCATTCTGGATCTGAACATGCCGGTCAAAAGCGGCAATGACGCGATCCGCGAGATCCTGCAAATCGATCCAAAGGCGCGGATCATCATTACCAGCGGCTATTCCCCCGACACCCAAAGCGGAGTCATGGAAAGCCCGCAGATCGTCAAATTCCTGCGAAAGCCCTATGCGTTCAGGATTCTGGCCGCCGAACTGGACGCGAATTTCGCCAGTCAGCAGGACAAGCCAAAGGAAAGCTGATCTGATCGGGTCGGCTACCTGCGGTTGACCTTACAGCAACCCGGCAGCGTCCCGGCACAAAGAAAAGACCGCGCCGCAAAGTCACGACGCGATCCGATTTGCCGATAGCGGCGACCGCGCAGGACACAGGCAGCGTCGGTTCGCCGATCGTCTCAGGCAGGATCAGCTGTTGACGCTGTCCTTCAGCGCCTTGGCGACCGTCACCTTGACCTGCTTGTCGGCCGGTTTGGTCATCATTTCCTGGGTTTGCGGGTTGCGAACCTGACGCTCGGGGCGGGCGCGGCAGGCAATCTTGCCGATGCCGGGCAGCGTCACTGCGCCACCATTTGCGACTTCGCGGGTCACGACAGCAGCGATCGCATCCAGTGCTGCGGAAGCCGATTTCTTGTCCGAACCCAGCTCTTCGGCAAGGGTAGCGACCAGTTGGGTTTTGGTCATCGGTTTGGCGGAAGGCGTTGCCATTCTTCTGTCTCCTCTTGCCCGGTTTATCCGGGCCGAAATTGTCGCCTGTTGCGGCATAGGCCCTGCTACACACGCTTTTGTCAGTCAGATCAAGCTTTTTCCGCATTGGCAAGGGAATGTTAGGCCGATCCGGCGGATTTGCGTGACTTCAGAGGAACGCGGTCTCGCTGAACGACCGCAATTTGCGGGAATGGATGCGTTCCAACGGCATTTCGCGCAGCTTTTCCATGGCGCGGATACCGATCAGCAGATGGCTGGCGACCTGCGTGCGATAGAAATCGGTCGCCATGCCCGGCAGCTTCAATTCGCCATGCAGCGGCTTGTCGCTGACGCAAAGCAGGGTGCCATAGGGCACGCGAAAGCGGAAACCGTTGGCGGCGATGGTGGCGCTTTCCATGTCCAGCGCGACGGCGCGGGACAGTGACAGACGATGCACCGGGCCGGACTGGTCCCGCAACTCCCAGTTGCGGTTGTCAATGGTTGCAACGGTACCGGTCCGCATGATCCGCTTCAGCTCGTACCCGTCCAGCCGGGTGATTTCGGCCACCGCCTCTTGCAGCGCGACCTGCACCTCGGCCAGCGCCGGAATCGGCACCCAGACGGGCAGGTCGTCATCCAGAACGTGATCCTCGCGCAGATAGGCATGGGCCAGCACGAAATCGCCTAGGCTCTGGCTGTTGCGCAGACCCGCGCAATGACCGACCATCAGCCAGGCATGCGGGCGCAGCACGGCGATATGGTCGGTGGCCGTCTTGGCGTTCGACGGACCGACGCCGATATTGACCAGCGTGATCCCCTGCCCGCCCGCGCGGGTCAGGTGATAGGCCGGCATCTGCGGCATCTTGGCCAAAGGCTCCAGCGGCTCATCGGGATCGGTAATCTCGCGGTCGCCGGGGGCCACGAAGGTCTGATAGCCCATCGCCGGATCAGCCAGCGCACGGCGGGCGAAAGCCTCGAATTCGTCCACATAGAACTGATAGTTCGTGAACAGCACGAAATTCTGGAAATGTTCAGCGGCGGTGGCGGTGTAATGCTGCAACCGCGCCAGCGAATAATCGACCCGCTGCGCGGTAAAGGGGGCAAGATGCTGTACCTCTGTGGGGGACTGCTCGGCCACGCCGTTCACGATGTCGTCGTTCATGGTACTAAGATCGGGCACGTCGAACACATCACGCAGCGAAAAATCCAGCACCCCCTCTTGCGGGACACTCAGTTCGCTTTGCGCGGCGACGGCGAAATGCACCGGCATGGGCGTATCGCTGAGACCCACCGTCACCGGAACCCCGTGATTGCGGATCAGCAGGCCGATCTGTTCGCGCAGATAATTCTCGAACAGGTCGGGCCGGGTGATCGTGGCCGCATATCTGCCGGGTGTCGCGACATGGCCAAAGGACAGGCGCGAATCGATCTTGCTGTGGGTGGTGATCGTCATCCGCAATTCGGGATAAAAGGCACGGTATCGCGCGCGCGGCTTTTCGCCGGTCAGCAAGCGGCTGAAATGCAGCGTCAGGAAATCGGCAGCCTGATCGTACAGCTCGCGCAGGCGCGCCACAGCCGATGCTGCGTCGGTAAACTGTTCACGCGCGGCAGGTTCCGGGGTTTCGACGGGAAGAAAGCGGGCATCCGTGTCCATTCTTGTGTCCTTTTCGTTGCCCTGAACCTGCCAGCCCGGCGCGTCGCAGGCAAGCGTCTGGCGCAGCTTTCCCGCTACGGTTACGTTGCCGTCATGAAGATGCTTGTATTCGGTCACGGCTATAGCGCCGGTTATCTGACCCCTCTGCTGATCGCGCGTGGCTGGACGGTCACGGGCACCACCCGCAGCGATCCCGCCCGCGTCGCGGCGGCGGGCGCGCAGCCGATCCTGTGGCCGGGCGACCTGACCGCGCTGCGGCAGGAAATCGCGCAGGCGGATGCCATTCTTGTCTCTGCCGCGCCGGGGCCGGATGGCGATCCGGTTCTGGCCGGTTTCGCGGCGGATCTGGCGCAGGCAAGGCCGCGCTGGCTGGGATACCTGTCCACGACCGGGGTCTACGGAAATCGCGCTGGCGGCTGGATCGACGAGGACAGCGCGCTGGACGGCACCACCGCACGCGGGCAGGCCCGCATCCGGGCCGAGGCTGACTGGCAGACGCTGGCCCGCGCCAATGACCTGCCGTTGCATATCTTCCGGCTGGCGGGGATATACGGCCCCAACCGCGGCCCCTTTGCCAAGCTGCGCAGCGGCACGGCGCGGCGGATCATCAAGCCGGGACAGGTCTTTTCGCGCATCCATGTCGAGGATATCGCGCAGGTGCTGCTGGCCTCGGTTCAGGCCCCCTTGCCAGGCGCGGTCTATAATGTCTGCGACGACGACCCCGCCCCTCCGCAGGACGTCATCGCCTGTGCCGCGCGGATGCTTGGCCTGCCGGTCCCCGAGGCCGAGGAATTCGCCAGCGCCGATCTTGCCCCTATGGCCCGGTCCTTCTATGCCGACAGCAAGCGGGTGCGAAACGACCGGATCAAGCGCGATCTGGGCATCACCCTGCGCTATCCCGATTATCGCAGCGGGCTGGACGCAATCCTGCGGGCCGAGTGATCGCCCCGCACGATCAGGCAGCAGAACCGCGCATGGTCAGAATGTCATCTGGCCGCGCCGCCTTCCTTTCGCGAAAATGCATGCCGCCCCCGCCCAGATCAGGAACTCGAACACGATTGTCCAATGCAGAAGAAACGAAAGCACCCAATTCGAATAGCGCGGCGGGACCGTAACAAATCCTGAAAGCTCGTTGTTGAACGGAGCAAGCCACATGATCCCGCCGCCAATACTATCCAGTATCAGATGCATGAATATCGCGGCAAAGAACGCAAGGGCTGCGGGTCTATGGCGAGATCTCCACAAGAGGGGCAGTGCAACGCTGGCAACAACGGCCCAAAAGAACGGGACATGCACCCAGTACCTGTGGTGATGGATCGCCTTGTGATCGACGAAATAGAAAAACAGGATGTCGGCATCCGGCAGGACAGCCCCCGCGATCGCTGCCGAAAAAGCAAGTCCGTGCAGTCCGGACAGTTTCCCCAGACAATATCCCGACGGTAGATGTGCAGTAAGCATGGAGCTGCACTCTGATATCTGGTTTCAGCGGCGGACCTCGGGGCGATCCTGACAACAGGAAGCAAGAGGTCACAGTGCCTCGTTATCCGGCCTGATACTGTGCGCTGCCTCGGAATGCACGGCATGTTTTCGGGAAATTCCTGCGCCGGGACGATCCATTCTGATGAAACCTCGGTGATCCGCACTGTCTGACCCCAGAGCTAACGACGCATTGATGCTGCGCCACGGCATCCTCGCCGACAATGACCCTGTCCGGGTAACATATCCGCAGGACGAACAAAGCGGCTGTACGGTCGCACGGCAAACTGGCCTCGTGATCGCGCCGCATGGACTTTGGCCGCGCGCCGTGCATGATCGCGGGTCATGAGAACCGATTTCGATGTCCTGATCGCAGGTGGCGGTCTGAATGGTCCCTGTCTGGCGCTGGCGCTGGCCGATGCCGGTCTGCGGGTGGCGGTGGTGGACCCGCGCCCCGCCGATGCCCGCGCGGGCGAGGCGTTTGACGGGCGGGCCTATGCGCTGGCCATTGCGTCGCAGCGGCTGCTGAAGGCGCTTGGCCTCTGGGACGGGCTGGCCGGGAACAGCCAGCCGATCATGCAGGTCATCGCCTCGCAGGGGGTGCCGGGCGAGGGCGCGGCCCCGTTTCACCTGCATTTCGACAGCGCCGAAATCGAGGAAGGCCCTGTCGGTTTCATGCTGGAGGACAGGTTCCTCTATCGCGCGCTGCTGGCTGGCATGGCCGATAAGGTGACGCATCTGCCGGGGCGGTCTGTCGTCGCGCAAGAGGCCGGGGCCGTGGCGGTGACTGCGGGGCTGTCGGACGGGCGCGAACTGACTGCAAGGCTGCTGGTAGGCGCGGATGGGCGCGCCTCGGGCGTGGCGGACCGGGCGGGGATCGCGCGGCGCGGGCGCGATTACGGGCAGACGGCTTTGGTCGCCGCCATTGACCACGAATTGCCACATCATGGCATCGCGCATCAATATTTCATGGCGACCGGACCACTGGCGATCCTGCCGCTGCCAGGCAATCGCAGCAGCGTGGTCTGGTCTGAAACCCGGCAGAATGCGCAGGCCATCGGTGCGCTGCCGGATGACGCCTTTCTGGATGTGCTGCGCCCGCGTTTCGGCGATTTTCTGGGCACGCTTTCGCTGGCGGGGGGGCGGTTTTCCTATCCGCTCAGCCTGTCGCTGGCCGATGACTATATCGCCCCCCGGATCGCGCTGGTGGGCGATTCCGCGCATGGGGTGCATCCCATCGCCGGGCAGGGGCTGAACCTTGGTCTGCGTGACGTTGCCGCACTGGCCGAGACCGTCGCCGATGCCGCCCGGCGGGGCGAGGATTTCGGGGCAACAGATGTGCTGGAACGCTATCAACGCTGGAGACGGTTCGACGCAACCGCCCTGGCGCTGGGGATGGACATGGTGAACCAGCTTTTCGCCAATGACAATCCGCTGCTGCGCACCTTGCGCGGCCTTGGCATGGGCGCGGTGACGGCGATCCCGGCTTTGCGCAGGGGCTTTATGCGGCAGGCGGCGGGGCTGGCGGTCACACCGATGCCAAGGCTGCTGGCAGGGCGGCCGCTGTAACCGGCACCCCGGAACGGACCGGCTGCGCCGGGACGTGATCGCCCCCAGCGCTGATGCAGGCAAGTTGATCGTCACATCTGTGCGGCATCAGCGTAAAATCAGCCGGGCAGAGCAAACTTGACTGCATCAGCAAATCATATGACGGTTGCGGCGACGTAAACCGGCGGTTTCGGGGGCGAAAACCGGTTTGCACTTGTTTGTCGGGGACATGATCTTGAACTGGGATGCATTTATCACCTGTGCCGTGACAGGGTCGGGGCAAAGCCATCTGAAAAGCGACAAGGTGCCGGTGACACCCGCGCAGATCGCGGCGGCATGTGTCGAGGCGGCACAGGCGGGGGCGGCGGTCGCCCATGTGCATGTGCGCGACCCCGAAACCGGCGCACCCTCGCGCGATCCGGCCCTGTACCGCGAAGTCGTGGCCCGCGTCCGCGACAGCGGCACCGACGTGATCCTGAACCTGACGGCAGGAATGGGGGGCGACATCGTGCTGGGTTCGGCAGAATCACCCCTGCCGCTGAATCCGGCCGGAACCGATCTGGTCGGCGCGACCGAGCGTCTGGTCCATGTTCAGGAATTGCTGCCCGAAATCTGCACTCTGGATTGCGGTACGATGAATTTTGCCGAAGCGGATTACGTGATGACCAACACGCCCGGCACGCTGCGCGCGATGGCCCGGCGCATTCAGGCCGCCGGGGTCAAGCCCGAGATCGAGGTATTCGACCTTGGCCATCTGTGGCTGGCCCGGACGCTGGTTGCCGAGGGGCTGATCGACGATCCGGTGCTGATCCAGCTTTGCATGGGCATCCCCTTTGGCGCGCCCGACGATCCGAACTCGCTGATGGCGATGGTCAACAACATCCCCACGGGCTGGGTCTATTCGATGTTTTCCATCGGGCGGATGCAATTGCCCTATGTGGCGCAGGCGGTGCTGGCGGGCGGGAATGTCCGCGTGGGGCTTGAGGATAACATCTGGCTGGAAAGGGGCGTTCTGGCGACGAATGGCGCGCTGGTCGAACGGGCGGCCAGTCTGCTTGCCGCTATGAATGTCTCGCTGATGACGCCTGCGCAGGTCAGGGAAAAGCTGAAACTGAAGAAGCGCTGGTAACGCGCCGTTTGTCACATGCCGGGGGCGCCCCCCCAAACAAGGGAGAAAAATTCATGACATCGATCCGCATTGATCGCCGGGGTTTCCTGCAAGCCTCGTCCGCCGCCGCGCTGGCCCTTGGGGTTGCGTCGGCGGCCTTTGCGCAGCCTGCGCCGCAAAGGGGCGGTCATGTACGGATCGGCCATTCCGGGGGCGCGACCTCGGACAGCATCGACCCGGCGACCTATACCGGCGGGCCGGTGGTGACGGCGATGCTGGGCGGGGTCTGCAACAATCTGGTGGAAATCGACGAGAACGGCGCAGCCAAACCCGAACTGGCGGAAGAGATTACATCAAGCCCGGACGCGAAAATCTGGACCTTCAAACTGCGTCAGGTCAATTTTTCGAACGGCAAGCCGCTGACAGCGGCGGATGTCATCGCCTCGTTCAATCACCACCGGGGCGAGGACACGAAATCGGGTGCCACGGAACTGCTGGAGGACGTGGCCGAAATCCGCGCCGATGGCGATCATGTGGTGGTGTTCGAACTGGGGGCGGGCAATGCCGATTTTCCCTTTGTCGCGGCCGATTATCACCTGCTGATCATGCCCGCCGACGCCTCGGGCAAGCTGGACTGGCAGTCCGGCATCGGCACCGGCGGCTATACGCTGGAAGAACACGAACCCGGCGTGCGCATCCGCCTGAAACGGCGGGACGACTACTGGAAACAGGACCGCGCCTGGTTCGACGAGGTGACGCTGCTGACCGTCAACGACCCGACAGCGCGGCAAAACGCGCTGGTGACAGGCGAGGTGGACATCATCAACGGCGTGCCCACCAAGACAGTGCATATGCTGAAGCGCCGGCCGGGGATCGAGATCGTCGAAGTCACCGGCTCGGCCCATTATCCGTTCCCGATGCATTGCGATACCGCGCCGTTCAGCGATGTGAACGTGCGGATGGCCCTGAAATATGCCATCGACCGCGAAGAGATGGTCGAAAAACTGCTGCGCGGCCATGGTACGGTGGGTAATGACCACCCCATCGGCCCGGCCTACCGGTTCCACGACGCGGCGCTGGAACAGCGGGTCTATGACCCGGACAAGGCGAAATTCCACCTGAAACAGGCCGGTATGGACGCGCTGGATGTCACGCTGTCGGCATCCTCGGCGGCGTTTTCCGGCGCGGTGGACGCGGCGGTGTTGTTTCAGGAATCGGCGGCAAAGGCCGGGATCAGGGTGAATGTAAAGAACGAACCGGCGGACGGCTACTGGTCGAATGTCTGGCTGAAAAAGCCCTTCTGCATGAGCTATTGGAACGGTCGCCCGACCGAGGACTGGATGTTCTCGATGGTTTATGCAGATGGCGCAAGCTGGAACGAAAGCCATTGGTCGAATGAACGCTTCAACACCCTGCTGAAATCGGCGCGGGTCGAACTGGACGATGCAAGGCGGGCCGAAATGTACGCCGAGATGCAGCAGCTTTGCCGCGACGACGGCGGCACGATCATCCCGATGTTCGCGAATTTCGTCGATGGGAAAGCGGACCGTATCCAGCATGGCAAACTGGCCTCGAACCGCTTTCTGGATGGCTGGAAGGCCATCGAACGTTGGTGGATGACCTGATCGCTGCCGCCTTCGGGCTCCGGTTCTTTCTGGCAAGAGGATTGCAATGTCCCTGACATTCAACAAGGCCGCCTGTATCGGCGGCGGAGTCATCGGCGGCGGCTGGATCGCCCGCTTTCTGCTGAACGGCATCGATGTGGCGGTGCATGATCCCCATCCCGACGCGCCCCGGATCGTCGGCGAGGTGCTGGACAATGCCCGCCGCGCCTATGGCCGGATGTTGCAGGCCCCCCTGTGCCCCGAAGGCAGGCTAAGCTTTCACGACGATCTTGCAGGCGCGGTCGCGGGGGCCGGCTATATTCAGGAAAGCGTGCCCGAGCGGCTGGACCTGAAGCGCAGGGTCATCGCCGCGATCGAGGCGGCGGCTGCGCCGGATGCACTGATCGGGTCATCCACATCCGGGTTCAGGCCGTCGGAATTGCAGCAGGGGATGGCCCGCCCTGAACGCCTGTTCGTGGCCCATCCGTTCAACCCGGTCTATCTGATCCCGCTGGTGGAACTGGTGGGCAGCCCCGCCAATGACGACAAGGCGTTGGACCGTGCCGCTGAAATCCAGCGCGAAACCGGCATGTTCCCTCTGCGTGTCCGAAAAGAGATCGACGCCCATATCGGCGACCGCCTGCTGGAGGCCGTCTGGCGCGAGGCGCTGTGGCTGATCAGGGACGATGTCGCCTCGACGCAGGAAATCGACGACGTGATCCGATATTCCTTTGGCCTGCGTTGGGCGCAGATGGGCCTGTTCGAAACCTATCGCATCGCGGGCGGCGAGGCCGGGATGCGGCATTTCATCGAACAGTTCGGCCCGGCACTGAAATGGCCGTGGTCCCGGCTGACCGATGTGCCCGAAATGACCGATGCGCTGGCAGACAAGATCGGCGCGCAGTCGGATGCGCAATCCGGGCAATATTCCATCCGCGAACTTGAACGCATCCGCGACGACAACCTGATCGGCATCTTTCAGGCGCTGAAGGCACAGGACTGGGGCGCGGGCCAGACCCTGCGGCAGATGGAGGAACGGTTCTACGAACGCGCCAAGGCCGACGCCGCCACGCAGCAGCCGGACAGCTCTAAGCCGCTGGCCCTGCATCGCGCGCGGGTTCTGGGCGACTGGCTGGATTATAACGGCCATATGACGGAATTTCGCTATCTTCAGGTGTTCGGAGACGCAACTGACGCCTTTCTGGGCCATATCGGCATGGATGCCGCCTATCGCGCGGCGGGACGCTCGGTCTATACGGTCGAAACCCATATCCGCCATCTGGCCGAAGCAAGGGCAAACACGCCCCTGACGGTTCACACAACCGTCCTGGGCCACGATTCCACGCGGATCCGTCTGCATCACGAGATGCTGGACGACGCGGGCAAGGTGCTGGCCACGGGCGAACATATGCTGATGCATGTGGACACAGGGGCGGTCAGGGCCGCACCAATGGCCGAGCCCCTCAGCGGGCGTCTGGCGCGGCTGTCCGCCGGTCAGCGCGGCATCCCCGTCCCCGCCCATGCCGGACGACCGGTTCGTGACATCGGCTGGCCGGGCGACGAGGCCAAGACACCATGACCCGGCACCCGCTTGTCCTGCTGATCCTGCAACGGCTGGCCCTTGGCCTGCTGACGCTGTTTGCCATTTCCCTGTTCATCTTTCTGGCAATCGAATTGCTGCCCGGCGATCTGGCCGAAGAGGTTCTGGGCCAATCCGCCACCCCGGAAACGGTCGCGGCCTTCCGGCGGGAACTGGGCCTCGATCAGCCGGCGATGCTGCGGTATTTCGGCTGGCTGGGCGGGATCCTGCGCGGCGATTTCGGTACCTCTCTGGCGAACGGGCGCGACATCGCCGAGCTGCTGTCCGGACGTTTTGCCAATACGCTGTTTCTGGCCGCCTATGCCGCCGCCATCGCGGTTCCGTTGTCCGTCGCCCTTGGCCTGCTGGCCGCCCTGTATCGAGGAAGCTGGTTCGACCGCGCGGTGAATATCGTGACGCTGACGACCATTTCGTTCCCGGAATATTTTGTGGCTTACATTTTGCTGCTGTACCTTTCGGTGACATGGGGCATGTTCCCGTCGATCGCGGATTTCGGCAGCGGGGCTGGCCTGCCCACGATGCTGTACCGGACCTTTCTGCCCGCGCTGACGCTGGTTCTTGTCGTCACCGCGCATATGATGCGGATGACGCGGGCGGCGATCATCAACCTGCTGGCCCAACCCTATATCGAAATGGCGCGGCTGAAAGGCGCGTCCCCCGTGCGGGTCATCCTGCGGCACGCGCTGCCCAACGCCCTTGCACCGATCATCAATGTGGTGGCGCTGAACCTGGCCTATCTGGTGACGGGGGTGGTCATTGTCGAGGTGGTGTTCGTCTATCCCGGTCTGGGGCAGTTGATGGTCGATTCCGTCGCCAAGCGTGACATTCCCGTCGTGCAGGCCTGCTGCCTGATCTTTGCCAGCATCTACATCCTGCTGAACCTTTGCGCCGATCTGCTGGCCATCGCGACCAATCCGCGCCTGATGCACAGGAAATGACCCATGCCCCCGATTTCGTTTAAGTCCGTCCCCCTTACGGCGCTGTTCGGGATCATGGTGATCGCCGGTTTCCTGCTGACCGGCCTGTTCGCCGACCTGCTGGCCCCTTATGGCGAAACCGAGATCGTCGGGGCCGAGTTCGAACCCTGGGGTGGTGCCTATCTGCTGGGCACCGACAATCTGGGCCGGGACATGCTGTCGCGGCTGATCTTTGGCGCGCGCAACTCTATCGGGATTGCGCTGGCGACGACGGCCATCGCCTTTGGCCTGGGCACCGCGCTTGGGCTGCTGGCTGCCGTTCTGGGCGGGCTGACCGATCAGGCGCTGTCGCGGCTTGTGGACATGCTGATGGCGATCCCCTCTCTGGTCTTTGCGCTGCTGCTGCTGTCGATCTTTGGCACTTCTATTCCGATGCTGATCCTGATCATCGCGGTGCTGGAGCTGACGCGCGTCTTTCGCCTGTCCCGCGCCGTTGCGATGAATGTGGTCGTCATGGACTATGTCGAGGCCGCGCGCCTGCGGGGCGAGGGCACCGGCTGGCTGGTCCGGCGGGAAATCCTGCCCAATATCATGGCCCCGCTTGTGGCCGAATTCGGCCTGCGCTTCTGCTTTGTCTTTCTGGCGGTTTCGGCCTTGTCCTTTCTGGGGCTGGGGATTCAGCCGCCCACGGCGGACTGGGGGTCGATGGTGCGGGACAATGCCGCGCTGATCACCTTTGGCGACATCACCCCTCTGCTACCCGCCGGTTGCATTGCGCTGCTGACAGTCAGCATCAATTTCGTTGTGGACTGGATGCTGCATCGCGCATCCGGCCTTAAGGACTGAGGGCGAACCGATGAGCGATATACTGCTGACCATTCGCGGACTTCGGATCGAGGGCCAGCAAGGCGAAAGCTGGCAGCCGATCATCAGGGGCGTAGATCTTGACCTGCGACGCGGCGAGGTTCTGGGCCTGATCGGCGAATCCGGCGCGGGGAAATCGACACTGGGCCTTGCTGCGATGGGCTATTCGCGCGACGGCACGCGGATTTCGGGCGGCAGCATCAGCTTTGACGGCATGGACCTGTTGGCCCTGTCCGAACGCCGCCGCCGGGCGTTGCGGGGCCGCCGCATCGCCTATGTGGCGCAATCCGCCGCCGCATATTTCAACCCCGCGCACCGGCTGATCGACCAGTATACCGAGGCACCGACCAGCATTCACCGCCTGACGCCGCGCGAGGATGCCGAACGCGAAGGGCGCGAACTGTATGCCCGCCTGCGCCTGCCGAACCCGGACGAGATCGGCTTTCGCTATCCGCATCAGGTTTCTGGCGGACAGTTGCAGCGGGCGATGACCGCCATGGCCATGGCCTGCAAACCCGACCTGATCATCTTTGACGAACCCACCACGGCGCTGGACGTGACCACCCAGATCGAGGTTCTGGGCGCAATCCGCAACGCCGTCAGGGACCTGGGCACCGCCGCGATTTATATCACCCACGATCTTGCCGGGGTGGCGCAGAGGGCTGACCGCATCAAGATCCTGCTGCGGGGCGAAGAGGTCGAGGAACAGCCGACCCGCGACATGCTGGCCAATCCGCAAGAGGATTATTCCCGGTCGCTTTGGGCGGTGCGCAGCTTTACCTCGCCGGAAAAGCCCGCTTTGGCGGCGGATGACGTTCCGGTGATGCGGGTGCAGGGCATCAGCGCCGAATATGCGCGCGGGGTGCCGGTGCTTGAGGATGTCAGCTTTGACATCCATGCCGGTCGCACGGTCGCCGTGGTGGGCGAAAGCGGGTCAGGAAAATCCACGGTGGCGCGGGTGATCACCGGGCTGCTGCCGCCGCTTGCCGGATCGGTCGAATTGGACGGCACGGCCCTGCCCGCCCGGCTTGCGGCGCGCAGCAAGGACCAGTTGCGGCAGATCCAGATGATCTATCAGTCGGCAGATACCGCGCTGAACCCGAAGCAGACCGTCCGGGACATCATCGGACGGCCGATCCGCTTTTATCTGGGGCTGCGCGGCAAGGCGCAAGAGGACAGGATCCGCGAATTGCTGACCGCCATCGAGATGGAGCCGGATCAGTTCATCAACCGCTATCCCTCGACTCTGTCGGGCGGGCAGAAACAGCGGATCGGCATCGCCCGTGCGCTGGCGGCGGAACCTCGCGTGATCATCTGCGACGAGGTGACATCGGCGCTGGATCAACTGGTGGCCGAAGGGATCCTGCGTCTGCTGAAGCGCCTTCAGGACGAACGCGGGCTGGCCTATATGTTCATCACCCATGACCTTGCGACGGTCCGGGCCATCGCCGATCATGTCGTCGTCATGCAAAAGGGGCGTGTGGTCGAACAGGGGCCAAAGGGCCGGATGTTCACCCCCCCGCACCACCCCTATACAAGGCTGCTGCTGAGTTCGGTCCCCGAAATGGACCCGGACTGGCTGGATGCCACCATCGCGGACCGCAAGAAAGGCTGACCCAATGCAGATCACCGATCCCGAAGTGCTGCGCTTTATCGCCGATACCGAGGCCGCCTATCCCGCCGATGCGAATGGCGCGACCGCTGACGACAACCGCCGCATGTATGACGCCATGTGCGCCGTGTTCCGCGCCCCGCACCCCGCCGGGCTGCCGGTCCGCGACGAAACGGTCGCCGGCGTTCCGGTGCGCCGCTATATCCCCGAAGGCGCGGCGGGAAGGGCCTTTCTGCTGTATTCGCATGGCGGCGGCTTTGTCGTCGGCGGGCTGGACAGCCATGACGATGTCTGCGCGGAACTGGCCGTTGCGACCGGCTGCGAGGTGGTGTCGGTCGATTACCGCCTTGCGCCAGAACATCTGTTCCCCGCCCAGATCGACGATGTCGCCGCCGTCTGGCAGGCCGAAACCGCGACGGGACGGGGCGGCATCGCCATCGGCGACAGCGCGGGCGGCAACCTTTCCGCCGCGCTGTGTTTACGAATGCGGCGCATCGGAGGGGCCATGCCGTTGGCGCAGGTGCTGATCTATCCGGGCCTCGGCGGCGACATGACCGCGCCATCCTATACCGACAACGCCGAGGCACCGCTGCTGCGAACCCAGGATCTGAAAAGCTATGCCGACCTGATCACCGGAGGCAATCCCGACCTGCGGCGCAACAACCCCGAGGCCTCGCCGCTGCGCGCCAGCAGCTTCGAGGGCCTGCCCCCTGCCCTGATCGTCACCGCCGATGTGGACCCGATCCGCGACGATGGCCCCGCCTATCAGGAAAAACTGCGAGCTGTCGGCATCCGCGCCGACTGGCGCAACGAAGCGCAGCTTGTCCACGGCTATCTGCGCGCCCGGCATGGCAGCAAGCGCGCAGGCGAAAGCTTTGCTGCGATCTGCGACTGGATCAACCGGTTTCTGGCCGGGGGTGAACCATGACGGGCCAAAGGCGCGCTTGACGGGCAGATGGGCGACACCCGAGGATTGCCCCATACCCGCTGCCGACTTTCCATCCGCTCCCGCCACCGGGCCGGGTCATCGGACGGAATGACCGCTTCGTCCCGCGTGGGGGGGGCGTTCCGCGAATGGGCATCTTCGACGCCGCTTACCTGACCGGTCGCCGCGCGCCAAGGAATGACCCCCCATCCGCCGCCTCGATCCGGGCCATGGCATCGGCGATGGGTTCCCATATCACCGCCATTTTCCAGGCTGTCGCGTGGATCATCAGATCGCCCGAGGCCGCCAGCGCCACATGTCCCGGCCAGAACAGCAGATCCCCGCGCGCGATGTCCGCAGCGCGGGGAAAGGCGTCCCGTTGCAGGTCGCTGTCGCCGGGGCAGGGGATGCCGCATTCGGTCAGCGCAATCTGCGCCAGCCCCGAGCAATCAATGCCCGCACGGCTGTTTCCGCCCCACAGATAGGGCGTGCCCAGCAGGTTTTCGGCCACAGTGACCGGATCGGTGACGGGCTGATCGCCGATATGCTGAACGGGGACAAAGCCGCCCGTGGCAAGGCGTGCAAAGCGGCCCTCGATCCCCGAAACCGACAGTCGCGCGCCAATGGAAAGCCCAAGGATTTCAGGCTGTTTCATATCGGGCGCAGGGTAAAGATGCGTGGCGGGCGCGGTAACGCGATGGGTGATCGGCGGCAGCTCGCGGGTCAGCGCCTCGGCCCTCAGCCAGCCGCAATAGCCATCCAGCGCCGCCTGCACAAAGACCCGGTCGCCACGTTCCTCGATCACCGTCAGGTCGGCGCCGAAAATCACCTGCCGGTCACGGCGCCCTCCCGGCGCGTCCAGCAGATCGGCCAGCGGAACGGTCAGCCGCGCGGGCTGGCCCGGCGTCCAGGCGGGCCGGTCCAGCACGCCACGCAGACTGTCCAGCGCCACGCGGTCGGTCGCGGGCGTCAGCCGCCGGTCAAAGGTCACGCCAGCAGGTCCGGCAGCGCCGCCAGCAGCGCGCGCGCGCCCTGCCCGACGCCGCCCTTGGGCCGCCCCGGCGCCGCCGAGGGCTGCCAGCCGTAAATGTCCAGATGAACATAGCGCCCCGCCCCTTCGGCAAAGCGGCGCAGGAACAGGGCGGCGGTGATCGACCCGGCCATCCCGCCCGAGGGGGCATTGTCCAGATCGGCAATCTGCGGCTCGATCATCGTGTCATAGGGTGCCCAGAACGGCATGCGCCACAGCGGGTCCGCGACGGCCATCGCGCTGTCCTGCAAGGCCCGCGCGGTGGCGTCGTCATCGCAATAGAAGGGCGGAATATCCGGCCCCAGCGCCACCCGCGCCGCCCCCGTCAGCGTCGCGAAAGAAACCATCAGATCGGGGCTTTCCTCAGCCCCGAGGGCCAGCGCGTCGGCCAGCACCAGCCGCCCCTCGGCATCGGTGTTGTTCACCTCGACGGTCAGGCCCTTGCGGCTGGTCAGCACGTCGCCGGGGCGAAAGGCGTTACCCGCAATACTGTTTTCCACCGCCGGGATCAGCACGCGCAGCCGCAGCCCCGGCGTCGCGCCGGTACCGGCCAGCATCTTCAGCAGGCCCAGCACCGTCGCCGCGCCGCCCATGTCCTTTTTCATCAAGGCCATGGACGAGGCAGGCTTGATGTCCAGCCCGCCAGTGTCGAAACACACGCCCTTGCCAACCAGCGTCAGCATCGGCCCGGTATCGCCCAGCCGGATGTCGATCAGCCGGGGGGCCTGTTCGGCGGCACGCCCGACCGCATGGACCATCGGCAGGTTCGATTCCAGCAGCGCGGTGCCCGTCGTGACCTCGATCCGCGCGCCGATTTCCCCGGCGAGATCGCGCGCCGCCTGTTCAAGCTGCGCCGGACCCATATCGCCCGCAGGGGTGTTGATCAGGTCGCGGGTCAGAAACTCGCCAGCCGCGATGGCCAACAGACGCGCGGCATCCACACCCTCGGGGCAGACCAGACGCGGCGCCTCGCCAGCCGGGCCGCCCTTGTATCGGGTGAAGCGATACTGCCCCAGCAGCCAGCCAAGTGCGGCCTCGTCCGGGTCCACACCCGCAGGCCGGTTCGCAAGATACCAGTCTCCCTTGGGCAGGGCACCCGCGCGGGCCAGAGTGAACCGCTCTCGCGCAGCCTTGCCCGGATCGCCCAGCCCGAACAGCGCCCCGGCCACCTTGCCATCCGCGCCCGGCAGCAGGCAGATTTCGCCCGTCCTGCCGGTAAAACCGCAAGCCTTGGGCCAATCGCCCGCCTCGACCGGGCTCTCGCCCCCTTTTTCGATCAGCCAAAGCGGCAGGGCGTGATCCGATGCGGGGGCAAATTCCGGGGACATGGGCGTTCCTTTCGGTGATATGGGCGACAGGTTACATGCTGGCCCCGCCCCCGCAAGGGCGATGTCTGCGCCGCCCCTCCGATCCGGATCGCCGGTACAGATCATGCCCCTTCGTCATGCCGACAGTTCAGGGCATTGTTCTAAAACGATAAGCCAGCCTGCGGTCCGACAAAGCCGTGATGTAGTAAGCCTTTAATACCCGCTGCCGCCGATTGCTGGCTATAGTACCTGTAACCTTTTGAAAGCCAGAGGAAATCATGGGCAAGGCCATTCACATGATGTTGCGGGTTCTGGACGAAAAGCGCTCGCTTGCATTCTATCGGCAGGCATTCGGGCTGAACGTTGCGGAACGTCTCGACTTCAGCGACTTCACCCTGATCTATCTCAGCAACCCGGAAACCGGGTTCGAGGTCGAACTGACGGTGAACAAGGGCCGGACGAAGCCCTATGATCTGGGCGACGGATACGGGCATCTGGCCGTGTCGGTCGCTGATCTTGACGCCGAGCATGCGCGCTTCGAGGCCGAGGGCCTTGCACCGCGCAAGCTGGTCGAATTTGCGCCTGACGGAAAATTCGTCGGCCGGTTTTTCTTTGTCGCGGATCCCGATGGATACCAGATCGAGGTGCTGGAGAGACGCGGCCGGTACAAATGACCGAAATGGCGGGGCCAGGGAACCCGCCTCCGTATTTCAAGGGAGGATAACAATGAAACAGAATGTCAGCCACCGGGGCCTTACCCGACGCCAGCTTTTGTCACATGCCAGCGCGGTCGGGACCAGTTTTGTGATCGGAGCGGGCTTTATCGCCGCCCCCGATGCGGCCTGGGCCGCCGAAACCCAGCATATCAGCGCGGAAAGCTTTGCCACGCTGGTGCAGATGGCGCGCGACATCTATCCGCATGACCGCGTTGCCGACGAATATTATGTGATCGCCGTCAAGGGCTATGACACCGCCGAGGCCGCGCCGGGCATCGAGGCCGGGATCGCCGGGCTGGATGCCGTCGCACAGGGGCGCGGTTACGGGCGCTATCTTGCGGTTGGCTGGGAACGCGACCGGGTCGATCTGCTGCGCGCCATCGAGGACGGCGCGTTCTTTCAGCAGATCCGGGGCGGGCTTGTCACCAGCCTGTATAACCAGAAAGCGATCTGGCCCGCCTTCGGCTATGAGGGCGAAAGCTTCAGCCACGGCGGTTATCTCGCCCGCGGTTTCGACGACATCAACTGGCTTTGAAGGAGAGGAACCATGGCTGCACCTTTTGATCTGGGCGACGACAGCGTGGTCGTCATCGTCGGCACCGGCGCGGGCGGTGGCGTTCTTGCCAACGAACTTGCACAGCGCGGCATCAGCGTGGTCGCGCTTGAGGCGGGCGGACGTTACCTGCCCGAGGATTATATCAATGACGAATGGGACAGCTTCGGCCAGCTTGCCTGGACCGACGCGCGCAGCACCAGCGGCGACTGGCGCGTGGCACGGGATTTTCCGGGCCTGCCGACCTGGATCGTCAAGGCCGTCGGCGGCTCGACCGTGCACTGGGCGGGCGCAAGCCTGCGGTTTCAGGATCACGAATGGAAGACGGCGACGACCTATGGAAATATCCGGGGCGCCAATCTTCTGGACTGGCCGATCGACAGCGCCGAAATGGCACCGTGGTACGACAAGGCCGAGAAAAAGCTGAACGTCACCCGGACAAACGGCCTGCCGGGGCTGCCGGGGAACAACAACTACAAGATCCTTGAGGCCGGGGCCAAGGCCCTGGGTTATACCGAGGTTCATACCGGGCGGATGGCGATCAACTCGACCGAGGGTCTGGACCGGCCGATGTGCCAGCAGACGGGGTTCTGTTTTCAGGGCTGCAAATGGGGCGCGAAATGGTCCTCGGCCTATACCGATATCGAACAGGGCGAAGCGACCGGCAATCTGGAGGTGCGCCCCCAATCCCATGCGGCGCGCATCCTGCATGACGATACCGGCAAGGTCACGGGCGTCGAGTATTTCGATGCCGACGGAAATTTGCAGATGCAGGCCGCGCGGGTGGTCTGCGTGGCGGGCAACTCGATCGAAAGCCCGCGCCTGCTGCTGAACTCGGCTTCGTCGATGTTCCCGGACGGGCTTGCCAACAGCTCGGGTCAGGTCGGGCGCAACTATATGCGCCACACTACCGGCTCGGTCTATGGCATCTTTGACAAGCCGGTGCGGATGTGGCGCGGCACCACCATGGCCGGGATCATCCAGGACGAATCGCGGCACGATCCGTCACGGGGCTTTGTCGGAGGGTTCGAACTTGAAACGGTTTCCGTCGGGATTCCCTTCGCGGCGGCCTTCCTTGACCCCGGTTCATGGGGGCGCGAATTCACCACCGCGATTGACAGCTATGAAAACATGGCCGGAATGTGGATCGTAGGCGAGGACATGCCGCAGGAAACCAATCGCATCACACTGAACACCGAGCTGCTGGATCAGCACGGCCTGCCTGCGGCGAATGTGCATTACGACGATCACCCGAATGACCGGGCGATGCGCGATTATGCCTATGATCGCGGCCGGGCAATCTATGATGCGGTGGGCGCGACCCGCATCCTGCCGACGCCGCCCTATCCCTCGACCCACAATCTGGGCACCAATCGCATGTCGGAAAATCCGCGTGACGGGGTGGTCAACAAGAACGGCCAAAGCCATGACATCGCCAATCTTTTCGTTTCTGACGGGTCACAGTTCACGACCGGGGCGGCCGAAAACCCGACCCTGACCATCGTTGCGCTGGCCCTGCGGCAGGCGGAATTTCTGGCATCCCAGATGAATGCGGGTAATATCTGAGAACGATCATGCCTGACAGGGCGGGCGCGCGGCATTGCTGCGCGCCCGTCCGTGGTGGCGTGCCGCCCGCATGCCACCGGAACGCCACGCGAGAAGGAGGAGTACATGTGTCAGTTATTTATCGGTGCCGACCCGCAGCTTTGGAAAAGTCAGACCCGCTCTATCCGGATGGACGGGATGGTTACAAGTGTCAGGCTGGAAACGATGTTCTGGGCGGTGCTAGAGGAAATCGCCGCCCGCGATGACCTGAACGTGCCGCAGCTTTTACATCAGCTTTACAACGAATCCCTGGATGAAGGGCATGACATCGGCAATTTCACGTCATTTCTGCGGGTCTGCTGCCTGCGCTATTTCGACCTGCAATTGCGCGGCCTGCTGATGCCGGACGGCTCGGGCGTGGGTTACACGACAGAGCAAATCCTGCGGATCGAGGCGCGAAACACGCATCGCCGCACCATGCCGCCACCCGCACAGGCCAAGCATCCGCACTGACCCTGCCGCTAACCGGTGTGGTTCAGGGCCTCGACCAGGCACAGCAGTGCCATCGACTGACCATAGCCGGTCGGCTGAATGGGAATGTCGCGATAGAATTGCAGATCGTGACCCATGCGCGTGCCATAGGACACCTGCGCCACCGTCCCGTCATCGCCGATATGGTCCAGCACAGCCTTCAGCGCGCGCTGGCCCCCGGTTTTCCAGCGCGGACCGCCATGACCCAGCCTGTGCCCCTTCAACAGGGCATAACCGATCGCGGCAGTGGCCGAGATTTCGGGGTAAGAACCGGGATCGTCCACCAGCGTGTGCCACGCGCCGCTGTCGGCCTGAAGATCCAGCAGCGCCTCTAACTGGGTGGTGACAACCCAGGTCAGGTATTTCCGCGTCGAGGCCGCCAGAGGCGCCATCTCCAGCAGGTCCAGAATGCCCGCCGAGATCCATGAATTACCGCGCGCCCAACGGGCACGGGCAAAGTTGTGGTTGCCATCGAAAGTCCAGCCATGGAACCACAGCCCGGTTTCATGTTCACACAGGTAATGAGTGTGGATCAGGAACTGATACGCGGCCTCTTCGACAAGCTCGGGCCGCCCGGCGGCGTCGCCATAGGCGGCCAGGAACAGCGCGGTCATGAACAGCGTATCGTCCCACAGCTCGCCTGTGTTGATCTTGTCGGACACGTCGTGCTGAAACCCGCCCGAGGCCGTTCGCGGCATGGCGGTCATGACGCCATCGGCCCAGTCACACAGCGCCCCGTCCCATCGCGGATCGCGGGTTTCGCGCCACAGCAGCGACAGCGCCAGCATCGGCGCCGTGGTGTTGACATTCTGCGGCGGCAGACCCTTGTCCAGATGCCGGGCATACCAGCTTTCCAGCAGGTGCCGCAGCGCCTCGTCGCCGGTTTGCTGCCACAACCGGGCAAGGCCGTACAGCCCGACCCCCTGCGGCCATTCCCACGAGTCAAAACTGATGTAATCGCCGGCTGTACCGTCCAGATTCGGCTCGTCGAACTGGCCTTCGTGACGCAGCGCGCGCAAGCCGTGAACCAGCTTCGCGATTATGTCATCCAGCCGGGCGCGGGAGGCGGGGAAAGTCATGGTGATGGGATTCCACTTGAAAATATCCGGCCCCGCAGCAGGCGGCGGGGCCGAATGGTTTACTGGCTTTCGATGATCCGGTTCAGCAGCGGGCCAACCTGCGGATCGGCGCGAAACTCTTCGACCAGCGGGGCGACCTTGGCACGGAACGGTGCGATGTCGGGCTTGCTGAAGGTCACGCCTTCGGCCTCGGCCTCGGTCACGGCATCGGCCATGGCGGTGTTCCACAGATCGCGAAAGGCCAGCGTGGCGTTGACGGCGGCCTCCTTGACGACGGCCTTCTGTTCGTCGCTCAGCTTGTCGCTGGCCGCGTTCGAGATGACAAGGAAATCCGGGATGCGCTGGTGTTCGTCCTGCGAATAGAATCTGGCGACCTCGCCATGGCGGCCGATGGTCAGCGCGGTGGGGTTGTTTTCGGCCCCGTCGATCACGCCCTGCTGCAATGCCGTGTAAATCTCGCCATAGGGCAGCGGCGTTGGCGTGCCCCCCATCAGTTCGACCATGCGGATCGACACGTTCGAGTTGATCACCCGGATCTTTTGCCCGACCAGATCATCGGGCGTATTGATCGCCTTGGATTTGGTATAAAAGGACCGCGCGCCGCTGTCGAAAAAGGTCAGTCCGGTAAAGCCGCTGCTGGCGGTGGCCTGATAGACCTCTTCGGCGATGGGTCCGGTCATCACCTGATAGAAATGATCCTCATCGTTGAAGATATAGGGCAGGTTGAAGGCCCGATAGATCGGGTTGAAGTTTTCCAGATTCGCCGCACTGACGCGGGTAATATCGACCGCACCATTCTGCAACTGTTCCAGCACCTCGCGCTCTGATCCCAGAACGCCGTTCAGGAACAGCCGGATCTTGACCTCGCCGCCGGTCTTTTCCTCAACCTCATCAGCAAATTTCTGCAACGCGATGCTGGTGGGGTGGTCGTCTGACAGGGCGTTGGCAAGTTTCAGGTTGACCCGCGCTTCGGCGGTGCCGGCCATCAGTGCCAGCGCCGAAACCAGCGCAAGGGCGGTGTGACGAATGTTCATGCAAACTCCTCCTGATATGGCCGGGACAGGGCGCCGACCCGGCAGCCCGGAGCTGCCCGGCGTAACGCGGCAAAAGATGACGGATGTGAATATTTTTCTCTATATGTAAATATTTTTCATATCTCGCATGGCCAATGGCGCCGATTGCCCACAGCGTCACCGATCAGGCTTGGCCAGATATGGAAAAATCTTACATATTGTCCAAAATTTTCACATATGCATGATTTCGCCATCTGACCCGGCAGGAGAGACGGGCCAATCTTCGACATACCCGTGATCATGGAGGGATCATCGTGCTGTTCCGCATCAAATCCGTGGTCGAGCGGACCCTGCTTGTGCTGATGGGCGTGACCCTTGCGGTCATGGTCGCACTGATGCTGTGGCAGGTGTTTACACGCTATGTACTGGCCACCCCGGCGCTGTTCACCGAGGAAACGCTGCGCTTTACGATGATCTGGATGGCACTGCTGGGCACCGCCTATTGCTTTGGCACGCGCAAGCACCTTGCGCTTGAGCTGGTGCCCCATCGCGCCGGACCACGGGGGCGGAAAATCCTGATGGTTTTCAACGGGTTTGTAACCATCGCCTTTGCGGTGATCACGATGTTTCTGGGCGGCCTCAAGGCCAGCGGCTCGGCCATGGCGCAGCTTTCGCCGATCATGCAACTGCCTATCGGCCTGATCTATCTGGTGCTGCCCCTGTCGGCTGTGCTGATCGTCTTTCTGGTCGGGATCGAGGTTCTTGGCCAGATCACCGGCCACCGGGAAACCCCCGCCGACCCGCAGGAGACGCAGTAGATGGCCACCTTTCTGGATCTGATGATGGAACCGGCCTTTGCCGCGCTGGTGCTGTTTGCGGTGTTTTTTGGGCTGCTGACGCTGGGAACGCCGATTTCCGTGGCGATCGGCGTGTCGTCGATCATCGTGGGGCTGGCCTATATGCCGCCCGATGTCATCTATTTCGTCGCCGCGCAAAAGATGTTTGCCGGGATCGACAGCTTTACCCTGCTGGCCATCCCCTTTTTCATCCTTGCCGGAAACATCATGAACAAGGGCGGGATTGCGATCCGGCTGATCAATCTGGCCAAGCTGCTGGGGGGGCGGCTGCCAGGGGCGCTGGCGCATACGAATATCATTGCCAACATGCTGTTCGGTTCCATCTCGGGTTCCGCCATCGCAGCGGCGGCGGCGGTGGGCGGCACGATGGGGCCGTTGCAGAAAAAGGAAAACTATGACCCGGCCTTTTCCGCAGCGGTCAATATCGCCTCGGCCCCGACCGGGATTCTGATCCCGCCAAGCGGGCCGCTGATCCTGTTTTCGCTGGTCGCCGGGGGAACGTCGATTTCGGCGCTGTTCGTCGGCGGCTATCTTCCCGGCATCCTGATGGGGCTGGCGGTGATGCTGGTGGCAGGCCTGATCGCGCACAGACGCGGTTATCACAGCGAGGGGCGACCAGACCGCGCCGAGGCGCTGCGCATCGTGATCGCGGCATTGCCCGCGCTGATGATGGTGATCGTGGTGATCGGCGGTATCGTTATCGGTGCCTTTACCGCGACCGAAGGCGCGGCTGTCGCCGTTCTGTACAGCTTTGTGCTGTCGCTGATCTATCGGCTGGCCACCTGGCGAGAATATTTCGAGGTGCTGTGTTCTTCGGCGGTGATGACCTGCGCAATCCTGTTCCTGATAGCAACATCGGGAATCATGTCCTATGTAATGACCATCGCCGCGATTCCCGACGTGATCGCCGAGGCGATCCTTGGCTTTGACAACCCTTTCGTGGTGTTGCTGATCATGAATATCTGTCTGCTGGTGATCGGGTTCTTCATGGACCTGACCCCGGCAGTGCTGATCTTTACGCCGATCTTCCTGCCCATCGCGCGCGAGGTCGGCATGGATCCGGTGCAACTGGGCATCATGATGATCTTTAATCTGGGGGTGGGATCAATGACGCCGCCGGTGGGCAGTGTGCTGTTCGTGGGCTGCGCGGTGGCCGATCTGCGCATCGAGCAGGTGGCAAAACCGCTGCTGCCCTTTCTGGCGGCGCTGGTCGCCGCGCTGATGCTGGTCACTTACGTGCCCTTCCTGTCAACCGGCCTGCCCCGGTTGTTCGGCCTGATGTAAGGGAGCCGGGTCGCATGCGGTGCCGCAACTGGCGCGCTGGATCAATTCGCAGGCCAGTTCGATCCGCCGCGCGGGCAGCGGCACCCCGGCCCGGCGCAGGCGCAATGTCTCGCACAGCAGTTCCAGCGACAGCGCACCCACGGCATGCATGGGAATGCTGATCGTGCTAAGCGCGGGCGACAGGTATTGCCCCTGAGGCAGACCGTCGATCCCCAGAACCGAGACGTCGCCCGGCACGTGCCTGCCGCAACATTGCAGCGCTGCAATGGCTCCGGCGGCCAGAATGTCGCCCGCCGCGACAATGGCAGTGAAATCCAGCCTGCCTTGCAGCGCCCCGGTCACACTGCGCTGCGCGGCCTCGGCGGTCCAGTCATCCACTTCGATGGCCAGCGCGGGATCAAAGGCATCGGCCAGCGCGTCCCTCCAGCCCTCGAACCGGCGCAGGATGGTGCGCCTGCCGGGGCGGTTCAGAAAGGCAATGCGCCGATGTCCCAACCCCATCAGATGCCGCGTCGCCAGCGCCGCAGCCGAGCGGTTGCAAGGCGTCACGGAACTAAGCTGCATCTGCGGGTCGTCGCCATTCACGATCACCGCCGGGCAAGGCAGATCGCATGCCGCCCGCAGCACCGCATCATCCACCGTCACCAGCAGCACGCCGATCACATCCGGCGCAGCCGCCGCCTCGTGCAGGGCCAGAAGGTCGGCGCTGTTGCGATAGGTGAAGGCTTCGACGCGGATATCCTGCGCATCGGCGCGTTCCTGCACCCCGGCCAGCACATGCATGGTGAACTGGCTGCGCTGAAAGTCGATCATCGCCTCTTGTGACGACACCAGCAGCACCCGCTGCCCGGTGACGCCCCCCGGCAGGGCATAGTTCATTTCGACCGCAGCGGCGCGGATCTGCGAGGCCAGCCCGTCGCGGACATAGCTCTTGCCGCTGAGCGCGCGCGACACCGTGGCCGTGGACACCCCCAGCCGCGAGGCAATATCGCTGATCCGCGTGCGTCCGTTTTGTGCCATGCGCTTCTCCGGTTTTGCGGTCAGTTATGAAATTTAATTACATATTGCACAAGTGATTTCCTGATGTGATCGGTTTTCATGATCAGCTTTGCCACGACAGAGGAGAAATCATGCCGATGCAGCAACGTTACGGGGTCGGACCCGATCAGATAGACCGGATGATCACCGCCGATCTGCGCGCAAATTTCATGGTCGAGGGGCTGCTTCAGCGCGGTCAGATCCGCTTTGCCTATACGCATTTCGACCGGATGATCGTCGGCGGCGCGGTGCCTGCCGGTCAGCCGCTTGAATTTGGCGACGGTGCCGGGGTCGGCACACCGTTTTTCCTTGATGCGCGCGAAATGGGCGTCGCCAATCTGGGCGCGGCGGGCTGGATCGAGCTTGACGGCCAGCGTTTCGCGCTGGCCAGCCGTGATGTGCTGTATATCGGGCGCGGCGCGCGGCGGGTGGTTCTGGGTAGCGACCGGGCCGATGCGCCGGCGCGATTCTATATGAACTCGGTCCCGGCAGGGGCGGATATTCCGCACCGGCTGATCACCCGCGCCGAGGCCAGGATACTGGATCTGGGCGAGGCCGCGCGTTCGAACAGGCGTTCATTGGCGATGTATATTCACCCCGAGGTCGCGCCCTCTTGCCTGCTGCTGATGGGCATTACCGATCCGGCTGCCGGTTCGGTCTGGAACACCATGCCGCCGCATCTGCACGAACGCAGGATGGAGGCCTATTGCTATTTCGATCTGGATCAGGGCGACCGGGTGATGCACTTCATGGGCCGCCCCGAGAATACCCGCCATCTGGTCGTGGCCGATGGCGATGTGGTTCTGTCGCCCGCGTGGTCTATCCATATGGGCGCGGGCACCGGCCCCTATGCCTTTGTCTGGGGGATGACCGGCGAAAATCAGGCCTATAACGACGTCGCCCCCGTCGCCATCGCGGAGCTGCGCTGATGAACCTGAATACGGGCGATGCCCTTGACTGGTGGCAGGTCACGGCGCTGACCGGGGCGCGCTTTGACGTGGCCGACGCGCCCATGCAGGGCCAGATGGATTCGACCTTTTTCCTGACAAAGGACAGGAACTGGATCCCCCATACCTATCCCTGCCGTACCGACTATATCGCCAGGGTGCGGGGCATCCGGCCACCGCACCCGCCGCCCCCCGACTGGGCCGGGGCGCGGAATGTCCTGCCGACCGGCGCACCGTTTCTGGATCTGTCCGGCTTCTGGTTCCGCCCGACGCGGGTGAACGGTTGGGCGCGCACGGTAATCCACGCCAAGACGGCGGGGCGGGCACGGCTGCGGCTGGGAATTTGCGGGGCGGCCATGGCGCATGTGAACGGGCAGGTTGCGGGCTGGCTTTCACCCGCCACACGCAATGCGATGGACTGGGCCGAGTTTGACGCCGATCTGCGCGCCGGCCCGAACGAGATCGCGATCTGGTTCGAGGATCTGTGCGAACGCGACGCGGCGATCCGGCTGGCGCTGATCTGGCTGTCAGGACCAGAGGCGCGCGCCGGGCACAGCTTTCCGGGCGATGCCAGCCTGACCGACCGGTTTCGCGATACGGTCGCGGCGCTGCATCTTGACGCCAAAAGCTATGACAACCACGAGATTGCGCTGATCCTGCCGGTCCCGTTTCCCTGCGACGTCTCTGGCGTGGTGCGGATCGCGGGGCATTTCATGTCTCACGGCCATGTGGAGTTGCCGTTCCTGATCGCGAAGGGGCAGGACCGGCTGCGGATCGCGCATTCAGACGATCTGCCCGCAGATTACCGCTATTTCGACTTTGCCTTCACCGGCGGCGATCTGACCGTCGAGGCACGTCTGGGGGCCGAAGCAAGCTGGCGCGACAAGATCGGTCCGGCACCCTCGGCCTTGCCCGACCGCATCGCCGAGACCCTGACATGGATCGCCCGGCACGCGGAAGCAGACACCGAGACAGCGCTGGCCTGCGCCGCAATTGGTGACGAGGCGGGGCTGGCGCGGGCGCAGGCGATCATCCTGCACGCATTGTCGGGGATCGAGGATTGCTTTGACTGCGCCGATTTCGCGCTGGTGCCGCTGCTGTGGATCCGAATGGCCCATGCCGACCGCCTGCCCGCGCCTCTGGTCGCGCGGATCGACGCGGCGATCCTGAATTTCCGCTACTGGATGGACGAGCCGGGCAATGACGTGCAGTGGTATTTCTCGGAAAACCATGCGCTGCTGTTTCACAGTTCGGCCTATCTGGCCGGTCATCTTCTGCCGGATGCGCGGTTCCGCCGCTCGGGGCGCACGGGGAGGGACCAGTCGCGGACCGGCCATGACCGGCTGATGGGCTGGTTCGATCACTTCGAGGCCGCCGAGATGGCCGAATTCAACTCGGCCACATATTTCCCGATTGACCTCAAGGGCTTACTGGCGCTGTTCGCGCTGGCCCCCGATGACGACATCCGCAACCGGGCGGGCAAGGCCATCGCGCGGCTGATCACGGTGATCGCCAATTCCGCCCATCACGGTGTGATCACCGGCGCGCAGGGCCGCAGCTATGAGCATTCGCTTTGCGCCGCCGACACGCAGGAACTGACCGGGATGGCGCGGCTGCTGTGGGGCACCGGCAGTTTCGGGACACATGTGAACTGCCTGACGCAACTGGCGCTGTGCCTGCGCGATCACCGGCTGGATTTACCCGACCTGGCGGACATCGCCTGCTGGAACGACCCTGCGACGGCGCAGGAATGGATGTTCTGGCAGGGGCAGGGCGGCTTTGCGCGGCTGTACCATTACAAGACCGCCGAGACGGCCATGGGCTCGGCGGCGCTGTATCGCTGGGGCGAATGGGGCTATCAGGAAACGCTGATACAGGCCCGGATCGGGCGCGATCCGCTGGCGCAGGTGTTCATCAATCACCCCGGCGAGCTGATCCAGTCGGGCTTTGGCCGACCCTCGTTCTGGGGCGGCTCGGCCAGTATCCCGCGCGTGCAGCAATATCGCGATCTGGCGCTGGTCAAATTCGACGGAGACCCGGCCCAACCCGATTTCACCCATGCGTGGTTTCCAACGCCGGTTTTCGACGAATGGCAGGTCAGCGGCCACCGTGCCGCCGCGCTGTCGGGCAATGGCGCGTTGGTTCTGTCGGCCTCGGGCGGGCTGGGGCTGATCCGGCAGGGCGGCTCGGCGGATCACGAGATCCGGCTTGCGGGCCGTGACGGGCTGTGGCTGCTGCGGCTGGGCCATGCCGACGATCTGCCCGGCTTTGCGGCGCGGCACAGGCTGGATGCGGTTCTTGATGTGGATGGCACGATCCGGGTGGATGACGCCGATTATGGCGAGGTGGTGTTCCACCCCGATGGCGTGGTCAAGGCCGAAGGCCGATGCCTCGATCCGCGCGACTGGGGCTTGCGCGGCGACAGGCGGGTTCTGAACATCGTACCCTGACCGCCTCGGGCCGCGCGGCGGCTATGGCAGCACGGCCTCGGCCTCGATCTCGACGCGATAGGGGCCGATCAGCGCCGCGACCTGAACCAGCGTGTTCGCCGGGCAGGTCGCCCCGAACACCCGGCCATGCGCGCGCGACACGGCCTCGCAATCGCTGACATCGGTCAGGTAGATGCGGGTGCGGACGACATGTTCGGGGCCTGCGCCATGGGCCCGCAGCGCCGCCGCGATCTTGTCCAGAATGAACGTCGCCTGCGCCCCGGCATTGTCCGGTGCAACGGCATGGTCAGCGCCATGGGTCGCCGTGGTTCCCGAGACAAGGATCCGCTTGCCGACCCGGACGGCGCGGCAATAACCCGCCACCGGTTCCCATTTCGAACCGGAAAAGACCCGCGCGCGATCCGGCAGCGCGGCATCGGGGATGGCATCGTGCTGCGGCCTGATCGCCGACAGGTGATGCGACAGGTCGCCCGACGCGGTCAGGAAAGGCGGTTTGCGATATTCATCGCCGCAATCGCCCGGAACCGGGGTCATCCGCGCGAAAACAGCATCCAGCGCGGCGCGGTCAGCATCATCCAGCGCGAAGGAAAAGACGTTCAGGTTGTCGGCGCGGTGTTCGGCCTCGGTGATGCGCGCGCCGATGATCGTGGCGGCGACCGAGGGCGTGTCCAGCACCCATCGGCTTGCGACATTGGACAGCGACACGCCATGTTTCCGCGCAATGCCATGGGCGGCGGCCAGCAATTCCTGAAACACCCGCCAGCCCCCCGCCGCGTCGATGAACCGCTTGTATTTCAGGCGGCTCCAGTCGGGGATGCCGGTCGGCTCGGGCCTGTTCAGCCAGCGTTCGGACAGGAACCCACCGCAAAGCGTGCCATAGGCCAGCAGCCGCACCCCGGTCGCCATGCACAACGCCGTCAGCGCCCCGGCGGCGCGGCGATCGACCAGCGAAAAGCTGACCTGATTCGACACGATGCCTATCCCCTCGGCCAGCGCCAGATCCAGATGGGCGGCGTCGAAATTGGTCAGCCCAATGGCACCGATCAGCCCCTGCCCGCGCAGCTTTTCCATTTCGTGCAGCGCATCCAGCCAGCGCGGGTCATCAAAGCTCCACCAGTGGAATTGCAGCAGGTCCACGCGGTCCACCCGCAGCCGGTCCAGCCGGTCCTGCACCCCCGCGCGGACAATATCGGGCGTCATCGGGCCGGGCTCGGGGCACCATTTGGTGAAGGCGCGGACATGTCCGCGGTCAGGACGGGACAGCAATTCGCCGGTGATGATCTCGGCCGAGCCATAGTGATCGGCCATGTCGAAGCCATCGAACCCGGCATCCGCATAGGCGGCAAGGCGGTCGGCGGCATCCACCGGATCCAGCGCCGTCCCGTCCTTTTCCAGATCGGCCACCTGCCACAGCCCGCATATCAGGCGCGGGATGTCCAGCCCCGGCGCAAGCCGGATCCTTGGGGGGGTCTCAGGCATTGGTCACATGTCCTTTCATGGAGGCTCTGGCGCGGCGCAGCGTGTCGGCCTCGCCCAGAATGCCGCGCGGCCGCAACAGCAGCACAGCGCACAGCGCGACGCCGATCATGACGATTTGCAGCGATGCCGCGCGGGCCTGCTGACCAGCGGAAAAAACCGACGAGACAAGGCTGCCCGACACCGCCCAGATCGCCCAGACCAGCACCGCGCCCAGAATCGCGCCGCGCATATTACCCGAACCTCCGACGATCAGCATCGTCCAGACCTGAAAGGTCAGGGTCGGCAGGTAATTGTCGGGCGCGATGAAGCCGATGAAATGGCCCTGCGCCGCGCCGCCCAGCCCCATGACAAAACCGCCTATGGCAAAGGCCTGAAGGCGATAGGTCACGGGGTTTTTGCCCAGGGCGCGGGCAGCCTCTTCATCCTCGCGCAGCGCCCTCAGCACCCGCCCCCAGGGCGAGCGGACCAGACGTTCCAGCACCAGATAGCACAGCAGAACCACGGCGATCATCACCGTCAGATTGGCGGCGGCAAACAGGTTGGCGTTCCCGGCCAGTGCCCCGAACGGACGGGGGATAAAGCTGACGCCAAAAGGGCCGCCGGTCAGCCCCTCGACATTCAGCAGCGCAAGCTGGATCACCACCGCCGCGCCAAAGGTCGCAATCGCCAGGTAATCCGACCGCAGCCGCAGCGTCAGCGCGCCCAGCAGGAAACACAGCAGCCCGGCCCCCAGCCCTCCGCCCAGCCAGCCAAGCGGGACCGGCAGGCCAAAGCCGCCAAGCCGCCCGTCGATGGGCGGAGTGGTCAGGATCGCCGAGACATAGGCCCCCACCGCGACGAAACCCGCGATACCCACGTTGAACAGCCCGGCCTGCCCCCATTGCAGGTTCAGCCCCAGGCAGATCACCGCATAAGTCAGCGCCATGGTCAGAAAGAACGCTCCGTAAGACAACAGGTCGATCATGCCCCGGCCTTTCCAAAGATGCCCTGCGGGCGCAGCAGCAACACCGCCACAAGGATGACAAAGGACACGGCGGCACGCCACTCGGCCCCGATGAACTGCACGGTCAGCGCCTCGGCCAGCCCGACGATCAGCCCGGCCAGCATCGCGCCGGGAACCGAGCCGATGCCGCCAAGGATCGCCGCCGCGAACAGCGGCAGCAGCAGGTCAAGGCCCATGGTCGGGCGGATCTGCACGATGATGCCGGACATGATCCCGCCAATGGCCGCCAGCCCCGCGCCAAGGCACCACACCAGCCGGATCACCGCGCGCGTGTCGATGCCGACCAGCGCGGCCAGTTGCGGATCCTCGGATACCGCGCGCATGGACCGGCCTGCGGCGGTGCGGGTCAGCAGCAGATGGACCAGTACCACCAGAACGGCGGCCAGCGCGACGACCAGCATCTGATCAGGCGTGGCGCGCAGCCCCGGCAGGATCTGTTTCGAGATCTGCAAGGCATTGGTGAAATAGGCAGGGCTGGAGGTAAAGATGAACTCCAGCAGGTTGCGCAACGCCAACGCCGCACCGAAGGACGCCATGACCAGAATGATCGTCGCCGCGCCCGACCGGCGCAGGTGCCCGAACAGCAGCCAGTCAACGGCCAGCGCCAGCCCTGCGGTCAGCGGCACCGCCCCCAGCAGGGCCAGCGGCACCGACCAGCCGAACGAGAACGGCCCGACCGGCGTGGCAAGGCCCGGCAACAGCACCACAAGCGCGCCGCTGATCGTCAGCGCCAGATATGCGCCCCAGCTTAGCATCTCGCCATGCGCGAAATTGGCAAAGCGCAGGATCGCATAGACCAGCGTGACGCCGATCGCACCCAGCCCGATGATCGCGCCATTGACAAGCCCGTCCATGACCGGTTGCAGGATCATGACGCCACCCCGGCCCGCGCGCCGCCCAGATACAGATCGGCGACGACCGGATCGCCCGCCAGCCGCTGTGACGGGGCATCATGCGCGACGCGGCCCTCGACCAGAATCACGCCGCGACTGGCGATCTTCAGCCCGGCGCGGACATTCTGTTCGACCAGCAGCATCGTGATGCCGCTGTCATTGATCGCGCGCAGCCTGTCAAAAACCTCGGCCACCATCGAGGGGGACAGCCCGGCGGAAGGTTCGTCGAGGATCAGCAATTCGGGGTCCACGATCAGCGCGCGCGCCACCGCCAGCATCTGCCTCTGCCCGCCCGACAGCGACCCGGCACGCAGATCGGGGCGATTGCCAAGATCGGGAAACAGGTCCAACATCGCGGCGATCCGTCCGGCCCGGCGCGACCGGGGCAGGATCTGCGCGGCAAGTTGCAGGTTTTCGCGGATGGTCATCCGGGTAAAGATATTCTCGGTCTGGGGCACAAAGGCCAGCCCGTGCCGCAGCCGCAGATGGGCGGGCAGGCCGGAAATATCCGCCCCGCGCAGGGTGACGCTGCCGCCATGCACGGGAACCAGCCCGGCCACCGTCTTGACCAGCGTGGATTTCCCCGCACCGTTCGGCCCCAGCAGCACGACGAATTCGCCCTGCCCGACGGTCAGATCCACGCCCTTCAGGATCGGCAGATCCGGCTGATACCCGGCGCTCAGATCGCGGATATGCAGCATCGCGGTCACGCCGCATCCCCCAGATAGGCGCGCACGACCTGCGGATCGCGGATCACGCTGTCGGGCGCGCCCTGCGCCAGTTCGCGCCCCAACGCCATCACGACGACACGCGAACACATCCGGGCAACCATATCCATGTTATGCTCGATCAGCAGGATCGAGACCCCCTCGTCGTTCAGCATGGCGATCCGTTCCATGATCTGTTCCAGCAGCGACGGGTTCACCCCGGCGGCGGGTTCGTCCAGCAAGATCACCTGCGGATCGGCCATCAGGATACGCGCCAGTTCCAGCAACTTGCGCTGCCCGCCCGACAGCACGCGGGCAGGCTGGTCGATCAGATGCGACAGCAGCAGGAAATCAATCAGATACCGCGCCTTGACGATGGCCCGCGCCTCGTCCCTGCGGGACTGGCCGTGGCGGAAAAAGGCACCCAGAACCCGCTCTCCGGACTGGTGCCGCGCACCGCACAGCACGTTTTCCAGAACTGTCATCTGCGGAAACGGGCGCGGAATCTGAAAGGTGCGGCCCAGACCGCGCGCCAGACGCTGCTCGGCCCCTTCGGCGGTGACATCATGCCTGCCCAGCTTTATCCGCCCGGCATCTGGCCGCATCGACCCGGCCAGCATGTTGAACATGGTCGTCTTGCCCGCCCCGTTCGGCCCGATCAGGCCCAGCAGTTCGCCGCGGTTCAGAACCAGCGACATGTCCTCGACCGCCTTCACCGCCTGAAAATTCCGGCAAAGGCCATGGGCGACAAGCGCGGGTGTTTCGGTCATTCCAGACATCGCAACCTCCCCGTCGGGTGGGCCTGGCGGGCATTTGTATCTTTGATCAAAGATTATTGACAGAATGTCATGACGCAAGCAAAAAAGAAGGGTGATGGGCCTGTGGCGAAGGGGGCAAGCCGGATGGGCGACCCGGATACAACCCAGACGACTGTGCCCGGACTGGGCCGCGTGGGCCGTTCCTCGTTGCAACAGCGGGTCTATGAGGAACTGGCGACATCGCTGATGCACGGGGCTTTTGCCGCCGGACAGGTGCTGCGGATGCAGGCCCTTGCGAATACGCTGGGGGTTTCGGTGATGCCCGTGCGCGAGGCTCTGGCCCGGCTGGTGTCCGAACGCGCGCTTGAAGTGATGCCCAACCGTTCGACCCGCGTGCCGCTGATCACCGCACCCCGGCTTGAGGATCTGGCCCGCGCACGCCGCCTGATCGAGGGAGAGCTGGTGCGACGCGCCATCCCCAATCTTGGCGCGGACATCTTTGCGCTGTTGAGGCAACAGACCCATGCCTGCGAAGCCGCCTTTGCGCGGCAGGGCGAGGCGCAGCCGACCGAAACCTCGGTCTTGAACCACGAATTTCACTTTACCATCTACCGCGCCGCGACATCGGATGTGCTGCTGCCCATCGTGCGCAGCCTGTGGATGCAATCCGGGCCCTATGTGCGCAGTTCTGCCATCATCTACGGGCGGAACCCGTCGCTGACGGCGATGCGCCATCACTGGGCGCTGATCGGCGCGCTTGAGGCGGGCGATGCCGTTGCCGCCATCGCGGCGCTGCATGCCGACATCACCCAGTCCTTTGACCTGATCCGGGCCGAACTGAACGAGGTGCCGAATGGCTGATGAAAGTTTCGAATTGTGGGACTTGCGGGTCGAGGTGATCGCGCCCGAGGGCGGCGCGATCTATTGCGGCGCGCAGCCCGGCGACTGGTTCGAATTGCGGGGCGAGATGCTGCATCTGCCGCCCGGTCAGGGGTTCTCGATCTATTCGCTGGCCTCGGTCCTGCCGCTGCTGGCCGCGAAACAACGCCAGACCCACCCGAACGACTGGATGAGCACCGATGCCGAGGTCGCCTGCCCCGACCCGAACTGTTCAACCCGGCTGCGGATCACCCGAACCGGGAAACGCCGTTTCAACCATTCCGACACCACTGCCGTGCCGCTTGCGAAAGATGACTGACATGCCACAACCGCAGCGCTTTGCCCTTGCCGAAGGCTACGACATCTCGCGCGTTATCCGGGGCGGATGGCAACTGGCAGGCGGGCATGGGGCCATTGATCAGGCCGGTGCCATAGACGATCTGATCGCCACCGCCAAGGCGGGCATCACCACCTTTGACTGCGCCGATATTTATACCGGCGTGGAAGAGATCATCGGCGCATTCCGTGCCGAATATGCCCGCAGCGACGGCGCAGAGGCCCTGTCGCGCATCCGCGTTCACACCAAATGCGTGCCCGATCTGGACAAGCTGGCCGGGCTGACCCGGTCCATGTTGCAGGAAACCATCGACCGTTCATGCAGGCGGCTGGGGGTCGAACGGCTGGATCTGGTGCAGTTCCACTGGTGGGATTACGCGCAGGGCGACTGGTTGCAGGCGGCGCATTGGCTGAGGGAATTTCAGGCCGAGGGCCGCATCGCCTTGCTGGGCGGCACGAATTTCGACAGCGACCGCGCCGGGGCGATGCTGGATCACGGCATCGGGCTGGCGACGATGCAGTTGCAATATTCGCTGCTGGACCGGCGACCGGAACATCGGATGACGGCGCTGGCGGCACGGCACGGGATGCATTTCCTGTGTTATGGCACGGTCGCGGGCGGGTTCCTGTCAGATCGCTGGCTGGGCCAGCCCGACCCGCAGGGCGAGATGGAGAACCGTTCGCTGACGAAATACCACCTGATCATTCAGGATCTGGGCGGCTGGGATCTGTTCCAGTCGCTGCTGTCCACGCTGCGCGGGATCGCCGATGCGCATGATTGCGATATTGCCACCATCGCCTCGGCCGCCGTGCTGGCCCGCCCGCAGGTGGCGGGTGTGATCGTCGGCGCACGCAACCGTTCGCATCTTGAGGCAAATCTGCGCGTGGGTTCCGTCGCCCTGACGCCTGCGGATCTGACCGCCATCAATGCCGCGCTGGCCGATGCCGCGCCGCTGGCGGGCGATGTCTACACGCTGGAACGCGACCGCACCGGGCGGCATGGCGCGATCATGAAATACAATCTCAACAAGTAAGGCACCCAAAGCCTTGACCAACAGCCCCGCAAAGGGCGCTTTACCGACAGGAGTTATCACGATGAAAACAGCATTCTTCGTTTCGGCCGCGCTGGCCGCCCTGACCGCCCCCGCCGCGGGCTGCGAGATCAAGCTGGGCATGGTCATGGAGCTGACCGGCCCCGCAGGCGTCTATGGTCAGGCCGGGGCCAAAGCCGCCGACATGGCCTTTCGCGACCTGAATCAGGCGGGCGGCGTTCTGGGCTGCGACATTGTCACCGACACGCGCGACAGCCAGAGTCAGGGCAATGTCGCCGTCGATCAGGCCACCCAGCTTGTGAATATCGGCAAGGTTCCGGTGGTGATCGGCGGCATCATCTCGTCGGTCAGCATCCCGATCCTGACCTCGGTGACGGCCCCGGCAAAGGTGGTGCAGGTATCGCCCGCGTCGTCATCTCCGACGCTGACGCAGCTTGGCGAGGAGGGCAAGACCGGCGGATATTTCTTCCGCACCATCACCTCGGACGCGTTGCAGGGCACGGC
>NZ_JBKEBL010000162.1:0-26258 GCF_047973135.1 Paracoccus sp. (in: a-proteobacteria)
AGCATGCGGACCAGATCGCTTTCCACGGCCTCGCGGATCAACCGCGCAGACAGCACGGCCGAGATTGAAATCCGGGTGATATAGGTGCCGCGCTGCGGGCGAACCTCGGCCAGCCCGTCGGCGGTCAGGCGAATGAACGCCTCGCGCACGGGTTGCCGACTGACCCCGAACTGCCTTGCGATCCCCGTCTCGCTTAACCGGTCGCCGGGCGTCAGCGCCCCGCACAGGACGGCACGGCGCAGGTATTCATAGACCTGCGGTGCCGTGGAAACGGTCAGATCAAGGGCATGCGGGACTGACATGGTTCGGCTCCTCCTGACTCGGGCCTATACTGCACACTTCCATACAAGTAAACACTTTTAAGCCGCCACGCATGCATTGCATGAATCAGGCTGGCACCGTTGCCCCGGCCTGACAGACAGGCTCGCATTCGCCGGGACACGGCGGTCGGCGGCCTGATCGCCTGCTGGACAATGGCCGATGCCTGAGCGTGCAAGGCACCTGATATAGTCTGACGACTTTATTTTGATTATGTTGTCAGGCTATGACCATTTGATTTTACGATGATGCTGCGCAAATTTCCGCCTCGTCCATGCGCGAGACGGCAATGATGGCAATGACGGCAATGATGGCGGGCATGAACCAGCAGCGTTGCCAATTGACCATCCAGGAATACCAGCCGCACAAGCCTCGCGTTGGTGGAAAAGGGGGGCGGGGCGGGCAAAGCCCGCCCCGTCGCTGCCGCCCGGCCCAAGGCGCGCTTCGCGCGCGGTCAGTCTGCGGATGGCAAGGCCGGGGCTAACGAACGACGGACAGCAACAGGCCGACAGTTCGCCGCAGGCTTTTGCAGGGGGTCCGGGGGGCGCACAGCCCCCCCGGCCATCGCGGGACGCAAATCATCCGACAGTGCCATAAAACCAACGGATCCCGGAAGCGGGATACAGGCGGTACCAAGCCCTGTGCAGCCCCGGCCCTGCCTTTGCCCCGGATTTCGCAAGGCTACACCATCATGGCCGGGTCAGCCGCCGCCCTGCACCGGCGTGTCGGTCGCTTCTCCGCGCTGCGCCTCGATCTCGCGCCAGCGGGCGACATTGGCGCGGTGTTCCTGGAGGGTGCGCGCAAAGGCATGCCCGCCGGTGCCATCCGCGACGAAGAACAGGTAATCCGTCTGGTCGGGGTTCAGCGCCGCGTGGATCGCCGCCCGGCCCGGATTGGCGATAGGCGTGGGGGGCAGCCCGTCCACGCGATAGGTGTTATAGGGCGTTCGCGTCGCCAGTTCCGACCGTCGCAGCCCGCGATCCAGCACACCCTCACCGCGCGTGACACCATAGATCACCGTCGGGTCGGTTTCCAGCCGCATGCCTTGTTCCAGCCGGTTGACAAAAACGCTGGCGACCTGCGGGCGTTCTTCGGGAACGCCGGTTTCCTTTTCCACGATGGACGCCATGATCAGCGCTTCTTCGGCGCTGTCATAGGGCAGGCCAAAGGGCCGCGCCTCCCATTCCGCCGCAAGGATTACGGCCTGCCGCCGCCCCATCTCGGCCAGCAGCGCGGCACGGTCTGCGCCTTTCTGGACCTCGTATGTGTCGGGGGCGAGGCTGCCCTCGGCGGGCACATCGCCGGTTTCGCCGTCCAAAAAGCCCGCCGCCTTCAGGCCCTGCACCACCTGCCAGCTTGTCACCCCTTCGGCCATGGCCACGCGCAGCCGTGCATCCGGCTTGTCCTGCGCAGTAACGATTTCGGCGGGTTCCTCGGCGACGCCCGGAACATAGCGGGCCAGTTCCTCGTAGTCGCCGGTTTCGGGATTGATGTCGCGCAGCAGCACGGTGTTCTCGCGCACGCCAATGCGCAGTGTCACCTCGGTCCCGCAGGTCGAGGGTCCGCCCGCCGTGATTGTGCCGACAATGTCGGCCATGCTGGAGCGCGGAGGCAGCAGATAGCTGCCGAATTTCAGATCGCGCGACTTGTCCATGTAATCGGCCCCGGCGCGAAAGATATAGGCGTTCGAGACCGCGCCCTGTTCGGCCAGTTGCGTGCTGACGGCGGTCAGGCTGGCCCCCGGCGCGACCTGTACGCATTGCGCCACGGCACTTGGCCCCGGCCCCGAGAATTCATGCTTCGCCCAGGCAACCCCGGCGGCCGCCGCGATCAGCAGGACGACCAGAAGCGTCAGGAAATTCGAGGCCAGGTTACGCCACATCAGTCCGTCACCTTCCTCAGCACAAGGCTGGCATTGGTGCCGCCAAAGCCGAAACTGTTTGACAGGGCCACATCCACCTTGCGGCGCACTGCGGCATTTGCAGCCAGATCCAGTTTCGGCTGAACCGCCGGATTGTCCAGATTGATGGTCGGCGGACAAATCTGGTCGCGGATCGCGAGCACGCAGAAAATCGCCTCGACCGCGCCCGCAGCCCCCAGCAGGTGCCCGATGCTGGATTTGGTCGAGGACATCACCGCGCCCCCGGCGGCATCACCCATCAGCCTTTCGACTGCGGCAAGCTCGATCGTGTCGGCCATGGTGCTGGTGCCATGTGCGTTGATATAGTCGATCTGTCCGGGCACGATACCGGCGCTGCGCAGCGCGTTCTGCATGGCGCGATAGCCGCCATCGCCATCCTCGGCCGGGGCGGTGATATGATAGGCGTCGCCCGACAGGCCATATCCCAGAACTTCGGCATAGATGCGGGCGCCGCGTGCCCTGGCGTGCCCGTATTCTTCCAGCACGACAACGCCCGCGCCCTCGCCCATCACGAAACCGTCGCGGTCCCGGTCATAGGGGCGGCTGGCCGTTTGCGGGTCATCGGCGCGTTTCGTGGACAGCGCCTTGCAGGCGTTGAACCCGGCAATCCCGATCTCGCTGATCGGTGCCTCGGCCCCGCCCGCGACCATCACATCCGCATCGCCCAGGGCGATCAGCCGCGCCGCATCGCCAATGGCATGCGCGCCGGTCGAACAGGCCGTGACGACCGCGTGGTTCGGCCCCTTGAAGCCAAAGCGAATGCTGACCTGCCCCGAAACAAGGTTGATCAGCGCGCCGGGAATGAAGAAGGGCGACACCCGCCTGGGCCCGCGATCCCGGATCAGTACCGCCGTTTCCGCGATCGAGGACAGCCCGCCGATCCCTGATCCGATCATCACGCCGGTCCGCTCGCGATCTTCGTTGCTTTCGGGTACCCAGCCGCTGTCCTTCACCGCCTGTTCGGCGGCAGCCATGCCGTAAAGGATGAAATCATCGACCTTGCGCCTGTCCTTGGCGGCCATCCAGTCATCGGGGTTGAACGTGCCGTCACTGCCATCGCCAAAGGGGATCTCGCAGGCATATTTCGTGATCACATCCTTGGGATCAAAGCGCGTGATCGGCCCCGCACCCGACCGCCCTTCCAGCAACCGCTGCCAGGTCTCTTCAACCCCCGAGGCAAGCGGAGTGACCATCCCCAGGCCGGTGACAACAACCCTGCGCATTCGTGTTATCCTTCAAACTGCTCGTCGTTGGGACGGTGATACACGCGCATGTTTTCCCGCGCAACGCCGAGCCAGCGGGACTCTGCCGGTGAGCATGTCAAGAATTCGCGCGCAAAACACCGAACGCCGGCCCGGCCCAAACCTGTGCGGGCGCAAAAGGCGCGCGCGTGATCTGTGCCGGAAGCCAGAGAGTTGCGGCACCGCCGCTGATTTGCGTCCCGCGATGGCCGGGATGTGACAGCAAATTAGCTGACGGAAGCTGGTTTTATCACCAAACTTGCGCAGCATCAGCGTAAAATCAGAAAGTTAATGCTTGAAAGCAAGACCAGATAAAAGCCGTCAGGCTTTACCAGCCATACCAGCGGCATTGAAGGCTGGCCCGTGGCAATGCCAACGGCGGCATCACGCCCCTTGCGATCCTGACGACAAGCGCAACAGAGATCCAGCGGACGACCGCAGGGGCCGCTTGTGGCGGCTGTGCAAGGCGCATTGTGGTGCCGTCACATCAAGCGCCCGTTCGACACGCGGACCGGCACCGGGGCGGCCGCTCCGGGGGCGGTCAGCCGCTATTCCCATTCCAGTTCGGTAAAGGCGATCGTCGCATTCCGGGGGTTGAAATCGTCGAAAAGCTGCCACTGCGCCGCCTCGCCCGCGCCGATATGGCCCACCGCATCACCCAGTCTTTCGCCCGCATCTATTGCGTTGCGGGCATCCGTTGCCAGCGCGTCGAGATAGCGCTGCACCGGCAGGGCGGCGTCCGGCCAGTCCAGCGCCGGGCCGCCATGGCCCGGAACCACCTGCGCCGCGCCGATTGCCTGCAAATCGCCCAGAACCTGCTGCCATCCCCTGAGGCTGCCATCCATCGTCGGGACATGTTCATCAAAGACCAGATCACCGGTGAAAAGCGTGCCGGTCTGGCGGTCCAGAACGGTCAGATCGGTGCCTGTATGCGCTGTGGGCCATGCCCGCAGCTCCAGCACCCGGTCGCCCAGATCCAGCGTTCCGGACTTGATCGCGTTATCTATCCGGGGGGTATCCGTCCCCAGAAACGCCGCAGCCCCAATATCGCGTTCGAAATTCCGCAGATAGGTCTCGCGCCGGTCGGCCAGCGCGCGGGGCAGTTCGGGATGGCCCGTCACCTGCGCCCCGGCAAAGACGCTTGCCCCCAGAACGTGATCGGGATGCATATGGGTCAGGATCACATGCGCCACGGGCAGATCGCTGCGCGCACGGATCGCGCGGTACAGCGCCTCGCCCATCCATGCGGCCGAGCCGGTATCGATCACCGCCACCGCCCGCGTGCCGATCACAAAGCCCATATTCGCCATATCGCCGCCATTTTCCGGCCCCGGCAGGGCGACCTGGCCCAGATGGACAAAGACGCCCGGCGCGATTTCGGTGACATCCAGCGCCTTGCCCGCCTTCTGGCAGCGGGCATCACCCACGGCCAGATCGGCGGCCAGCGCCGTCTCGCAGGCCTGAAGGCTGTCGGCCTCGTATCCCGGCAGCAGCGCGTCACGGCACGGTCCGTCCGCCATTGCCGCGCACAGCGTCACCACAGCCTCGAACATCGGCAACCCTCCTGCGGTGAATTTTTCACAGCGCGGGAACGTGATCCATACCGACCTTGGGCCCGGTATGCGCGGGGGCGGTTTTGTGTCAGAATGCCCGCGTTCCCATGCCGTGAGGAGGAAGCATGGCCCATCATCCGATCATTGCCGCCCTGCTGGCGGTCTGTCTTGTCGCGCCCGCGCTTGCGCAGGACAAGGCCAATCCGCTGACAGCAAGCCCGACCTGGGACGATCTTCAGGTGGATGTCGCGGGCGATGCCGCGATTGCGCCCGCTGACGGGCTGTTCACGCTGACCGCCCCCTATCGCGCCGAAGATGCCGCCACCGTTCCGCTGCATATCCTGCAACAGGACGCATCGGTGCCGATCACCGCCGCCACCGTGGTCATCGACGAAAACCCCGCGCCCGTTGCCGCCGAGTTCGCCTTTGCCGAGGCGATGGCCCCGCTGGATTTCGAGATGCGGGTGCGGGTGAACCAGTATTCCAATGTCCGGGTGATCGCCGACACGCCGCAGGGGCTGCGGATGGATGGCCGGTTCGTCAAGGCTTCGGGCGGTTGTTCGGCACCCGCGACAAGGGGGCCGGATCAGGCCGTGGCCGGATTGGGCGAGATGAAGCTGCGCAGCTTTGACCCTGATCCTGACGGGCGGCGCGAGGCGCAGATCATGATCCGGCATCCGAACTATTCGGGGCTACAGGTCGATCAGGTCACGCAGCTTTTCATCCCCGCGCATTTCATCGCCCATCTTGAGGTCCGGCAGGGCGACGAGCCGCTGTTCACGATGGAGGGCGGGATTTCGATCAGCGAAAACCCCAGCTTCCGCTTTGCCTATCGCGATAATGGCGCGGCCTCGCTGACGGTCACGGCAATCGACACGGATGGCAACGAATTCACGGCAGAGCTGCCCAAGGCCGGAGGAGCCTAAGTCAGCACCGAACGCCGCAGCCGCGACCATCACAGGACTGGCGCCGTCAGAAAAACCGGGGCCGTCAGAAAAAGCAGATCACCTCGGCCTCGGCCTGGGCGCGGCGCAGGTCGGCGACCAGATGTTCGGTCGCGGCGGCGCTGTTGAAAACGGCCATGCGTTCGCCCCCGGTCAGCCGCATCGACAGCACGGTTTCGGCCTGTACGTATTTCTCATAAGGCAGGATTTGGGCGATTTCGTCGATCGAGCAGGCGCATTTGCGCAGCACATCGCGGCTTTGGCCGTTCGAGGCCATGCAGGCAAAGACGTAATCGGCCCGTGCCTCGGTCGGATAGTCGTTCAGCCTTTGGGCCACGTCCTGCGCGCCTGACGGCAGGGCAAGACAGGCCGGGATCGCCGCAAGGGCCAGAATTCCGCGCATGATCCGATTCCTTTCCCCGTCAGCCTAACTGCCGCGCACGGTCTGTCAGCGCAGACTTTTGTCGGTGCCGCGCCGGGTCGGGACCGCTGTCCGGCATCGACATTCCGCGCAGCTTCCATTCGACCAGCGGGCGCAGCCGCGACAGTTGTACAGGCTTGGTCAGGACCGAAAAACCCTGTTCCGCCCCCTGTTCGCGCAGGTCGTTGCCGCGGTCGGCGGTAATCATGATCGCGGGCACATGCGCGCCGGTCGCCTGCCGCACCGCCTGAATGGCGCGGTCTCCGGTCTCGCCATCGTCAAGCTGATAATCCGCCAGAACAATGTCAGGTGGCATACCAATATCGCGCAGGAATTGCAGCGCCTCGGCGGTCGAGCGCGCGGCCAGCACGCTGGCCCCCCATTGTTCCAGCTTTCTGGCCGTGGCGAACAGGACGTCGGGGTCGTTCTCGATGATCAGCGCGATGCAGTCCAGCGCGTGATCCGCGCCGGCGGGCGGGCTGTCGCCAAAGCGCGGCACTTCGGTCGCACGTCCGGGGACCATCTGCAAGCGGATCGAAAAGACCGAGCCGACACCGGGTTTCGAACGGACGCGGACGCTGTGGCCCAGATGGCGGCAGGTACGTTCCACCACCGACAGGCCAAGGCCGACGCCGGAACCGGGTTCGACATTGTCGGCACGGGTAAATTCGTCGAATATCCGCTGCTGGTCGCCAAGGCTGATGCCGATGCCGGTATCCCAGACCTGCAATTCGATCCGCCCGCCCCGCCGGCGGCATCCGGCCAGCACCCGCCCCCCCGGCGGCGTATACTGAATCGCGTTCACCACAAGGTTCTGGACCGAGCGCAGCAGATAGACCGGATCGGATCTGACGATGACCCCGCAGGGCACCATGTCCAGCCGCACCCCCTTGCGCTGCGCCAGCGGCATCTGATCTTCCCATACGCTGCGCATCAGCGTGCCAAGGCACAGCGTGGTGGGCGTCAGCGCCTGATCGGCGCTGTCCAGCCGCGAAATATCCAGAAGCGAGCGCAAAAGCTGTTCGGTAGACGAGAAAGACCCCTCAAGCCGTTCGACGGTGGGCAGAAAGGGCGTATCGGCAACGCTGTCCAGCAGCGTGGCGATCAGCAGCTTGGCAGCGTTGATCGGTTGCAGCAGATCGTGGCTGGCCGCCGCCAGAAAGCGCGTCTTGGACGACACTGCGGCCTCGGCCCGTTCCTTGGCAAGGCGCAGTTCCTCTTCGACGCGGGCCTGTTCCTCGTATTGGCGGGTCAGGCGCTGATTGGTCAGGGTCAGCGCCGCCGTCCTTTCGGCCACGCGGTTTTCCAGCATCTCGGTCGCGCGGCTTTCCAGCGTCACATCCTTCAGTTCCAGCAGCACGCCTCCATCGGGCAGTTGATGCGCATACAGATCCAGCATCCTCCCCGAGGCGTGCCGCATCCGCCTGCGCCACTGCCCCTCTTTGTTCAGCCGTGCCAGCCAATGCCGGATCCGGCTGCGCGACGCCTCGGCGATCAGCGCGTGCTGGCCAATGAAATCCAGCAGGCGGCGCAAATCGGCCCCCTTTTGCAGCACCGTATAGGGCAGCCCCAGAAGCTGACGGAACTGCCGGTTGAACATCATCACCGAACCCGAGGGCGAGAAGGTGCAGACGCCCGAGGTCATGTTTTCGAACACGGCTTGCAGGTAATCGGCCTGCCGGTCGATCAGATGTTCGCGTTCGGACCGGTTGCGCTGCACGATCCAGGTGATTTCGGTCAGCAGCAGCACCATATTCTCGGGGCTGGTGCGTTGCAGGCTGATCTGAAACCAGCGGTCCCCGGTCAGCCCGATCTCAAGCGACACGACCGAAGCGCCCACATCCCCCTGCCGAAGCTGCGACAGCGCGGCATCGAACCCGTCCTGCCCGGTGGCCAGATGGCGGCTTTCGGACATGGCGGCGAAACAGTCGTCGATGGTCATGCCGGGGCGCAGCCGGTCCGAGATGTCGGGCAGCAGGGTCTGGAAAATGTCGTTACACAGCTCCAGCCTGCCGCCGGTGAACAGCGCAATGCCCTCGTCCATCGCCGCCAGCGCGTCGGCAAGGTTCTTGCGCATCCTTTCGCTGACCGCGCGCGCGTCATGCAGTTCGGATGCTGTGCGTTCCAGATCGCGGGTCTTGGCCCAGACCTGTGCCTGCAACGTCACCGCCGACTGAAAGGCTCCATAGGCGGTATTGCCGATCTCGTGCTGACGATTGGCGCGGCGCATCAGCGCGTCGATGATCCGCGCCTGCCGGGCAACCTGTTCTTCCAGAGGCTGATCCGGGTCGATCATGACAGTTCCCGTATATGCGGTTCGAAAAAGGCGACGCCCACGAATGTCTGGTTCACATGGACACCGCAATGCTGTTCGCCATAGGTGTTGAAGCCGATCACGCGGCGGCGGCGAAAGACCTCGCTGACTGGCCCCGACAACCGTTTCTGTTCGATCTCAAGCTTGCGCAGCACGCATTCAAAGCCCAGAACGAAATCCGGCGCGGCCCCGCGCTGATCGCGGATGTCCAGCCCCGCCTCAAGCGTTTGCAGAATCTCTTTGCCGCGCCCCAGGGTCAGGATCAGCCCGTCATCGATCGCGCCCAGAAAAGACAGCGCATTCGCGCCCGGAGCATCATGGATGGCGCGGACATGATAGTTGGCGTTCTGGCGCACGAGGATCGGGTTTTCGGCAAAAACCTGCGGAGAAAGCTGATCCACCGGGCGGCCCACCAGCCGGGCATATTCCAGCGCGGCGGGCGCACCGTTGATTTCCAGGACCAGCCGTTCGTCGGGGATGGCCTCGGTCACGACCATCTGGCAGTCGGTCGGCAGGAAATGGTCAAAGCCGAGGCCGCGAAATTCCAGATCGGTTTCCAGCAGCAGCAGCAGTGCCGCATTGCGGTGAAAGCGGCCGTTATGCAGCACGAAGGTCTGGTGAAAAGCCAGATCATCCCCCGCCGAGCCGCCAAAGATCGGCACCTCGCCCAATGCCGTCTCAAGCATCGTGACCAGCAGTTCCTCTTGCCGGGACAGGCCGTCTGCAAAGATCAGCGCCAGCCGGTTCCAGCGCGCGGTAGGCCGGAACCGCGCGGCGTGGCTGCGCAGTTCGGTCGTCAGGCTGTTGATCGGCAGCGGCTTCAGCGGCGCGATCAGCATCGAGGCGGCGCGGAAATGTTCGCGCGGAAAGGCGATCAGCAGCAGCGCGCCGTTTTCGTACCCCAGAGGCGTGATCGCGCCCGCCGTGGTGCAGCCAAAGACCGGCACGCCCGCGCTGCCATCCTCAAGCGCCCGCGCCACCTCGTCCAGCTTCAGCCCGACCGGCACGAAGGCCAGCAGGAAACATGTCGCGCCAAGGTCGATGCCGCGCAGCGCCTCGGCCACGGCGGGCGCGGCATCGGCCTGCCGCGACACCGAAACACTGACATAGCGCGGCGCGTGAGGATCGTCGCCCATCGGTCAATGGCTCAGGAAAGCCTGCGCATCGGCATCGCCCGCTCCGATGGCCGTCGCCGGTTGCGAGCCCTCGACCAGCACCGCCGCCTGGGTCCGGTTCTGCACCCCCAGCCGCCTCAGCAGCGCGGTGATATGCGCCTTGACCGTCGCCTCGGCCAGCGACAGCTCATAGGCGATCTGCTTGTTGGCCTTGCCCGCGCAGATCAGCTTCATGATGCGCTGCTGCTGGGGGGTCAGCTCGGCCAGCTTGGGATGGGCGGTTTCAAAGCACGAATCCTCTGCCTCAGAGGCGCTGCGATAGGCCGAATGTGTGTAACAACGCCCCGCCGCGATGACATGCAGCGCCTGACGCAACACCTGGGCCGAGGCGTCCTTGGGCAGGAACCCCGCCGCCCCTTCGTCCATCAGCGCGCGGACCACCTGCGCCGAGGTCAGCGACGAAATCACCAGAATCGGCACATCGGGCAGGCGCGCGCGCAGTTTCAGAAAACCCGAAATACCGCAGACATCGGGCAATTTCAGGTCGAACATCACCAGATCGGGGGCAAAACCGCGCCGGATGCGGGCCAGCGCATCGCCCAAGGTCTGGTCTTTTTCAACATGGCAACCGGGATACACAAGCTGCAGGGCCGCCGCCAGCGCGTCGCTGTACAACGGATGATCATCGACAATCAGAACTTGCCGGGTCGCGCCTGCAGGCGGGGACTCGTCAATATCTTTCATAAAATGCCCTCCCACCGGCAGGTTAGCGCATGATATTTCCTTTGCGCAACACTGCAGGCGGGATCCCGGCGCAGAGGCCGGGCCGGGTCAGATCAGAAAGATGTCATCGGCGCTGAGATCAGCGTGATTGGTCAGCGTCGCGATCAGCTTCATCCGCTTGCCGCCCGCGCCATCGGCGTCATACCACAGCCTGCCGCTGTCTTCGTCATAGACGATCTGCGCCAGCCTTCCGACCGGCGCATCGCCGGAATGGAACCGCCCCTCGGCCAGTTGCCCCCGGCGCAACCCGCCGAAGATGTCGGTATCAAGCAGCAGGCGGTCATCGCCGCTGGTGCTGAAATCGGCGATCCGGTCGGCATTCGAGTTGCGCAGCTTCTGATCAAAAACAAAGCTGTCCGCCCCGGCCCGCCCGATCAGCACATCCTGCCCGGTTCCTCCGCTCAGCCGGTCGCGCCCGCCGCCGCCGACCAGCCGGTCCCCGGCACCACCGCCGGACAGGTCGTCATTGCCGCCGCCGCCTGCCACGGTATCGCGCCCCGCGCCGCCGAAAATCCGGTCGCCGCCGCCCGCGCCGATCAGCCTGTTATGTTCGGCATTGCCGGTGATCACATTCGCCGCGCCATTGCCCCGGCCAGTGATGGCGCCACCCGTCAGGGTCAGGTTCTCGACATTGGCGGCCAGTTTCAGGTTGATCGAGGAAAGAACGGTATCAACGCCGCCCGCGCCATCCTCGACCACCAGATCGCCGCGGGAATCGACCACAAAGGTATCGCGCCCTGCCCCGCCGGTCATCTGATCGGCCCCGCCGCCGCCGTTCAGCGTGTCATCCCCCGCACCGCCCGACAGCGTATCATTGCCCGCACCGCCCGACAGGGCATTCGCAGCGACATTGCCGGTGATGCGGTTGGCAAGCTGGTTGCCGGTGCCGCTGACCGCCTCGCCTCCGGTCAGGGTCAGATGCTCGACCGTACCGCGCAGGGTCGGCGACTGTTCAAGGCTGAAGGATATGGCACTGAACACGGTGTCGCTGCCGTTGCCGCCGGTTTCATCGACCAGATCGCGTTCATGATCGACGACATAGCTGTCATTGCCCGTCCCGCCCGTCAGCGTGTCGGCGTTGAGGCCGCCATCCAGATAATCGTTGCCCCCGCCGCCGATCAGCGTGTCGCCGCCGTTACCGCCCAGGACCGAGTCATCGCCCTTCCAGCCGACATAACGGTCATGGTTGCTGCCCATGTCGATCCGCGCGCCAGAATTGACAAAGCGCGACAGGCCGGAAAAGTCGAACACATCGCCATAGCCAGTCCCGGTCAGTACAAAACCCGCGCGGTCAAGAACCTCGACCCCCGAAGCGGCGTCCAGGATCAGGTTGTGCCGCTCGGCCGCCCCGGCCAGCCGCAGGGTATCGGTACCCGCGCCGCCAAGGATCGTGTCGTTCCAGCCATAGCCCGACAACAGCAGCAGATCGTCGCCCGCGCCGCCGTCAAATTCGACCAGCGCGCCAACCGCGCGCAGCGTGTCATTGCCGCCCGCGCCGGTGAACTTGGCATAGCCGCCGTCGCTGGTCACGTCATCCGCGCCCACATGGCCGATATAGGTGTTGTTGCCCGCCCCCAACAGGATGGATTTGCCGCCAAGCACGATGCGTTGCAGGCCCGACAGGTCAAAGAAATCGTTCGAGTTCGCCCCGCGCAGGATTCCGGCACCCATGTCCAGAACCTCGACACTGGCCGCGCCGTCAAGGATAAGCCGGTAGGTGCTGGTGTCCCCCTCCAGCCGCAGCGTGTCCATGCCATTGCCGCCCGAAAAGAAGTCCTGGCCCGTCCCCGAGATCAGGAACAGGTCGTTGCCATCGCCGCCATCGAACTGATCATTGCCGTCGCCGCCATCCTGCAACACATCATTGCCTGCGCCGCCGAACAGCCGGTCAAACCCGTCATCGCCGCGCAGCGTGTCATTGCCACCGCCGCCGAACAGCCGGTCATTTCCCCCGGCACCGCGCAAAGAATCGTTGCCGGTTTCTTCATCCGGGAACGCCGTCCCCAAGGGATAGCCATAAATATCGTCCCGAGCCGTCGTGCCTGACAGCGTATCGTTGCCATTGGTGCCGTAAATTGCCATGAACCTTACCTTCTGAAGAAATGCGTCCGCGATTATCCGGCCCAAAAGGCGGCCTGCGGTGTGCGGCTGGCGGCACGATGCCCGCCCGGATCGCGGAAGAACCGGGATTTTCTGCGAATGGCTGGTTTTCCTCTGCGAACGGCGCTCGACAGGGGGCGCGATGCAAGGGAAGATGATGCCAGCTCAACCCGAATGGCAGCAGCCCATGCACAGCCCCGCCGCGATCAGACCCGACCCGCTTGGCCGCGATGTGATCCGGCTGGGGCTGGCCTTTGCCGCAACGCTTTTTCTTGTATCCAGCGTGATCTGGGGCTTTGCCGGCATCGACCCGGTGCAATCCGCGCTGCCCAAGGTCGTGGGCATCTCTGCCGATGCGGTCATGGCGGTGGCGATCAGCCTTGTGCTGTGGCGGATGGCAGCATCGCGGCTGGGGGTCAAGGCGCTGGTCGCCTGCATATTATCGCTGGCCGGTGCCACTGTGTCGGCGATGGTGGACCGGGGCCTGCAAATCCATATGACCCGCCCCGATGCCGCACCTTTCGATCCGCAATATTTCGCCTCGGTCCTGACCTTCACCACGGCCGAGCTGTTCGGCTGGTCCTGCCTGTATCTGGCGCTGCAATACAATGCCCAGATCCGCGAAACCGAGCAGCGGCTGGCCAAGGCGCGCCAGCAGGCCACCGAGGCGCAGTTGCGGGCGCTGCAATATCAGGTCAACCCGCATTTCCTGTTCAACACGCTGAACTCGGTCGCGGGGCTGATCGAAGAGGGATCTCCGGCGCCGGCCCGCGACATGGTGCTGCGTCTGGCCGGCTTTCTGCACCGGACATTGGCGCTGGACCCGCTGACCGAATTGCCGCTTGGCGAAGAAATCGCGCTGCAACGGGATTACCTGCAAATCGAGAAGGTCCGCTTTTCCGACCGGCTGACGGTGATGATCGCGCTGGACCCGTCCGTCGCGCAGGCTCTGGTTCCGGCGCTGGTCCTGCAACCGCTGATCGAGAACGCGATCCGTCACGGCGTGGCCCGGACACCGGGTCAGGCGCGGCTTGACATCATCGCCCGGCCCGAGGGCAAGGGGCGGATGCTGATCCGGGTCGAGAACCCCACTCCGGCGGGGGACGATTCCCCTGCCCCCGGCATGGGAATCGGGCTGCGCAATGTCGCCGCGCGGCTGGCCGCCGCGCATCCCGATGGCGCAACCTCCTGCGAGATTTGCGCGATTGCGCCGGGGCGGCTGCGGGTGGACCTGCAATTGCCGCTGCGCCGATGACCCGTTCCCTGCGCGCCCTGATCGCCGATGACGAACCCATCGCCCGGCGCAGGCTGGCGCGGCTGCTGGGGCAGGCGACCGGGGTTTCGGTGATCGGCGAGGCGGGCGATGGCGATCAGACGGTGCGGGCGGTGCAGTCCCTGCGGCCCGACCTGTTGCTGCTGGATGTGCAGATGCCCGGAGGAGACGGGTTTTCAGTGTTCGACCGGCTGGGAAAGGCGCTGCCCCCGGTGATCTTTGTCACAGCTTTCGATCACTATGCCCGCCGCGCCTTTGACGCCGCCGCCATCGACTATCTGACCAAGCCGGTCGAGATGCCGCGCCTGATCGCCGCCCTGTCACGGGCGCGGCTGTGGATCGGCGCTGGCGACCGCGAGGACAGGATCGCCGGATTGCTGGCCACGATAGCGGGCTTGCGCGCCTCGTTGCGGGCCGGACAGGCACCCGCCCGCGATCTGTGGATCAAGGGCAGGTCGGGCCATCAACGCATCGCGATGGATGACATCGTCTATATCAAGGCCGAACGCGACTATGCCCGCATCGTCGTCGCCGACACGTCGCATCTTGTCCCCGAAACCATCCAGGCCCTTGCGGAACGGCTGGCCGATTCCGGCTTTCTGCGCATCCATCGCAGTGTCCTGGTCCGGCGCGATGCCGTCCGTGGACTTGGCCGCCGCCGCTATGGCGCACTGGTGGCGATCCTTGCCGACGGGACCGAATTGCCGGTCAGCCGCAGCCATGCCACGCTGGTGCAGCGCGAATTCGGGCTGAAGCCGGTGTGACCAAGGGACAGAAAGTGGCATCCGTGATCCTGAAGTGAGACGATTACCCTGCCGAACAAGCAGTTTGTCCTTGTGCCTGCCATCCGGTGACGGTATTCATTTCGCCGTCGCGGGTGTAGCTCAATGGCAGAGCAGAAGCTTCCCAAACATACGCGTTTACCCCCGACACCTTTGAGAACGTTGCAAGACGGTTGATTTCATTGCACTAATCGCCGCAACGTCACCACGACGTGTTATACCACGTCCCAATCGGCGACCTACAAAGCGCCTACAAAGTGGTGATGAGAGATGTCCAAACGCACAACGGTCAAGCTGACCGAAACCTCCTGTAAAGGAGCGCCTGCAAACGCGAAGCTCTGGGACTCAGAGGTCAAGGGGTTCGCTCTGTTCACAGGCAAGACGACGAAGACCTTCTACTTTCAGAAGGACGTTCACGGCAAAACGACGCGCGTGAAGATCGGCAACTTCCCCGAGGTGTCGGCAGGCATCGCGCGCGGCGAGGCGATCCAGCTTGCCGCCGAACATGCGACGGGCGTCGCGGCGAAGAAGCTGCGGGCGAAGCGCATCCCCACGCTTGAGGACGCGACAACGGCTTACCTCGCGCGCCCGAAACTGCGGTCCGAGCACAACAAGGACTCAGTTCAGCGGCAGGTTCACAACCACCTGAAAGACTGGCTCAAGAAGCCGCTCGACGAGATCACGAAGGACATGTGTGTGAAGGCACACGCGCGCATCGCGCCGAACGGACAGCGCGCGGCGAACCATGTGCTCAAATCGTTCCGTTCGATCTACAACCACGCGCGGCGTGTCCATGATCTGCCTGAATGCCCGACGATGGCGATTGAATGGTTCCCTGAACTGCCGTCGCAGCAGATCATCGACGATCTGGACGATTGGCGCGATGCCGTGTCAGCCCTCGAAAACCCCGTCCACACGGCCTACTATCGCTTCTTGCTGTTCACGGGCCTGCGCTTCGACGAGGCGCGTTCTCTGCGGTGGGATCAGGTTCACGATGACCACCTGCACCTGCCCATGACGAAGAACGGACGCGCCTTCGACTTGCCCCTATTCGATCTGCACCATGAGGTGTTGAAGCCGATGCGGCAGTTTCACAGCGAGTATGTCTTCCCCGGCACGCGTCACGCTGTGCACCTGAAATCGCCTGCGCGTATCGCATGGTCGGCACACACGCATCGGCGCACCTTCGCGACCATCGCGACGACTGAGGCAGAACTGCTCGAAGAAACAGTCGGTCGGCTGCTGAACCACACGCCCGCATCTGTGACAGGGGCACATTATATCGTGGTTGACCACCAGAAGCTCCGCAAGCCAATGGGTCAGGTCGTCGAGGCGTTTAAACGCATGGACCTGATCTGACTGCGCGTTTAAACGCAACCACCTGATTTAGTGAGATTTTCTACTTGATAGGACTTGCAGGACGGTCGAAGGCGCGCTATCTTTCGACTCGTTAGCAATCCGTCTTGGTCGTGGTGAACGTGACGACCTGATGGCTGCGAAAACGCGTGGGAGATACGCGGCAGAGGTAGCTAGGTGGAGCTGATCCTGCGTTGGCAGGCAGTGCAACCACCGCGAAGCGGAAAACCTCGGCGCCCACGGGACGCGCAGCGAGACATCCAACCCTTGAACGGGAGATGTCTACTATGCGTGCATCCACGACTGAACTGATCGACCCTGCCTTCGATACGGCGCAAGCCGCTCACTACATCAGCTATTCCAAATCCACCCTCGAATGGTGGCGCACAGAAGGTCGCGGTCCTCGCTACTACAAGGCCGCTGGCCGCGTTCGCTATCGCAAGTCCCATCTCGATGAATGGCTCGCGAGAGGCCTCGTCGAGACGCGGGGCTGAATATGGAAATCATCAAACAGTTGGCAGCCCTCGGTAACACGGGGGCGCACACCGAAGGCCACCACTGTGCCCGCAATCCCGCCCGACCCGACAGCTTTGACGATACCCCTATCAGCCGAAACGGGCGCACGCGCGGCCGCCCAACGCCCAAGACATTCTCGACGAGGGCCACAGCCGCCCTTGCGGCCTGCTCTGCCGCCTGCACATCGACGACGGGCCACTTCGCCACGAAATGGTAGGCGCGGGCGATCCCACATCGTGTAGCTCCTGCGCCCTTCCTCCGGTGTTCGCGTTGCCATGAACACAAACCACTGTCAGGATGGGGACCGTTCGGGCCTAGAGCGGGATGGTGTCGGCGCCTCTTTGGTTGCAAATTCGAGCGCCGCGACCGATACACTGATTTGACGTCCGCTTGCCCGAGAGCCCTATATGTTGCGCGCACCCAACCAGTCCGAACTGCCCCTCAACGAGTCGCCCGTTGAGCAAATACCAATTGTGGAAGGTCGCCGCGCTATCGAGGATGACGACTTCCCAGTAGAATTGATCTCCAAAGTCGCTGAACAGGAAAGTTGGCGCAAAGAAGTCAATAGACCGATCTACCACATACACAAGTGGTGGGCGCAGAGGCTTGGTTCAGCATTCCGTGCGATCTTGATCGGATCTTTGTCGCCTACGGGCACCGACACAATGCGCAGGTTCTATGCACGCACGCGGTTTCCTGACGCCGTTGTCCTTGACCCGTTTATGGGCAGCGGGACAACGGTTGGAGAGGCGCTCAAGTTGGGCTGCCGCGCAATCGGGCGGGACATCAATCCGGTCGCCTATTTCCTCGTTCGAAATGCACTGCAAGTACATCCCCGCGAGGAAGTCGTCAGAACCTTTGACGATCTATCCGATCAGATCGCAGTAGTCACGCGCGATGTCGGCGCGCGGCGAAGAGTGACACAAGCTCATTCCGTGCTTGAAGTCGCCGCGCGGAGACGGTATCCGTCTGAGGCGTTGCGGGTGTAGCTCAATGGTAGAGCATTTGCTTCCCAAGCAAGTGACGAGGGTTCGATTCCCTTCACCCGCTCCAATTTTGCAGGTGGCACGCGCTGCCTACAAAACGCCTACAAAATACGCGGGACGTCTGGTCTAACCGCTTGATGATGCAGACGGTTTTCGGCTGAGAACGTATGTTTCCCAAGCTTACGACGAGGGTTCGATTCCCTTCACCCGCTCCAATTTTGCCGACCATATGGCAATATTTTCAATGACATCAGCACCTTCCGCCCCCTGTCGGCACACATCCCCGCACACACGGGGCACATATGGGCCTTGTCTTGAAGCACATCGAGCGGATCATACCAACGGCCCGGACGATTGACCGTTCCAGAAGGCCCTGTGCCTGGCACGGATGGCAAGGCGGCTGTGCCGGCGTCGGTGGCAGGTCATTCGTCAGGGCTTCTGGCGCTACACAAGATAGCGGTTGAACCAGTCTATCGTGCGGTCCCATGCCAGTGTCGCCGCCGCCTCGTCGTAACGCGGCGTGCTGTCATTGTGAAAGCCGTGATTGGTGTTTTCATAGATATGCGCCTCGTAGACCTTGCCATTGGCGTCCAGCGCGGCCTGATAGGCGGGCCAGCCGGCATTCACGCGCTCATCCAGAGCGGCGAAGTGCAGCAGCAGCGGCGCCTGAATTTTCGGTACATCCGCCGCATCCGCCTGACGGCCATAGAACGGAACCGCAGCCGCCAGTTCCGGATAGGCCACGGCCGCTGCGTTCGACACCCCTCCGCCATAGCAAAAGCCGGTGATTCCGACCCTGCCGGTGGTTTGCGGGCTGGTCGCCAGATACTCGATCGCCGCGAAGAAATCATTCATCAGCTTTGCGGGATCCACCTGTTGTTGCAGGGTGCGGCCATCCTCGTCATTGCCGGGATAGCCGCCCATCGAGGTCAGCCCATCGGGCGCAAGCGCCACGAACCCCGCCTTGGCCACGCGGCGCGCGACGTCCTGAATATAGGGGTTGAGGCCGCGATTTTCATGCACCACCACGACACCCGGCGCGGTTTCGCGCCCGGTCGGGGTGACGAAATAGCCGCGCACATCGCCATGCCCGTTCGGCGAGGGATAAGTGATCCAGGTCGCCTTGATGTCCGGATCGGCAAAGCTGACCTGCTCGGCCAGCGCATAGTTCGGCGACATCATCGACAGGATCGTCGTCGCTGCCAGACCGCCGATGGCGAATTTCGCGGCACGGTCCAGAAATTCACGCTTGGTGATCATGCCATGGGCATAGAAGTCGTAAAGCTCCAGCAATTTGGGGCTGAAATCGCTGGCGGTCATGCGGGGCATGTCGTTCATCGTCTCGCTCCGTTCCGGTTCCGGTCTGATGCGGCGGGCGGCAAGGCCGGGCCGCAGGGTCAAGTGTAGCGCCCGCGCCCGGATTTGGCCCGCAAAACCTGTTCACGTCAGCTTGATGGTACCGGGCGGGGGCGCCGGGGGCCGCGGCTATTCCGGTTCGGCCAGCCGCGCCTCCCACATCCTGCGAAAGGCGGGGCGGCTTTGGCAATCGGCCAGCCAGGCCGCGATGGCCGGGAATTGTTCGATCAGCGCGGTATGGGCCTGTGCATAGCGCAGCACTTCGGCCATGTTGATGTCGGCCACGGTAAATCGCTGCCCGGTGATGAAGCTGTTGGCCGCCAGATGCCCCTCGACCACCTGCAACGGGCGGATCAGCCGTTCTGCCGCCTTGGCCACCGCCCCGCCATCGTCCTTGCCCGCCTCGTGCAGGAACAGCAGGGTCAGCGTGTCGGGTTCGATCGCAGCGGTGGCGTAAAAGCTCCATTGCGACATCTGCGCCTCTTCCCCGGCATTTCCGGGGCCAAAGGGCATGCCGTATTTGCGCGCCAGATACAGTGTGCAGGCCATGGATTCGCTGAGGATCAGCCCGTCATCGTCGATCACCGGGATCGAGCCTGCCGGCGACATTTTCAGAAATCCGGGCGAGCGGGTGTTCAGCGGCGCATCCGTCGCCCCCGGATCGGGCAGGCGATAGGCCTGGATTACCGGCTCGTGCCTGAACTCGATCCCGATCTCGTGGCACAGCCAGATGATCCGCGAGGCTCGGGAACGGGCAACGCCATAAATGGTCAGCATGGTAAATCCCTAGACTGCTATCTTGCCAATGGCTTCAGTCTAGCAACAAATTTTGTGACGAAAAGCCGCATGATTTGATCCTGCGCAAGGTAACATCCGTGCGAATATGGCAGCAAGACGAGATTTCACAGGAAGCGCGAAGGAGTTACGATGCCCGATCCAAAGTCCGTCAACAGCAGCGCAGCGCAATCTACGCCCGGCCCCGCGGCGGTCAAACCCCTGTCGGCTACCCCGCCCGAGGCCATCGCGTCCGACGCGGAACCCGCAGCCCCCGCCACCGGGGCCAAACCCGCCCCCGCGCGTCCCCGCAGCTTTCCAAAGGTCGGCGCGGATGCGGTTCGCCATGCCTTTGAAAGCGGGCGCTATCCCTATTCGAACAAGATGGGGCGACGCAAATACGAGGCGGAAAAGGCCGAGTTGCAGGCCGAATTGCTGAAGGTCCAGCTTTGGGCGCAAGAAACGCGGCAGAAATTCGTGCTGATCTTCGAGGGGCGCGATGCAGCGGGCAAGGGCGGCACGATCAAGCGGTTCAACGAACATCTGAACCCGCGTGCCGCGCGCGTGGTCGCCCTGAACAAGCCCACCGACGAAGAGCGCGGGCAATGGTATTTCCAGCGATATGTCGATCACCTGCCGACCAGCGGCGAAATGGTCTTCTATGACCGAAGCTGGTACAACCGCGCCGGGGTCGAGCGGGTGATGGGCTTTTGCTCGCCGAACGATTATCTGGAATTCATGCGTCAGGCCCCCGAATTTGAACGGATGCTGGTCCGCTCGGGGATCCGGCTTTACAAATACTGGTTCTCGGTCACTCGCGAAGAACAGCGCCGTCGCTTCAAATCGCGCGAGACGGACCCGCTGAAACGCTGGAAACTGTCGCCCATCGACAAGGCCAGCCTGGATAAATGGGACGACTATACCGAGGCGAAAGAGGCGATGTTCTTCTATACCGACACCGCCGATGCGCCCTGGACCGTGGTGAAATCCAACGACAAAAAGCGCGCGCGCCTGAACTGCATGCGGCATTTCCTGTCCACGCTGGATTACCCCGACAAGGATCTGAAGGTGGCCACGCCCCCCGATCCGCTGATCGTCGGGCAGGCCAGCCATGTGATCCACAGCGCGTCGCATATCCTTGAACTGGCCACTCATCCCGATGTGCGCAAGACTGGCAAACCCCGGTCGCCGGCCTGATGGCCGCAGATTCCGGGCGGGCCGTGCTTTGCCCGGCCCGCATCCCCTTTTTCCGTCGCTGCAAGACCGGCCCGCCTGACCGTGCCGTGACGCATTTGTTCCGGACATGAAGGGTTTTCTTTGGCATGATGTCCCTGCGACCATGCGCCACCTTAAATATTCCCTGTTCCGAATGTAACTGCCGGACGTTGATTCAGGTCAAGGCGCCAGACTGGCCGCAAGCCTAGATCGGGGCTGCGAAACAGGAGCAAGTCACATGTCGTCAGAGCAGGCCGGGCCGCCAAGCCTCTATGCCGCGCGCGAGCCGGTTTTTCCCAAGCGGGTCTATGGCAATTTCCGGAACCTGAAATGGATCATCATGGCGGTTGCGCTGGGGCTGTACTATGTCCTGCCATGGCTGCGCTGGAATCGCGGGGCCAGCATGCCCGATCAGGCGGTACTGGTCGATCTGGCCAACCGCCGCTTCTTCTTTTTCTGGATCGAGATCTGGCCGCAGGAATTCTATTTCGTGGCCGGGCTTCTGGTCATGGCGGGGCTGGGGCTGTTCCTGTTCACCTCGGCCCTGGGGCGGGTCTGGTGCGGTTATGCCTGCCCGCAGACCGTCTGGACCGATCTTTTCATCCTTGTCGAACGCTGGATCGAAGGGGACCGCAATGCCCGCATCCGCCTGTACCGCCAGAAATGGGACGGCCAGAAGATTCGGCTGCGGATCGTCAAATATGTCGTCTGGTTCCTGATCGCCCTTGGCACCGGGGGGGCGTGGGTTTTCTATTTCACCGACGCGCCGACGCTGCTGGGGAACCTGCTGACGGGGCAGGCCCATCCCGTCGCCTATATGACCATGGCGCTGCTGACCGCGACGACGTTTTTCTTTGGTGGTTTCGCGCGCGAACAGATCTGCATCTATGCCTGTCCCTGGCCGCGCATTCAGGCTGCAATGATGGACGAGGACACGCTGACCGTCGGCTATCGCGAATGGCGCGGAGAGCCGCGCGGCGCTGCGCGCAAGGGGGCCGAGGCGACCGCGCATGGGGACTGCATCGACTGTCTGGCCTGCGTCAATGTCTGCCCGATGGGGATCGACATCCGCGATGGTCAGCAGCTTGAATGCATCACCTGTGCGCTGTGCATCGACGCCTGCGACGAGATGATGGACAAGGTCGGCAAACCGCGCGGGCTGATCGGCTATATGGCGCTGAAGGACGAGGTGGCCGAGCGCGCGGGCGCGCAGCCCAGGCCGGTGATCAAGCATCTGCTGCGCCCGCGCACGTTGCTGTATTTCTTGCTGTGGTCGGGTTTCGGCGTTGCGATGCTGGTGGCATTGTTCCTGCGTTCTCCGGTGGATGTGAATGTGTCACCGGTGCGCAATCCGCTGTTCGTCACCATGTCCGACGGCGCGATCCGAAACACCTATTCCGTCCGGCTGAGAAACAAGCTGCACGAAGAGCATGTCTTCGCCCTGTCGGTCGAGGGCGAGGATGCCGGCACGTTGGCCCTGTCGGTCGAGGGGCAAGAGGGGGCCGGGTTGCGCGTGCCCGCCGACCAGACCCTGACCAGCCGCATCTATCTGACCGCCCCCGCCGGTTCGGTGCTGACGGGGATCGAGAACAGGTCTATTGATCTTGTCGTCGATGGCGGCGAGGGCATGCGCGCCACCGTCGCGACCGTCTTTCACGGCAAGGGGAACTGATCATGGCCCGCGAACTGACCGGCAAGCACGTCCTGGCGATCACCGTCGCCGCCTTTTCGGTCATCATCGGCGTGAATGTGGTAATGGCGATCAAGGCCGTGGGCAGCTTTCCAGGGCTTGAGGTCGCCAATTCTTATGTCGCCTCGCAGGATTTCGATCGCGACCGGGCGGCGCAATCCCTGCTTGGCTGGACGGTGACACCGACCTATGACGGCAAGGAACTGACGCTGGCCGTGACCGACGCGCAGGGCCAGCCCGCGATGGTCAAAAGCATGACGGCGACCATTGGCCGTCCGACGCATCAGCGCGCCGACCTGACCCCTGACTTCACCTATTCGGGCGGCATGTTCCATGCGACAATGCATCTTGAGCCCGGCATCTGGAATATCCATGTCACCGCCACCGCGCCGGATGGCACGGTGTTCCGGCAGCGGCTGGACCATTACGCCGGATCGACGGTAAAGTGACGACGGTAAAGTGACATGGCCCAACTTTCCGCCATAAGCGCCTGCCCCGCCTGCGATGCCGCGCCTCTGGCGCAGCGCGTGGCCGAGGCCGCGCGCGAACAGGAGGGGCAGGGTACGCTGATCCTGTCCCTGCCGACGGCCCATTGCGCCGTTTGCATCACCGATGTCGAACGCGCGCTGCTGGCCACGCCCGGCATCCGCCACGCGCGGGTTAACCTGACGCTGCGGCGGGTGACGGTCGATGCGCCCGGCAAGACTGCGGATGATCTGATCCCGGTGCTGGACGCCATCGGATACGAGGCGCACGAACTGGACCCCGACGCCCTGTCGGCCACTGCCGCCGACCGGCAGGGCCGCGACCTGCTGATGCGGATCGGCGTGGCCGGTTTCGCGATGATGAATGTCATGATCCTGTCGGTTGCCGTCTGGTCGGGGGCCGAGGATGCGACCCGCGACCTGTTCCACTGGATCAGCGCCGCCGTCGCCCTGCCGACCGTCGCCTTTGCCGGCCAGCCCTTCTTTTCCAGCGCCTTTTCGGCGCTGCGGGCGCGGCGGCTGGGGATGGATGTGCCGATCTCGCTGGCGCTGATCCTTGCCACCGCGATGTCGCTGTTCGAGACTGTCGAGGGTGGCCATCACGCCTATTTCGACGCGGCAGTGATGCTGTGCTTTTTCCTGCTGATCGGTCGCTATCTGGACCACCGGACCCGCGCCGTCGCCCGTTCCGCCGCGGCCGAGCTGACCGCGCTTGAGGTGCCGCGCGCGGTGCTGATGCGTGACGGGGTGGAACAGGCAGTGCCGGTATCGGCGCTGCGGCCGGGCGATCTGATCCGGATCAGGCCGGGCGCGCGCATCCCTGCCGATGGCGAGATCGTCGAGGGCCGGTCCGAGATCGACCGCGCCCTGCTGACCGGCGAGACCCTGCCCGTGCCCGCTGCGCCGGGAATGACGCTGTCGGCGGGTGAAGTGAATCTGACCGGGCCGCTGACGCTGCGGGTCACGGCGGCGGGGCGCGACAGTTCGCTGGCCCGGCTGACCGCGCTGGTCGAGGCCGCCGAATCGGCGCGCGGGCGCTATACCTCGCTGGCGGAACGCGCCTCGCGCGCCTATGCGCCGGTGGTACATCTGCTGGCCGCGACCAGTTTTGCGGGCTGGTTCTGGGCAACGCGCGACCTGCGCCTGTCGGTGAATATCGCGGCGGCGGTGCTGATCATTACCTGCCCCTGCGCCCTGGGGCTGGCGGTTCCGGCGGTGGTGACGGCGGCCTCGGGGCGGCTGTTCCGGCGCGGGCTGCTGATCAAGGACGGCACCGCGCTGGAGCGGTTGGCCGATATTGATACTGTGGTGTTCGACAAGACCGGCACGCTGACCCTTGGTCAGCCGCGCCGTGTGTCGGTTGACGCCGTGCCAGAGAACCTGCGCCCCGTGGCGCTGGCGCGGGCCGGGGCCTCGGCGCATCCGCTGTCGCGGGCGCTGGCGGCGGCGCTGGCCGCCGGGACCGCCCCCGCCATGCTTGAGGGGATCAAGGAATTGCCGGGCTGCGGCGTCACTGCGCTGTGGCAGGGCCGCCGCGTCAGTCTGGGCCGGGCCGAATGGTTGGGCATTGCGGATGATGATGCCGCCCGCGCCGAAACCTCGTCCTTGCTGGCGGTCGAGGGACAGCCCCCCGTCCGGCTGGATTTCACCGATGCCCTGCGCCCCGGCGCGGCGGATTGCGTGGCAAGGCTGAAGGCGGATGGCGCGCGGGTGATCCTGCTGTCGGGCGACCGCGCCCCCGCCGTGGCCGCCATCGCCGCGCAGCTTGGCATAGACGATTATCGCGCCGGGGTCGATCCGACCGGCAAGGCCGAAACGGTCGCGGCTCTGGCATCCGAAGGGGCGCATGTGCTGATGGTCGGCGACGGGCTGAACGATACGGCGGCGTTGGCACGGGCCCATGCCTCGATCTCGCCCGCCTCGGCGCTGGACGCTGCGCGCGTGGCCAGCGACATCGTTCTGACCGGGCAGGATCTGGGCGCGGTGGCGGATGCGCTGACCACCGCGCGCCGCAGCACAAGCCGCATCCGCGAGAATTTCGCGATCTCGATCTGCTACAATGTCATCGCGGTGCCCGTGGCGATCGCCGGGCTGGCGACTCCGCTGATCGCCGCTCTGGCCATGTCGCTCAGTTCGATTACGGTGACGCTGAACGCGCTGCGGCTGCGGCGTTAGACAGGAAAAGAGAAGCTGCCATGGAAATCCTGTCGATCCTGATCCCGGTGTCGCTTGGCCTTGGTGCGGTCGGGCTGTGCGCCTTTGTCTGGGCCCTGCGCAACCGCCAGTTCGAGGATCCCAAAGGCGACGCCGAACGCATCCTCAGCGACGCCTGGGACGACCACCCGCGCCCGGATTAGCTTTTGCCTGACGAAAGCAACGGCCCTGACAAATGACCGTTGTCGCCGTTTGAACCCCGGCTGGCCTGGCAGAAACGCGGCGCCTGATCATCCCCGTCGCGCAGCGCTTCAACTGGGACATACAGTGAACCGCCTCGGGTTTACCGGAGAATGTCTTGTTCAAATGTCAGGCTGCATTTCGGGTTGGGTTCAAGGCTTCATATACAGCTGACGGAAGCCAATTTGATCATCAAATTGGCGAAGCATCAGCGTAAAATCAAATGGTTATAGCCAAGCGGCCTTAAACTGATTATTTGTGTGTCATGACCTATTCACTTGATTTCCGCCGCCACGTTTTGTCCGTTCGGGAGAAGGAAGGGCTGACTTTTGCCGAGACCGCCACGCGCTTTTCTGTCGGGATTGCGAGTCTGACCCGATGGGCGAAGTCGCCTGAGCCCAAGGCGACACGCGAGGGGCGTCCCCGCAAGGTCGATCTGGAAAAGCTGGCGCAGGACGTTCGGGACCACCCCGACGCTTACCAATATGAACGGGCGGCCCGGTTCCAGGTCACACCGAAGGCGATCTGGAACGGGCTGAGGGCGCTCGGCGTCACATATAAAAAAATCGCTGACGCACCCGAAGGCGGACGAAGCCGCGCGGCATGCCTTCCGCGAAAAGATTGCGCGATATCAGAGTGATGGACGGCCCATCGTTTATCTAGACGAAAGCGGATTTGCCGCCGATATGCCGCGCACCCATGGCTATTCGGCGCGAGGACA
>NZ_JBKEBL010000336.1:0-17717 GCF_047973135.1 Paracoccus sp. (in: a-proteobacteria)
CCGTGGCGGTCACAGGCATCGCCGGAACGGGCGGGTACGGCCCCAAGCCCGACGGGCTGGTCTGTTTCGGCGTGGCAACGGAATCCGCCGAGCGAACCGAAACAGCAGAGTTCGGGGCCATCGGACGCGCGCAGCACAGCGCCGCAACCGTCGAGCACGCGCTGCGCCAGCTGTTGGCCAGACTTGCAGGCTGACCGGATATGCCCAGTGCCAGGCCCTCCCGACCGTTTTGGCAGAAAGGGGGGTGCGGTTCGGGCTAAGCCCGCCCCGCGCGCTGCCGCCCGGCCAGGCGCGCGCATTGCGCGCGGCCAGTCTGTGGGTGGCACGGGTAAGGCGTACTGTCATATCGAACGATTTTTCGCCGGGTGGGATGACCGGACCGATCTATATAGCCTGACAGCATAATCAAAAGAAAGTCGTCAGGCTATAGAGTCCTGCCCGACCAAATTGAATCTTCGGCTTCCCACGATGCCTGATTTCTGCTGCATGCGGACTGCCGTGATGGAGGTCAGCATGGATGGGAAAACCGTATTCGGCTGATTTGCGGCAGCGCCTGGTGGCGGCGCTGGATGAAGGGGGCTCGGCCAGCGTGACGGTTGGATCGAGACGCACGTTGCCGCCTGGGGCGGGATCACGATCGGCGAATTGATGGTTGAACTGGCCAAAACTCATGGCATTTCCGTCCATCGCAGTACCGTCTGGCGGGTGATGTGCGGTCTTGGTTTGACGCACAAAAGACCTCCAGGCGCTTGAGCAGAAGCGCAAGGATGTCGCTGGCCAGCGTCGCATCCGGATCACGAAACGCCAGCCTTTCATGGTCAACCATCTGGAACGACTGGTCTTTATCGGCGAAACATCGGCCAAGACCACCGGCTGGGCAGCGCCCGGTCAATCCCGCGCCCTTCGGCCACTGGCGGACACAGACCTTCGTCGGCACGCTGCGTCACGACCGGCTGGATGCGCCATGGGTTATCGACGGGGCAATGAACGCCGGGATATTCGGCCTCTATGCTGAAACGCAATTGGTGCCGACGCTGCGCGAAGGCGAGGTGGTCATTCTCGACGATCTGTCGAGCCACAAGGCCCCGGCTGCGGCGGCAGCCCTGCGCGCGGTTGGCGCATGGTTCCTGCCCCCCCCTACAGCCCCGACATCAACCCCATAGAACGGCATTTTCGAAGCTCAAGGCACTGATCCGCAAGGCCGCCGCGCGAATCCATGACCAACTCTGGTCCGCCATCGGCCATGTCTGCAACCTCTTCTCGGACGAGGAGTGCTATAGCCTGACGACTTTCCTTTGATTATGTTGTCAGGCTATAACCATTTGATTTTACGCTGATGCTGCGCCAATTTGATGATCAAATTGGCTTCCGTCAGCTATACAACTATTTCAAGGCCGCAGGCTATGAGGCACATTGAGTGCGACATGCTCCAAGCCCCAAGACCACGATGACTCGTGGTTGCGGGCGCGTGGAAACCCGGACTGGTTCCAAGACGCGCCGAACCTGCATCCCGCGGGTTGGGCATGACGAACGCCCTGTCTTCCTTGTGAAGTGCCTTCAGGCCTTAACTTTTGATTTTACGCCAATGCTGCGCATATTTGATGATCAGGTCTTCTTTCGTCAGCTATATGTACGGACCAGTTCGCAAGACCGGTCCCATGCTCATGCTGCCCGTTCGACGGCTGCGACGATGCCGTCCACGACTTCGTGCAGCGTGGTTTCATCCTCGGCTTCGGCCATGACGCGGATCAGCGGTTCGGTTCCCGATTTGCGGATCAGCACCCGGCCTGAACCGGCAAGCCGCGCCTCGGCCTCGGCGATGACAGCCTTGACCTCGCTGGCGGAAAGCGGGTCGATGCCGGCGGCATAGCGGACATTCTTCAGAAGCTGGGGCACCGGATGGAACTGTGTCACCAGTTTGCTTGCCGACTCGGCGCTTTCGGCCATTGCGGCCAGAAATTGCAGGCCCGCGATCAGCCCGTCGCCGGTTGTCGCATAATCGGTCATCACGATATGGCCCGACTGCTCGCCCCCCAGATTGAATCCGGCGGCGCGCATCCGTTCGACCACATAACGGTCGCCCACGCGGGTCCGTTCAAGACGGAGGCCGCGCCCAAGCAGGAATTGTTCCAGCCCCAGATTGGACATTACCGTTGCCACCAGCGCATCGCCCCGCAACCTCCCCTGCGAGGCCCAACGACCCGCCAACAGCGCCATGATCTGATCGCCATCGGCCAGCCGACCCTTTTCGTCGATGATCAGCACCCGGTCGGCATCGCCGTCCAGCGTGATCCCCAGATCGGCACCATGGTGCAGCACGGCCCGCGCGCAGGCCTCGGGGTGAGTCGAGCCGACGCCGTCATTGATGTTCAGGCCGTTGGGTTCAACGCCCAGAGGGATGACATCGGCACCCAGTTCCCACAGCACCTCGGGCGCGGCGCGATAGGCGGCACCGTTTGCGCAGTCGATCACTACCTTCAGCCCGTCCAGCCGCTGCCCGGCGGGAAAGGTCGTCTTGGCATATTCGACATAGCGCCCGCGCCCGTCGTCGATGCGCCTGGCGCGGCCGATATTATCGGGTTGCGCGGGTTCGATGCTGTCCGCGAGGATGCTTTCGATTTCGGCCTCGGCTTCATCCGACAGCTTGAAGCCGTCGGGGCCAAAGAACTTGATGCCGTTATCGGCCGCAGGGTTGTGACTGGCCGAGATCATGATGCCCACATCGGCACGCATCGAACGGGTCAGGAACCCCACCGCTGGCGTCGGCACCGGCCCCAGCAGCAACACGTTCATCCCGGTCGAGGTCAGCCCGGCGGTCAGCGCGTTTTCCAGCATATATCCCGACAGACGCGTATCCTTGCCAATCACGACCCGGTGGCCGTTGCGCCCGTCGCGCCGGAAATAGCGGCCCGCTGCAGCCCCCAGAAGCAGGGCCATCCCGGCGGTCATCGGGTGGGTATTGGCCTGCCCGCGAACGCCATCAGTTCCAAAGAGTTTTCTGCTCATTTTTCTGCCTCGTCACACGTATTGTCATTGACGGCCTGCCATAGCCGCAGTCCTTGCACGATCCCGGTTACGTCATGCACGCGGTGGATTTGCACCCCCTGTGCGACCGCAGCCAGCGTCAGCGCCAGCGTTCCGGGCATCCTGTCGCTGGCGCGCGCGGCCCCGGCAAGCGTGCCGACAAAGCTTTTGCGCGACACGCCCAGAAGAATTGGACAGCCCAGTCCATGATACACCGAGATCCGCCGCAAGATCGACAGATTATGCGCCACAGTCTTGCCAAAGCCGATGCCCGGATCGATCACGATTTGTGACCGGCTGACGCCCGCAGCCACGGCGCGCGTGATCCGGGCCTCCAGCGCGTCGTAAATATCAAGCAAAACATCGCCATAGTGCGGATCGTCCTGCATGGTGGCCGGCAGGCCCTGCGCATGCATCAGGCAGACCGGAACGCCGGTACGGGCGGCTAGCGCGGTCAGGCCGGGATCAAAATCACCGCCCGAGACGTCATTGACCATCCGCGCGCCGCCGTCCAGCGCCACTTGCGCCACACTGGCCTTGCGCGTGTCCACCGAGACCGCGATTCGTGCCGACAACGCAGAAATGGTCGGCATGATCCGGGCGATTTCCTGCGCGACCGGCACCTCGGCGGCACCGGGGCGGGTGGATTCACCGCCAACATCCAGAATATCGGCCCCCGCAGCCAGCAAGGTTTCGGCCTGCGCCGCCGGATCGTAATCGCCGCCATCGGAAAAGCTGTCCGGTGTGGCGTTGACGATGCCCATGATCCGGGGCCGGTCCAGTGGCAGGCCCATCAGCGCGGGCCGGGGCGCGGTCAGCGCCTCTAGAATCTCTGCCGGGGGATCGTCGCCGATCCGGGGCGCGCGGCCTCGTTCCAGCAATTCGACCTGCGAAAAGCGGATCCAGCCGCCCGCCAGCCGCCAGCGGCCATACGCCGCAGGGATCGGACGGTAATAGGGCATGGCCGTCAGTCCTCTGCCATTGCGGCGCGGGTGATCGGCAGGCCGCTGCCGGGCGGAGCGTCCGGCAGAGCCTCGTTTCGGGGCAGGGCGATCTCAAGGCCCGTCGCCGCCAGTCGGCCCGCCAGCCACAGGCCAAGAGCGACCGGATCGGCAGGCATTGCCTGATCGGCGGCAAAACCCGCAGGTGCCCAGACAACCTGCTGCCCTGCATGAATCGCGGCGTCGATTTCGGTCCGGGTCGCGGCGACATCCAGATCCAGTTGCCCGGCCAGCGCCCAAGCCGCCTGATCCAGCGCCAGCAGAGCGATGCGGCGGCGGTCGCCGCCCTGGGGCAAGGGCAGGCCGGGCGCGTCGGGGACGATGATCACGGCACCCTGTGGAATGTCCGCCGGCGCGCGCCACAACAGCACCCGAACGGGCCGGTCCGCAGAGTCCAGCGCGATGCGGGGGGCATTGCGGCTGATGGTGATCCCAAGTGCGCCGGGACCACGATCCAGCTTTTCCACGCTGACCTCGATCCGGGCGGCGCGGGGATGGGCCAGCACCTCGGCGGCGATCCGTTCGGCCAGTGTCTCGACAAGGTTATACCGGCGGTCGGCCAGCGCGTGCCGGATCGCATGAACCAGCACATCATAGGACAGGACGGTATCGACCTGATCGTCCTGACTTGCGGCAATGTCGCGCAAATCCACACTGAGATTGAACCTCAGGCGCTGCATCTGGCCCCGTTCGGACAGAAAGGCACCGATATCGGCGGCTATGATGTGATCACGAAGGTGGATGCGGTCAGGTTGTTCCATGGCGCCATTCAGCGCAAAAACACCCGTCAGGCAAGTCACAGAATGAGGTTATCGCTTCGGGCGGCCTCAGTTCGAGGCAACCCGCTGTCCCCGACGGTAAAAGATGTGCTGACCGATCCGCACGGTGCGCTGGAAACGGTGCGACCATTTCGGGCTGACCGCAGGGGTGTGGAAATAGGTCGCGCCACCAGTCAGGTCGCGCGGCGCACCCGCCAGGGCGACCTTGGCCACCTGACGGACATTGTCATAGACCGCCTGATTGCGGATTTTCTTTTTTCCGCCAATGGTATAGCTGAACTGACTGGGCTGGTTCACCACACCGCAGACGGTTGATGGGAAGCGACCGCTATCCACCCGGTTCAGGATGACTTCGGCAACGGCGGCCTGTCCCTTGCGTCCTTCGCCGCGTGCCTCGAAATACAGCGCCTCGGCCAGACAGTTGAGGTCGTTATTGCTGAAATCGCTGTTTCTGGTGCGGGTCGCGGTATCCTTGCTGTTCACCAGGAACATCTTTTCGGGCGCTGCCGTCCGTGTGCGGGCTTGCCGAGCACGGGCCTGCTGCTGAACGCGCGCCTGTTGCGCCCGGATTTCAGCATCCTGCTGTGCGCGCGCCTTGGATGCGCCGACATTCCCCAGGATGAACCCGGTTTGCGTTGAAAACAGCGATCCATTCCCCTCGGCGGAGGCGCTGTTGGATAAAAGTGTCAATGCGACGGCGGCGCAGGCAAGTGCCTGCGAAAGCCGGAATGGCAGCGTGGGCATGAGGCAGTCCTATAAACTTAACCCGTTGACAGGGTATTAACGAGTGCGGTCGCGAGCAGCTGACCTGCAACTCTGATCTGTGGCCTTTTAGCTGTTTGGCCCTTGACGTTTCCACAACTCATATCGGCCAAATGGTCATGAGGGGGGTAACGGGCCGAAACAGGCAAAATTTTGCCAACTGGTCAGACGGTGAATGGCGGAAATCAGCAAGGAGGGGTGGCAAAAAAGGGCCGGTCCGGGCCTATTCAGGGGCCTCCAGACCCGAATCAAGGCCAGAACTAAACGAATCGGTATGATTACTGGATGACCGGATGGCTGCCTGCGCTGCCGCCAGCCGCGCCACGGGCACCCGGAAAGGCGAGCATGAGATATAGGTAAAGCCAGCGTTGTGGCAAAAGGCGATCGATTCCGGATTGCCGCCATGTTCGCCGCAGACCGAGATGGTGATGCCGGGGCTTTGGCGGCGGGCGCGTTCGGCACCGATCAACAGCAATTCGCCGACGCCATCCTGATCCAGAATGTGAAACGGATCCTCGGCATAGACGCCCTGACCGACATAGGCACCCATGAACCGCCCCGCATCGTCGCGTGAAAGGCCGTAGGTCATCTGGGTCAGATCGTTGGTTCCAAAGGACAAAAACGCCGAATGCGCCGCAATGTCTCCGGCGCGCAGAGCGGCGCGGGGGGTTTCGACCATGACGCCCAGACGAAAGGCGAAATCGGCATGGCTTTCGTTGCGGACGGCGGCGGCGACGGCGTCGATGCGGGTCTTGACCAGCTCGACCTCGCGCATGGCGCTGACCAGCGGGATCATGATCTCGGGCACGACCGGCGCGCCCTTGCGGCTGGCCTCGATGGTCGCCTCGAAGATGGCACGGGCCTGCATGTCATAGATCTCGGGCACGGTTATGCCCAGACGAACGCCGCGCATTCCCAGCATCGGGTTAAATTCTGACAGGGCCTCGACCCGGCGGGTAATGTCCGACAGCGGCAGGTCCAGCGATTCAGCCAGCTCGCGCAGACCTTCGCGGTCATGCGGCAGAAATTCGTGCAGAGGCGGATCGAACAGGCGGATTGTCACCGGCAGGCCCGCCATGATCTCGAACAGGGCGATGAAATCGTTGCGCTGCATCGGCAGGATCCGCTCAAGCGACAGCTTGCGGTCCTCGGGGCGGTTGGCAAAGATCATCTCGCGCATGGCGGGCAGGCGGTCGGCGTCGAAGAACATGTGTTCGGTCCGGCACAGCCCGATGCCCTGTGCCCGGAACCGGCGCGCCGTCCGCGCGTCTTCGGGGGTGTCGGCATTGGCGCGCACCCGCAACTGGCGCAGATCGTCGGCCCAATCCAGAAGCTGATCGAAACTGTCATCCAGCGCGGGTTCCAGCATCTCGGCGGCACCGGCCAGAACCTCGCCGCGCGTGCCGTCGATGGTGATTTCCTCGCCCTCGCGAAAGCTGCGCTTGCCGGCGATCAGGCTGCGGTTGCGCGGGTCGATGCTGATCCCCGAGGCCCCGACGATGCAGGGCAATCCCAATCCACGAGCAATTACCGCCGCGTGACTGGTGGTGCCGCCGCGTTCCGTCAATACCGCGACCGAGGCGTGCATGCCGCGAATATCCTCGGGCACGGTTTCGCGGCGGACCAGCACGCAGGCCTCGCCCCGCGCGGCGGATGCCTGTGCGGCGGCGGCGGTAAAGACGATCCTGCCGGTCGCCGCGCCGGGGCTGGCATTGATGCCGCGCGCGATCACATCGCGGGGCGCGCGCGGATCGACCTGATGATGCAGAAGATCGGTCAGGGCGCGCGGTTCGACACGCATCACCGCCTCTTGCGGCGGAATGATGCCGTCGCGGGCAAGCGCCACGGCGATGCGCACGCTGGCGCGCGAACTGCGCTGCACGCGCGCCGCGTCGATCAGCGACAGGCGGTCGTCGCTGAGCACAAATTCAAGCTGCATTTCCTCGCGCAGACGCTGACGCGCCGAGGCACCAAAGCGGACCAGGTCGGCAAAGGCGTCGGGCGCAACCTCTTCCAGAGACAGACCGCGCGGGTCGCGGGTCAAATACAGCGTCTTGGCCCCGGTCCCGATGGCCTTGCCGTGACACTGGCCCCTGAACCGGCCCGTCACCTGTGGCTGGCCGGTCACCGTGTCGATGAACTGGATCGTCCCCGAGCCGCTGCGCCCGTGACCCATCGCCAGCGCCATCTGCTGCGCGATCAGCCCCAGAGGCGCATCCGCAGGGGCCCCCTTGGCCTGACGCAGCAGCCGCGCTGTCGGGCCGTCCCATGCCCGTGCCATCGAGCGCAGCACCTCGGCAAGCTGTGTCTGAGGATTCTGCGGGAAATGTTCGTCCATCTCGTCGCGATAGCAGCGCAGCGCATCGGCCAGCGCGCCCTCGCCTTCCTGAGCGAACATGTCGGGATCCAGCCGTGCGATGCTGATCGCATAGCTTTGAACAAAGGACAGATAGATCGCGTCGGCGTTTTCCCGCCCGATTTGCCCGGCCAGCCGTTCATGGGTCTGGTCGTTGATGCCGACATTCAACACCGTGCCTGGCCCGCCCCATTCCGGCATCAGGGGCGAAGGCCGGACGCTGACCAGCCCGTGCCCCTGCAAGAACAGATCGCCGATGCCGTCCAGATCGACCTGCTGACCCGCTGCGATGGCCTGAACCGCGTCAAAGGACAGCGCAAAACTGGCTGGAACCGGCAGGTCCAGACGAATCAGCCGCTGCAGACATTTTGCGCGCCAGCCGTGCCGCGCCCTCTCGATTCCGGAAGATGGGGCGATTTCGGTGACGGGGCTGATGTTCTGCATATCCATAGGCGCGGAGGATACGGCTGACGCCCCGCATGCTGCAAGTGCGAAATGAATGCTGCAACTGCGAAAAGGGCGCGTGTGCCCCCTTTTCGACACACCACGCCCGGCGGCTTATTCGGCGATGGTCACTTTCGCCATGTAATCGGGCTGCGCGACCGCGCCATTGGCATTTGCATCGCCCTTCGTGATGGCGTTCAGCACGTCCCAGCCATCGACGAGCTGGCCCACCACCGTATACTGACCGTCAAGACGGGGCGCGGGGGCAAGATCGATGAAGAACTGGCTGTTTGCGCTGTTCGGATCCTGCGCGCGGGCCATGCCTACGGTTCCCGCCTGAAACGACACGTCGCTAAATTCGGCCGCAAGATCAGCCAGGTCCGAGCCGCCCATCCCGGCCTGCGACGTATCGCCGCCGTGCTTGCCATACTTGACATCTCCGGTCTGGGCCATAAAGCCGTCGATGACGCGATGGAACACCACGTCATCATAGGCCCCAGATTTCGCCAGTTCGACCAGGCGCGCGACATGGCCGGGGGCCTTGTCAACGTAAAGGTCAAGCGTGATCGTGCCTTTCGGCGCGCCATCCGCGCCTGCGACTTCGATCACCATGTTCGGGCCGGGGCCGTCGGTGACGCCGGGCAACCCCTCGGCCAGTGCGGCCAAGGCGGTCAGGGAAAGGGCTGCGGGGATCAGGGCAAGCTTACGCATCAGCGGCCACCTTTACGGAAATCATGCGGTCAGGGTTCGCGGGCGGTTCGCCGCGTTGAATTTTATCGATATGCTGCATCCCGTCAACGACGCGGCCATAGACCGTATACTGACCGTTCAGGAAATGGTTGTCCTTGAAATTGATAAAAAACTGGCTGTTGGCACTGTTCGGGCTTTGCGACCGGGCCGCGCCCAGGGTGCCGCGATCATGGGGCAGCTTGGACAATTCCGCCGTCAGATCCGGCAGGTCCGATCCGCCGGTGCCGGCGCGGCGCGGATTATAGTCCTTTTCCATATTCGCATGTTCGACATCGCCGGTTTGGGCCATGAAACCGTCAATTACCCGATGAAAGGCCACATTGTCGTATTTCCCCGCGCGGGCCAGTTCCTTCATACGCGCGGCATGTTTGGGTGCGACATCGGCCAGCAGCTCGATCACCACGGGGCCGTCCTTCAGCGTAATGATGATTGTGTTTTCGGGGTCCTTGATTTCGGCCATCCTGCCCTCCTTGTGAAGCTGCATTAGCTCTAGGCTCTTCGCCGGGCAAGGGCAACGCGCTAACCCATCACGGCGACGTTAGCACAGCGGGATGGTTGACGCCACGCGGAACTTACGGGACAAGCCTGAAGATGCAGACAGCCTGACATAAGGACCAGCCATGGCCGCTTTCAACACCATCGACAATATGGATCTTGACGGCAAAATCGTCTTGACCCGCGTGGACCTGAACGTGCCGGTCGAAAACGGGCAGGTCACGGACACGACCCGCATCGACAAGATCGTGCCGACGGTCAAGGACATTCAGGCGCGCGGCGGCATTCCCGTCCTGCTGGCGCATTTCGGGCGGCCCAAGGGCCAGCGCGTGGACAGCATGAGCCTGAAGGTCGTTCTGCCCGCGCTGCAAAAGGCGCTTGGGCAGGAAGTGGTCTTTTCCGAGGATTGCATCGGTGGCGCGGCCAAGCGTGTCGTTGCAGCACTGGAACGCGGTAATATCGCCTTGCTGGAAAACACCCGCTTTCACGAGGGCGAGGAAAAGAACGACAATACCTTTGTCGCTTCGCTGGCCGCGCTTGGCGGGGCCTATATCAATGACGCGTTCTCGGCGGCCCATCGTGCCCATGCCTCGACCGAGGGGCTGGCCCGCATGCTGCCCGCCGGGGCCGGACGGCTGATGGAGGCGGAACTCAAGGCGCTGGATGCGGCGCTTGGCTCGCCGCAGCGACCGGTTGCTGCGGTGGTGGGCGGGGCCCAGGTCTCGACCAAGCTGGAACTGCTGGCCAGTCGGGTCGGAAAGGTTGATCATCTGGTGATCGGCGGCGGCATGGCCAACACTTTTCTGGTTGCCAAGGGCGTCGAGGTCGGCAAATCGCTGGCCGAGCATGACATGGCCGACACCGCGCGCGAGGTTCTGGAGCAGGCGTCAAAGAAAGGCTGTGCGATCCATCTGCCGGTCGATATCGTCGTTGCACGCGAATTCAAGGCCGGTGCCGCCAGCGAGCTTCTGCCGGTCGATCAGTGCCCGGCGGACGCGATGATCCTGGATGCAGGCCCCGAAACCGTCGAAAACCTGCGCAAGACCCTTGCCGTCTGTCGGACGGTGATCTGGAACGGCCCGCTTGGCGCATTCGAGATCGAACCCTTTGACCGCGCGACCAATGCCGCAGCGCAGGCCGCCGCCGAGGCGACCCGCGCGGGCGAACTGGTGTCGGTCGCCGGAGGCGGCGACACGGTTGCGGCACTGAACAAGGCTGGCGCCGCGGGCGATTTCACCTTCATCTCGACAGCGGGCGGCGCGTTTCTGGAATGGATGGAGGGTAAGACCCTGCCCGGCGTCGCCGCGCTGCACGCCGCCGCGTCCTGACCCCGCCACAGCCGACACAGGCAGGCGATTGCCGCTTGCCTGTGCGGATCTGGCCAACCTATTTGAATATCCACCAGAACCAGCCGTTGCCAGAGCCCCAAGTGCTGCCACCCGACGCAACCTGCTGATTGCCCGATCCATTGTCGCCCTGATCGTCCTCGTCCGTGGCTGCGCTGTTGCCAGAGGCGGTCTCGACCTCGTCCGGCGGCGATGTCGTATGTGTGGTTTCGGGGCCTCCGCTCACCGCATCGGTGCCCCCGCCACCTGCGGCACCGGTTGCCCCCGATCCCCCGCCAGCGGTCGCAGCGTTGCGATAGGCGTGATAGCTGGCCAGCCATTCGTTGAAGCGATCATAGTCCAGCAGAGCCGGATCGATATCGATCCGCTGCGCGTCGGCCTGCACCACCATGTCGCCGATGGCCGTGATCGGCCGCACGAAAACACTGCGCGTATTGGCCCCCAGCTCGGTCGCGGTCGCGGGCATGGTTACACCGTACAACGGTAAGTAATAACTGGTAATTGTGTTGTCCATGTACATGGCACGTCTCCGTGTGATTCGTGCCTTCAGTTTCAAGGTTTTGAACTATGTGGACCAGAAAACTCTAGTTAAGAGTTTATTAATCCCGTCGCGCCATCCATCGCGGGCCAGCGAAAAGCTGCGCATTTGCTGCAAGCCGTTAGCGTGAACAACATTGTCAGCGGCGGTCGGCATGTTATGCACCACCCGATCCACGACAGGAGATTTCGAATGACCATGACCGACACGGTGCGCCGCATTCTGGCCAATTACGAGGGCGAGACGCCGGGCGTCAAAGCGCAACTGGCCCGGATGCTGATGACCGGCAAGCTGGCAGGCACCGGCAAGATGATCATCCTTCCGGTCGATCAGGGCTTTGAACACGGGCCCGCCCGGTCCTTCGCGCCGAACCCGGCGGGCTATGACCCGCATTACCATTATCAGCTTGCCATCGATGCCGGGCTGAACGCCTTTGCAGCGCCTTTGGGCATGATCGAGGCCGGGGCCGATACATTTGCGGGACAGATCCCGACGATCCTGAAAGTGAACAGCGCCAACAGCCTGATGTCGGACACCGCAGGCAAGAACCAGGCGGTCACGGCCTCGGTCGATGACGCGCTGCGGCTGGGTTGCGCGGCCATCGGCTTTACGATCTATCCGGGCAGCGACATGGCGCTGGACATGGTCGAAGAGATCGTCGAGATGCGCAAGGAAGCCGCAGCCAAGGGTGTCGCGACCGTGATCTGGTCCTATCCGCGCGGCGAGGCGATCACCAAGGACGGCGAGACCGCCATCGACATCGCCGCCTATGCCGCCCAGATCGCGGCACTGATTGGTGCACATATCATCAAGATCAAGCTCAGCACCGACCACCTGATGCTGCCCGAGGCCAAAAAGGTCTATGAGGACAAGAAGATCGACATCGCCACCCAGGCCAGGCGGGTCGAACATTGCATGCAGGCGGCCTTTGCCGGCCGGCGCATCGTGGTGTTCTCGGGCGGTGCGGCCAAGGGTGCCGATGCGGTCTATGACGACGCTCGCGCCATCCGCGACGGCGGCGGCAACGGCTCGATCATCGGGCGCAACAGCTTCCAGCGCTCGCGCGAGGATGCGCTGGAGATGCTGCAGAAGCTGATCGACATCTACAAGGGCGCCTGAGCCCGATCCTGCGGTCGCGCCGCCCGGCGGCGGCGCGACACGATCTGGCGCGTCCGAAGGCGCGGGGAAGGGGGGCGAATGCGCCCCCTCTTGCATGGCGGCGGACGCAATCCGTCACCCGGGTCCGGTCGGCGGTGCGGTGTTCCGCGTTGACCTGATTTCGCGGGCTGGCTAGACAGCGGTGTCGGGGCTGTGGTGGAACGGCAGACACGCTGCACTTAGGATGCAGTACCGCGAGGTGTGAGGGTTCGAATCCCTCCAGCCCCACCAGAACCGTATTGTCGTGCGTATCCGACGGCGAGTGTCTGCCGGCGGCGTGGGAGATGTGGATGACATCCTATCTGGCGGGGCTTGGGACCGGCCTGTCGCTGATCATGGCGATCGGGGCGCAGAATGCCTTTGTGCTGAAACAGGGGCTGATACGGCGGCATGTGCTGGCCGTCTGCCTGTTCTGCGCGACCTCGGACGCGGTGTTGATCGCGCTTGGCGTGGGCGGCATGTCTGCGGCGGGCGCGCGGTTCCCCTGGCTGATGTCGGCGATGCGCTGGGGCGGGGTCGCGTTCCTGCTGTGGTACGGGCTGCGTTCGTTTCGTGCCGCGCTGCGGGGCGGCGAGGCGCTGCGGCCCGAGGGGCGCGCGACCGGCTTGTCCGCGACGCTGGCGACCATCGCCGCGCTGACGTGGCTCAACCCGCATGTCTGGCTGGACACGGTGGTTCTGCTGGGGGCGGTTTCGGCACAGTGGCCGGACCGTCCGGCCTTTGCGGCGGGAGCGATCAGCGGTTCGTTCCTGTTCTTCTTCGCGCTTGGATACGGGGCGCGGCTGCTGGCGCCGGTGTTCGCGCGCCCGCGCGCGTGGCAATGGCTGGAGGCCGGCGTCGGCGTGGTCATGTGGTCCATCGCGGTGCGGCTGGCCCTGGGTTGAAGGGGGCTTGCGGCGGGCGCGGAAACCCGGCATTTGCAGATCATGCAACTTGATTCCGAAACGCGCCGCGACGTGATCGGCATTGCCTGGATGCTGGCCACGGGGTTCTGCTTCGTGGCGGTGAACGGAATCGTGCGCGGGCTGGACGGCGCCTTGCCCGCCCCGCAGGCCGCCTTCATCCGGTTCCTGTTCGGCCTGGCCTGTCTGGTGCCGGTACTGGTGCCGGCGCTGCGGCGCGGGTTCCCGGCACCGGTCTGGAGGCTGTTCGCGACGCGCGGTGTGCTGCATGTGATCGCGGTCGTGTCGTGGTTCTATGCGATGTCGCGGATCACTGTGGCCGAGGTCACCGCCATCGGCTTTCTCAATCCGATCGTCGTTACCATCGGCGCCGCGATCTTCCTGCGCGAAAGACTGGCCGCGCGGCGCATTGTGGCGGTCTGCGTGGCGCTGCTGGGGGCGCTGATCGTGCTGCGCCCGGGCATCCGGCCTCTGGATCCGGGGCATCTGTCGCAGGTCGCGGCCTCGGTCGCCTTCGGCACGTCCTATCTGGTGGCCAAGCGCCTGTCCGAACGCGTGCCGGCCGCCACCGTGGTGGCGATGCTGTCGCTGACCGTCGCGGTCGGGCTGGCGCCGCTGGCCCTTGCGGTCTGGGTGCCGCCGACGCCGGGCCAGCTTTTCTGGCTGGGGCTGGTCGCCGCGTTTGCGACGCTGGGGCATTACACGATGACCCGTGCCTTCGCCGCCGCGCCGCTGACAGTGACGCAGCCGGTGACGTTCCTGCAACTGGTCTGGGCCAGCCTGCTGGGGGTGTTCGTCTTTCACGAACCGCTGGACGGCTGGGTGATCCTGGGTGGCGGAACGATGATCGGCGCGATCAGCTATATCACCTGGCGCGAGGCGCAGAACCGCGCCGCGACCAGGACCCCGCCGGTCAACGCCACCAAGGCCTAGCCGCCGCCGGTCCGCGCGCGGCTTTCGGCAGCGCGGCCCGATCCTTTCTTGACCGGTTCCCGCAAGCAGCTATCCTTTTGCGGGTGTAAGGTTCAATTTGCCCGGTCATGCGATGTGGCCGCAGGACCGGCAAGGCCGGACGGATGACGAGTAACAGGGTTCAAACCGAGCATCGCTGCCCCGCGCTGCGGATGGTCCACGACCCGGCATGGATGTATCCGGCCGGCGGGCATCGGCAGGCGCTGATGGCGCTGGAATCCGGCCTCGGGTCGGGGCAGGGGGCGCTGTTGCTGACCGGCGGGCATGGCACGGGCAAGACGCTGCTGCTGCACGCGCTGGAGGCGGATCTGCGCGACGGGTTTCGTATCGGCCGGATCGAGGGGCGCGAGGTCGATGCTGACGATCCCCTGCCGGATCTCTGCCATGCCTTCGGCCTGGAGGCGACGGGTCAGGGTTCCGCCGGCACGCGGCTGGGCGATTTCCTGAACCGCCTCGACGCCGGCGGGCAGGGCGCGGTGCTGATCGTCGACGATGCGCATCTTCTGCCCGGTCCCGCGCAGGAACGTCTGGCAGAGCTGTGCGGCCCGGAGGGCGCGCCCGGCCTGTCCGTGGTACTGGCGGCCGGACCGGATTTCCCCGGACAGTCGCAGCAGGATCCGTTCGGCGCGGCCATCGGGATGCGGGTCGAATTGCCGCCGTTGCAGGAGGGCGAGACGGGCGGCTATGTCGCCCATCGCTTCGCGACGGCGAAATGCCCCTGCCATTCGGGGCTGTCGCCCTTTGCCGCCGGCAGCATGAACAACCTGCATCACTGGTCGGGCGGGGTGCCCGCACGGCTGAACCTGCTGATGCAGTACTGCATGGGACAGGCCGAAGCTGCGGGGATCCGCAATATCGGCACGCTGTTCGTGGACAGATGTGCGCGGGCCATGGCGGGGCACGGGCTGGACGAGTTGCCGCCCGCCGGTCCGCAGCCGGACCCCGCGGATGCCGAGCCGGATGCCGGCCCCGACACGGAGCCGAACGACGCGGACGATTCCGACACCGCGACCGGCGAGGATGCCGTCGAGGCGGTCGACATCGCCGCCGCCGCAGCCGGCCTGCCCGTTCATCCGGCCCGTCTTGCCTGGGGCGAGGTTTCGGGTAGCCCCGGGATCGCGACTGCGCGGCTTTCCCCGCCTGGCGGGGATCCTCCGCGCCGGCCGGGGTCGGGATTCGGGCGCGTGGCGGCGACGGTGCTGTTGCCGGCGGCGCTGGTGCTGGCGACGGGCTGGGGGTGGCAGCAATCCCGTCGGCAGGGCGTGGAAACCGCAGTCACGACGCCCGAGGCCGCGCCTCCGGCAGTCCCGACTCCTGCGGAAGGAGGAGGCGGTCCCGAGGCGCTGGCGGCGGCAGTTGCGCCGGTCGAAGCGCCCCCCGTCGATGCTCCCCCGTCCGTGGCCTCGCCGGTCGAAGCCCCGCCGTCCGAGTCGCCATCGGCGCCGGCCGTCTTGCCCGTTCCGGATGGCATGAAGGTCGAGGCGCTGGCCCGGCCCGGTTCGGCCGAAATGCTGCTGAACGAGGCGCTGCAACTGGGGCGGAGCGATACCGATGCGGCGATGCTGCTGTATCAGCGCGCGGCGTTGTACGGCAATCGCCGCGCTGCCTATTTCCTTGGCCAGTTCTACGAGACGGGCGACGGGGTTCCGGCAGATCCGAATCTTGCGCGCGGCTGGTACGACGCGGCAGGGGAATTGTGGGGCGCCCGGCAGCGGCTGCATGTGCTGGCCGATCAGGCGACGGCTCCGGCGGACCTGTCGGCGCCGGTGCCGGTCTTGCAGGCGGTCCTGCCCGACGGTTCGGTAGAGTTGCACTGGCGCCCGGCCGACGGCGAAAGCCCGGCGGGCTTTGCCGTCGAATATGTCGCGTCCGGCGACGACACGCCGCGCCGGACCGAGACCGCGCGCTCGGCGGTGCTGCTGGAAGGTCCGGTCAGCCGCTGGCGACTGATCACGCTGGACGGCGAGGGCGGGGACGGGGGCGCGACCGGGTGGGTCTCGGCCGCGCCCGGAAATCCCTGATCAGCAGCCCATGACCGCGCAGATGCTGCGGCGATAGGCGGCATTGGCGTCGCTTTCGGGCGTGCCCGACGGGGTGCAGTTGGCCACATAGTCCGGGGCGATTCCCCGGTTCACGCAGGCACCGATATCCCAGCCCGGCGGAATCGCATCCAGATCGACATCCTTCCATTTCGGATGGCCACTTTCCCGAAGGCTGTCCAGATTGGTCAGGATCAGCGACGACAGATCCGCCACGGCGTTGCACGCCTCGCGGTGATAGGCATTGCTGCCGGGGTTGTATTCATAGGTCATCAGCACCGCCTTGACGGACACCAGATCGACCGGCTGGGTCTGGAACGCATAGGTGTTCGCGGGCAGCGCCTTGGGCGTGTAGACACTGCGCAGCGTCTCGTCTGTGATGGGCAGCAGGTGGAACTTCGCGGGGTCGATATCGCCCTGGCTGTACAGCGCCGCCGGCGCACCCGCGACATAGAAGAAGGCGTCGATATTGCCGGCCTTCAACTGGTCCAGCGCCTCGGTCGGCCCGATCATCAGCCGCTCTGAAGGCTCCAGCCCGGCCAGCGACAGCATCAGCGAGGCGGTGAGGAACGTCCCGCTGTCCTGGACGCCGATGGCCACGCGCTTGCCGTCGATGCCACGGAAGTCGGCGATGTCGCTCCGGGCGAGGATATGCACCTCCTCGTCGTAAAGCGGAAAGGCGATGCGGACGCCCTGGATGGTTCGCGCGATCACCGGATCCTGGCTGGCAAAGGTCTGCATGTATTCCAGAACGTCATTCTGGACGATGCCGAACTGGGTAAAGCGCCGCTGTCGGACGCCGAGGAAATTTTCCAGCGAGCCGGCTGTCTCGACGACGCCCATCACCTGTCCGCAGCCTGACATCAGGTTCTGCAGGTCGCGGCCGAACTGGATATAGGTGCCGCTGGCCGATCCGGTCATGATGTTGATATGCGGCTCCTGGGCCTGACCGGGCAACGCCCATCCCGCCGCCAGCCCCGCGATCAGCGCCACCCTGCGCAGGAAGTTCGTCAATCCCATGACACTCTCCTTTCCCTCGTTGTTGTCCGTGCCACGTCAGCACCCGTCCAGCCGCGCCAGCAGCGACAGAAGCGCCTGCCGGTTGATCGGCTGTTGCACCGCGCCCAGGGCGTCGCGCACGCAGGTGCCCC
>NZ_JBKEBL010000160.1:0-2812 GCF_047973135.1 Paracoccus sp. (in: a-proteobacteria)
ACCTTGCCTCGGTCGCGGCGCATCAGGGCATGGCGAATAACGCGGCCTATTGCGCGTCGAAGGCGGGGCTTCTGGGCCTTGGCCGCTGTGTCGCGCTGGAGGGCGCGGCGGCGGGCGTTACCTGCAACAGTATCAGCCCCACCTGGGTCGAGACCGAGATGCTGAAGAAATTCATTGATGACGAGGTGGCGCAGGGTGCCCCCCGTGCCGAGGTCGTCGCGAAATACGAGGCGTCGAACCCGCAGGGCAAGCTGGTCCAGCCCGACGAGGTGGCCGGGCTGGTGGCCTTTCTGGTCAGCGATGCGGGGCGCGCGATGACGATGGAGGATTTTCAGGTCAATGCGGGTTCGCTGTGGTGACGCAGCCTGCGATCCAGCAGCGCGCGGCCATCTGACAGCGCGGCGAAATCGCCCATGCCTGCCTGCTGCCATTGTGCCTTGGCGGCGGCATTTTCGAAAACCGCATCCGCATGCAGGATCGCCGGGGTCTCGGCGATCAGGTCGCGGACCAGATCCGGCAGGGGCGCGCGGGCCAGCCATGCATCGGGGCTGACCCGTTCGAACCCGGCATCTGCCGTCACCGGATCATCGGCGATCAGGTTGTAAAAGCGCGCGCCCGCGCCGGGGCGCAGCCCGACCAGAAAACCGGCGGCGGCGTGCAGATCGGTCATCGGAAAGATCAGTCCTTCGGGCAGGCAGCCGATGGCGCGGCTTGCCTGAAGGATGATCTCATAGATGTCGCGGTGGTTTGGCGCGTCCAGACCGTAAAGCGATGGCAGCCGGACGATGGCCGCACTTACCCCCGAAGCGGCAATCTGCGATTCTGCCTCGATCTTGGCGGCGCCATAGCCGGAACAGGCATCATACATCGCGGCGGGTGCCTCGGGGTGGGGGCCGCCGGTTTCGGGAAACACCGCCGAGGACGAGGAAAACCGCAGATCCGCCCCGGAATCGTGGCAAAATTGCAGGATCGCGGCAATGCCCGCGCGCGACCAGTCCAGCATGGTGGCGCGGTCTACCGCCAGATTGACCGTCGCCGCGCAATGGATCACCGTCAGGACATGGCGGCACAGGCCGGCATAATGGTCCGGGTCCAGCCCGAAGGCCGGATCGTCGATCGACCCCGCCACCGGAATGATCCGGTCCAACGGCAATCCCGCCGCCGCTGCAATCGCCTCAAGCCGCTGATGCGGATCGCGGTTGCGGGGGCGGACAAGGCAATAGACGGCCTGATCGCCGGGCAGCCGGTCAATTGCCGCAGCCAGAACCTGCCGCCCCAGAAAGCCCGTCGCTCCGGTCAGCAGAATGCCCCGGCGATCATATTGCGGGCGCGCGGTTTCCGTGACCTGATCCGACAGAAGCTGATGCAGCCGCGACAGGGGCAGGTTCAGCGCCCGGTCGAAATCGACGCGCCGTGCATAGCCGCGTTCCAGTTCAAGGATCAGATCGACACACATCAGCGAATCGCCGCCCTGATCGTGGAACGAGCGGTCGGGATCGATCTCGGCGATGCGGCATTGCAGGATCCGCGCCGCATGGATCACCGTCGGCAGCGCGTCGCCCGCCGTCTCGGGTTCACAGGTTTCGGGCCTGATCTCGGGCAGCGCCTTGAAGTCGCATTTGCCTGACACCTCGTGGATCGGGATCGCGTCAAGCTGCACCAGATAAGAGGGCACACAATAGCCCGGCAGCACATTGCGCAGCGCGCGGGCCAGCGCGTCGGGCGTCCGCCGGCTGTCATCGCCGATCTGCCATCGCGCCCGGTTGTCCGCCGTGGTCGTGGCGTCGGCGGTGTAATAGAACACCAGCGCCTGCCCCTGATCGCCGACTTGCCGCACCCAGGGAATCGCGTGGGAAAAGCCCATCAGCCCGGCCATCGTCTCGGTCAGTTCGCGTGTCTGGATGCTGTGGCCGCGCAGTTTCAGCATATGCGCGACGCGGCCCAGCACGACAATCTGCCCATCCGCATCGACATAACCCTGATCGCCGGTATCATACAACCTGACCGCGCGACCCTGTAAGGTCAACTCGCGAAAGCGGCGTGACGTTTCTTCGGGACGGTTGACATAGCCCGGACCCAGCATGCGCGGTCCTTCGAAATGCAGCAGGCCGGGCGTGCCGGGGGGGCAGGGCCGGTCGTGATCGTCCAGAACCACCGGGCGCAGATGCGGCATGGCGCGGCCCACCGTCACCCCCTGCGCCGGACCCGCCGGCCCGGTCAGCTCCGACATGCAGATGTCATGGGTTTCACAGATGCTGTACAGGTTCCACAGCGCCGCATGGGGCAGTTTGGCCCGCGCTTCGGCGATCAGGCGGTCGCTGACCACCTCGCCGTTCAGGACGATCCGGCGCAGGGGCAGGGTGGCGCAGGTCGCGGCGTCCAGCCCTTGCAGCATCTTTTCAAAGAACGAGGGCGTGAACAGCATCTCGGACAGGTCATGGCCGGTGATGAAGCGCGCCAGCGATTGCGGCGACAACAGATCGTCGAGACCGGGAAAACACAGCTCTGCCCCGTTGCGCAGCGGGCGGAACATCTCCCATATGGCAAAGATATAGATGCCGATCTTCATGTCGGGGGTATAGGGCGTATAGGCGTCGCGCCATTCATAAGACAGCAAGGCCGCGTCATGCGTCACCGGAATGCATTTCGGTCGCCCCGTCGTGCCCGAGGTCGCGACCAGATAAATCGAATCGCCCGGCGACACCCGGCCCGGCGCGATGCTGTCTGCGGCGGGCGCGTCCAGAAAGATCGTGGCATCGACAACCCGGCAACCGTCCGGCAACTGCCCCGCGCGCGCGGGCTGCGCGGTCAG
>NZ_JBKEBL010000313.1:0-11718 GCF_047973135.1 Paracoccus sp. (in: a-proteobacteria)
AGGCCTTGCCAATCCGGGCCGGCGGCGGGCGCGCTGCGCACGGACACTCAGAGAAGCGCCCGTTCGCAACATTACCTCTGCTATCCGCCGACAAAGGAAACAAAACTGCGCAAAAATCGCCCGGCACGACAGAAAATATTTGCGGCCGCGGTTGACGCTTCCGTCGCACCGCCATACTGTCCCGCCAGTCTTACAGGAGATCCCGAATGCCGGGGCTACTCGTAATTGTGGGAAGGGATGGGCGCATGGGCCGGTAACGGCAACCAGCCAATGGGTTCATGCGCCCCCGGACCCACGGGGGCTTTTTTATCTCTGCGGAAGGAACGGAATGATGTCGCGGCAGATGACCGGAGCGAAAATGGTGGTTCAGGCGCTGAAGGATCAGGGCGTGGACACGGTATTCGGCTATCCAGGCGGCGCTGCCCTTCCGATCTATGACGAGATCTTCCAGCAAAACGACATCCACCACATCCTGGTCCGCCACGAACAGGGCGCGGTCCACATGGCCGAAGGCTATGCCCGCTCCACCGGCAAGCCGGGGGTCGTTCTGGTCACATCGGGGCCGGGCGCGACGAATGCCGTCACCGGGCTGACCGATGCATTGATGGATTCGATTCCTCTGGTCGTGCTGTCGGGACAGGTTCCGACCTTCATGATCGGAACTGACGGCTTTCAAGAGGCCGACACCGTCGGAATCACCCGCCCCTGCACCAAGCATAACTGGCTGGTCAAGGACACGGGCACGCTGGCCGAGACGATCCACAAGGCGTTTCACGTCGCGACCTCGGGACGGCCGGGGCCGGTGCTGATCGACATTCCCAAGGACGTCCAGTTCGCCTCGGATGAATATGTCGGCCCCAGGCAGGTCACGCCTGTCCGTTATCAGCCGGCGCGCAAGGGCGACACCGCTGCGATCACCCGTCTGGTCGAGCTGATCGAACGGGCCGAGCGGCCGATTCTGTATACCGGCGGCGGGGTGATCAATTCCGGCCCGGCGGCCAGCCAGCTTTTGCGCGAACTGGCGGATGCGACGAATATTCCGGTCACTTCGACGCTGATGGGGCTGGGGGCCTATCCCGCCTCGGGCCGCAACTGGATCGGGATGCTGGGCATGCATGGCCTGTACGAGGCCAATCTGGCGATGCACGACTGCGACCTGATGATCAATCTCGGCGCGCGGTTCGACGACCGGATCACCGGGCGCGTGGCCGATTTCAGCCCCAGTTCGGTCAAGTCGCATATCGACATCGACCCCTCGTCGATCAACAAGGTGATCCATGTCGATATTCCCGTCATCGGCGATGTCGGCCACGTGCTTGAGGATCTGCTGAAGATCTGGAAGTCGCGAGGCCGCAAGGTGAACAGCGCCGCCATCGGAAAATGGTGGGAAAAGATCGAGGGCTGGAAATCGAAGAACTGCCTGTTCTATCGCGGCAGCGACACGATCATCAAACCGCAATTCGCGCTGGAGCGGCTTGAGACGCTGACCAGGGGGCGCAATCGCTATGTCACCACCGAAGTCGGCCAGCATCAGATGTGGGCGGCGCAGTTCCTTGGCTTTGACCAGCCGAATCGCTGGATGACCTCGGGCGGGCTGGGGACGATGGGCTATGGTCTGCCGGCCAGCATCGGCGTGCAGATGGCCCATCGCGATGCTCTGGTCATCAATGTCGCCGGCGATGCAAGCTGGCTGATGAACATGCAGGAAATGGGCACCGCCGTGCAGTACCGTCTGCCGGTCAAGCAGTTCATCCTGAACAACGAACGCCTGGGAATGGTCCGGCAATGGCAGCAATTGCTGCATGGCGAACGCTATAGCCAAAGCTGGTCGGACAGCCTGCCCGATTTCGTCAAGCTGGCCCAAGCCTTTGGCTGCGAGGGCGCGCAGGTTCGTGACCCCGGCGATATGGACGCCGCGATCCAGCAGATGCTGGATTACGACGGGCCATTCATTCTGGATGTTCTGGTCGAAAAGCACGAGAACTGTTTCCCGATGATTCCGTCCGGCAAGCCACATAACGAGATGCTGCTGGGCGATGCCGAAACCGAAGGCGCAATCAAGTCGGACGGCGCGGTGCTGGTCTGATCACACGGCCGCGGGGGACATGCCTCCGCATCCCCAGATATCTGCGCAACGAAGAAAAGGGCGGATCATGAATGCGTTGAACATCCAGAAAGGCGCGTCGAGCCATTCGGCCTATGACCTGCGCGACCCCCATGCCGAGATCGTGGAAAGCCACACGCTTGCCGTGCTGGTCGAGAACGAACCCGGCGTGCTGGCCCGTGTCATCGGGCTGTTTTCGGGGCGCGGCTACAATATCGACAGCCTGACCGTGGCCGAGATCGATCACACCGGCCACCAGTCGCGAATCACCGTCGTGACCAGAGGCACACCCTCGGTAATCGAACAGATCAAGGCGCAGCTTGGACGGATCGTGCCGGTCTATGAGGTCCATGACCTGACGGTCGAGGGGCCGTCGGTCGAACGAGAGCTGGGCCTGTTCAAGGTGCGCGGTCAAGGCGACAAGCGGGTCGAGGCGCTGCGCATTGCCGAAATCTTTCGCGCGAATGTCGTCGATTCGACGCTGGAAAGCTTTGTATTCGAACTGGTCGGCACATCGTCCAAGCTGGATGCTTTTGCCGACCTGATGCGCCCGCTTGGCCTGTCCGATCTGGCGCGCACCGGCGTCGCGGCCCTGTCGCGCGGGGCCTGACCCCGCGCCTATCGTGGTCGGGCGGGGCTTAACGCACGCCGCCCACGCAGGCAATTGCCACATCGCAAGAGGCATCGCCGGTTTCACCGGCGGCGTAATCCTGCGAACTGACCAGACGCAGATGCTGTGCCTCGGAATCGGCGGCATCGCCGGTCTTGCGCAGGATTTCAGGCAGTTGCGGAAAGCCCCGTTCCGTCAAAAGCGACACCCGGCGCGCATAGCGCAATTCGCCGACCATTTCGCTTTCCAGTTCCAGAAGATCACCAGGTTCGGGCCAGATCGTCGGATCGGTCAACGAATCAGACCCGCCAAGATAGGCCAGAGAACCGTGATCCTCGCACCAGACGACAGCCTTTTCGCTTTCCTTGTTGCTCCAGACAACCACGCCAATCATGGGCGCCCCTTTCACTCAGTCAAAGCCCGCTCAGGGCGCAATCATTCAACAACGCTCACGCGATTTTGTGCATATCTTATACAACTAAAACAGAAGCTGCCCGACATGCCAGAACTTTTTGCGCAAGTTGCAACTTTTCTAAACCATTCGGGTCAGATTTCAACAGTTCAGTTACCTTTTTCGTCTTAAAACCTGCTCGGAGACCGGTCCCAAGCCCTGCCCGCAACCGGAAATCTTCACATCGGCTGCGGCAGGGCAACTGGCTTAAGAAAATCTATCGGGGACCGTCATCCGGCCCCCGAGATCCGCTTAGCGAACGCGCCCGCTGCGTGCATCGTCGATGGCGCGCTGGACCTGCGCAATACGTGCGGAACGCGACGGATGCGAACCCAGCACACGATCGCCCGGATCGGGAAGGCGTTCAAAGAAGCGCGCGCCGTTCATCGGATCAAAACCCGCGTTCAGTGTCATGACCGCCCCCAGATAATCGGCCTGCAATTCCCAGTCCTTGGAATAATAGCGCGATCCGACCGAGGCTCCGATCTGCTGCGCCGTATCGATCGCCGTCGCATCGCCGCCATAGATCGACGCGATGCTGCCCAGAATGACGGCCCCCGCCATCGCCGCGCCCGCCTTGCGGTCCAGATGGTTCAGGACGTGGTGGCTGGCCTCGTGGCCGACGACGAATGCAATCTCGTCGGAATTACGCGTTTCGGCGATCAGCGACAGGGTAAAACCGATGATCGGACGACCATTGTCGCCGATGGTCTGAAAGGCGTTAGGTTCAAGTCCGGGGCGGTCATCGACCACGAACTGAAAATCACAGTTGATTGGCTGGGTCCGGCGCTCCAGGCATTCACGCTCGACCGCAGGTTCCATGCGCCGCATGACCGACACAAAGACCTTTGCCGCCTGACTGGGCGAATTGATGTTCTGGGTGGGTTGCCTGACCGCCATCTGCCGGGACGAGGTCGCCGATGGCTGTGGCACCGTCTGCTGATCGACAGGGGCGCAGGCGGACAGTGCCGCAAGACCCGTCAGAACAATCGCGGCAACGCGCCGCATGTGGATGCCAGACTTAACCATACATTACACCTCAAATTTCATCTTGCGATCAGTCGCGTTCAGGCGGCACTTTAACGACCACCCGGACGCCGCGCAAACCCTGACGGCTTGTTCCCCGGCCTCTTTCGCGTAATTCTTTAACGAACGAAGGAGACCCGGATGTTCACCATCGAACACGAATTCGACGCCACCGTGATCACGCTGATCGACGAGGCCGAGTCAGGAACCCGCCCTCTGAACGAGGATGTGGTGATTTTGGGTTTTGACGACCGGGTGGTTCTGGAACAGATCGGCCCGAATGGCGACGACGTGATGCGCGTCGTCCTGTCGATGGAACAATTGTCGGAACTGCGGCTGGCCCTGAACCTGCCCGAAGGGAATTACCGGATCGAAAGATCGCGTTAATCCAGCCGGAACACCTTGTCCCGCGACGTCGCGCCGCGCACCAGCGTCAGCCGCGATTTCGCCACCCCAAGCGATTTTGCCAGCAATTTGATCACCGCCGCATTCGCCTTGCCATCCTCGGGCACGGCAGTGACATGGGCCCGGATACCCGTCTCATCAACGCTGATCGCGTTGCGCCGCGCCCTGGGGGTAACGCGGATGGCAAATTCGGCACCCTCGCGGGCCAGATGGGCAAGATCGGTCATGGCGCCAGAATGACGCGACGAATGGCCGACCGCAATCCGCCGTGACTTGCACCTTGCCGCAAGCTTTGGGAAAACCGGCCAACCTGACAGGAGACGTGCATGAACCATCGCAACGACGCGGCGCTGCAATTTCTTTCCAGCCGCCGCTCTCACCCGCCCAAGCTGCTGTCCGGCCCCGCGCCCGACCGGCAGCAATTGCTTGACCTGCTGACCTTGGCCGCCCGCGCGCCCGATCACGGCAAGCTTGAACCATGGCGCTTTGTTGTGCTGGACCGGGCGGCACTGGACCGGCTGCAACCGATCCTGCGGCAGGCTGTGACCGATGCGGGGCAGGACGAGGCGGCGGTCGAGAAATCGGCCTCGGCATTCGGATCGCCGCTGATCGTCGCGGTAATCTCGGCCCCGGTCGCCAGCGACAAGATCCCCGAATGGGAACAGATCCTGTCGGCGGGGGCGGTTTGTCTGGGGTTGGTCAACGCGGCGCTGGCATCGGGCTGGGGCGCGGCATGGCTGACCGGTTTCGCGGCGCTGAACCCGGATTTCGGGCGGGCGCATCTTGGGGTGCAACCGGACGAGCGTGTGGCGGGCCTGATCCATATCGGCAGCAGGGGCGCAACACCGCCCGAACGCCCCCGCCCCGACATCGCCGCCAAGACAAGCTGGCTGGAATGATCCGGGCATTGGGCCTTGGCGCGGGCGATCTGCTGCGTCCGCGCATCCTGTCGCTGGTGCTGACCGGTATCGCGCTGACGATCCTGCTGTTCGTCGTCCTGCAAGCGGCAACTTTCTGGCTGATCAGGCTGCTGGTACAGGGCAATATTTCCCTGCCGGGCATTGGCGGAATCCCCATCGCCGAGTTGCTGTCATGGGGATCGCTGGCGCTGCTGCCGCTGATGGGGTTCTTTCTGATGGCCCCGGTCGCCGCAGGTTTTTCGGGCCTGTTCGCCGAGCGCGTCACCGAAGCGGTAGAGCGGATCCACTATCCCGCCAGAATCGGCAAAGCTCAGGATTTCATGGACGGGCTGCTGGAATCGCTGGCGGTCGTGGCGGCTGTGATAGGCGTCGCGATCCTGTCGCTGATCCTGACGCCGCTGCTGGGACCGTTCTCGCCGCTGCTGTTCTATGGCGCGAATGGCTGGCTGCTGGGGCGCGAGTTCTTTCAGATGTCCGCCCGCCGTCATCTGGACGAGGTGCAGGCCACGGCCCTGCGCAAATCAAACGCGGCGCAGATCACGCTGACCGGCGCGGCCATCGCCGTGCTGCTGACGGTGCCACTGCTGAACATCGCCGTGCCGGTTCTGGCGGCGGCCGCATTCACGCATCTGTTCCACATCATCCGCGGAAAAGCCGGTCGAAATTCGACAATTGCTCGCGGGTGATGACCTCGCCCATAATGATCCAGGCGATCACCCCCCACAGCGCCGTCGCGATCAGCGTGGTCAGGATCAGCTTGCGCTTGAGCTTCAGATCATGGGGCGCGCCCGCCGGCGTGCCCGGCACCACCTCGCCGACGTCGGCCTGCGATTTCTGACCGATGGGCAGCACCACGAACAGCGTCAGAAACCACAGGACCGCGTAAAGGACGATGCCCCCGGTCAGGTTCATCAGACCTGCTCCAGCTCGATCAGGCAGCCGTTGAAATCCTTGGGATGCAGGAACAGCACCGGCTTGCCATGCGCCCCGATCTTTGGCTCGCCATTGCCCAGAACGCGCGCGCCGTCGGCTTTCAGCTTGTCGCGCGCGGCAATGATGTCGTCCACCTCAAAGCACATGTGATGAATCCCGCCCGAGGGGTTCTTGTCCAGAAAGCCCCTGATCGGGCTGTCATCGCCCAGGGGATACAGCAGTTCGATCTTGGTGTTGGGCAGTTCGATGAATACCACCGTGACCCCGTGATCAGGTTCGTCCTGCGGCGCGCCAACCTTTGCGCCCAGAGTGTTATCGTACTGCGCGACCGCCGCCTGCAAATCGGGCACGGCGATGGCGACATGGTTCAGGCGTCCGATCATGAGATCCTCCGTTTGCGCCAGCTTTTATGCGCTGTCGCGCCCGAGCGAAAGAAAAACCCGACGTGATTAACCGGTTCTTAGAGAATCGGCGGTTATCTGGGGAGGTTGTACATTCGGACGGGAAAAATCAGATGCTGACAGAAGTTGGAACCGGCGCGCGGGAAGCCCTGCCCATGTGGCGGATGTCGCTGCCAGGACGCCCGCTGACCGGACTGACCGTGCTGGTGGTCGAGGATTCGCGCTTTGCCAGCGAGGCGGTGCGCCTGTTGTGCCTGCGGTCGGGCGCGCGAATCAGGCGGGCGGATTGCCTGCGATCAGCGGCGCGGCATCTGAAAACCTATCGGCCCGCCGTCGTCATCGTCGATCTTGGCCTGCCCGATGGCGATGGCGCTGACCTGATCCGTCAGATCGCCACATCAACGACGCGTGTGCCCGTGCTGCTGGGCATTTCGGGCGATCCGGATATGCGCAGCAGCGCGATGCAGGCAGGCGCGGACGGGTTTCTGACCAAGCCCATCGAAAGCCTTGCGCTGTTCCAGCAGGCCGTACTGGCCGCCCTGCCGCCCGAGGCGTCGGGCAGTTCGCTGCGGGTTTTGCCCGACGACATGATCCAACCCGACGCCACGGGCTTGCGCGACGATCTCAGCCATGTGGCCGAAATCCTGTCCTCGGCGCATGACACCGCCGCCATCGACTATATCGCCCGGTTTCTGGCTGGGGTCGCCCGCTCGGCCCATGACCGGACGCTGGAAGAGGCGGCGACCGCGCTGGCCCGCGACCACCGTGCCGGGCGTGCATTGGCGACCGATCTTGCCCGGATCAGCGGCATGGTTCAGGACCGTCTGGCGCATGTGGCCGAGATGTAGCCATCACCAAGGCGCAAGATCGATCCATACAAGACGATGATCAGAGGCCGTCCCGACCAGTTGCGCCAGCGGGTTCTGGGGTGCAGGCCACAACACCCCGCTGTCCGCGACGGTCAAACCCTTTGCGGGCAGGATATAATCCACCCGCAGATTGCCGATCCGCGCATCGTCGAAATCGCCCGTGTCCAGCGCAGCATCACCCTTTTGCGCGGCATTGAGGCCGGTTTGCGGTGGCTGCCATGCCCCGCGCGGATGTGGATCCTGCGCATGCGACATCAGCGCCCGCAGCGCATCGGGTCGGCCATCGCCATCCACCGGATCAAGATTGGCATTCCCGATCAGCACATAGGGGGCGGCAGGCAGATGCCGCAGCCAGAACGCGGCCTCGTCATGATTGCGACGGCCATTGCGATCCTCGGGGCCATCAAAAACCGGAGGGGTCGCGGACCAGGCCAGCAAATGCAGCGGACCCGAGGGGGTCTGCACCGTCACATCCCAATGCGCGGTCGACGACAGACGCTGAATGGCTGCGATATCGGCCGGGGTGTCGGGCATCAGATTATCCGACAGATCGCGCCACAACCTGTCCGTGTAATCCGCCACCGGTCCGACAGGCAGGCGCGACAGCAGCGCCATCCCGTTCTGCCCGGTGAACTGCCCCCAGCCCTGCGCATCGTCGGCCTCACCCGGACGGTCATCGCCATCCAGATCCAGCCCGGTTGCGATACCGCTGTTCGGACGGGCCGCAAAATGGTTGGGCAGCGACAGCCCCGACCGGGCCAGCAGATCGGCGAACGCGGTCAATGCCGCGCCGTCATGATCCCAGTCAAAGCCCGTCAACAGGATCACATCCGGCGCAACCGCTGCAATGACCTGCGCCGCCGCCAGAACCTGCGGATCGCTGTTGCGGATGTCGCGCAACAGCAGGCCCGGCCCCTTGCGCGAAAGGCCCGGATCATATGTCGCGATACGCAGGGTTTTCGCGCCCTCGCCAAAGGCGGGCAGGGCGGCGAAGGCCATCAGAAACAGCGCGGACAGCAGATTGCGAAACTTGGCAGTACTCATCACCGCGATATGGCAGACGCCGCGGCATCTGCCAATGCATCGCATCAGATTTGATTTGTTGCTTTTACGGCTTTTCCTATGACAGCAGCGCCGCGACCCCGGTCGTTCCGGCGATCGGCATCCACGTCGCCACAGGCAGCGGAGCGATCAGAATAGTATAAACCGGACAGGACATTAGCAGATTTCAGGTCTTCGCGTGGTTTTCCCGCGATCAAAGGGCTGGCATGCCGGTGTCGGTGGCAAACCCCCGAAAAATCTTTATTATAAAGCTGCTTTTATTAGATTGATCTGTTTTGTATGCTTCTATAAGGCCAATGTCTTATATATATGCGCAAGTAAAACCGCCGCAGCGCGCGCGGGATCATCCGAATCCCGCCGCGCAGCCAAGGAAAGTGTCAGACCCAAGGACGTGCCTGCGCCATCTTTCCTTCAAAATTGTCGATAGAGGGCGCCTTTTCCATCGTCAGGCCAATATCGTCCAGTCCGTTCAGCAGGCAATGTTTGCGGAACGGATCGATGTCAAAGTGAAATTGCTGTCCGTCGGAACTGCTGACGGTCTGGCTTTCCAGATCGACGGTCATCCGGGCATTGGCACCCTTGCGCGCGTCTTCCATCAGAACCTCGACGGCCTCTCGCGGCAGGACGATAGGCAGGATTCCATTCTTGAAGCAATTGTTAAAGAAAATATCGGCAAAGCTGGTGGAAATAACGCAGCGAATTCCAAAATCCATTAACGCCCAAGGCGCATGTTCGCGTGACGAACCGCAACCGAAGTTATCCCCGGCGACCAATATTTCAGATTGCCGATAGGCCGGCTTATTCAAAATGAAATCTTCGACTTCATTTCCATCCCGATCATACCGCATTTCATCGAAAAGATTTACGCCCAACCCCGAACGCTTGATCGTTTTCAGAAACTGTTTCGGGATAATCATATCCGTGTCGATGTTGACCAGCGGCATGGGGGCGGCGATGCCGGTCACGGTGGTGAACTTGTCCATTGCGCTTTCCTGTCTTGTCCGGGCCTGCCGGCGAGCGGCCCAGTGAGCAGCCGGCAATCTACTGTAGGCAGTCCCCCCGGTCGCCGCAACCCGCGCTACGGTCTGGACGCATCAAAAAGGGCCCCGTCACGACAACGAGGCCCGGATCAGCAGTCAGAAAACCGGATCAGGCGTTTTTGCGACGGCGTGCAGTTGCCCCCATCACGCCAAGACCGCCCAGCAGCATCAGGCCCGCTGCGGGCAGCGGCACGATCGAAATGTTGCCGCCGGTCACGGCAAGCTTGATGACCATGTCGTCGTGGTTGTCGTCCGAACTGCCGCTGTCATCGAGGAAAAGATACGCCATCTGGCCGCCAGAGGCGTTTTCGTTCTCGAAGGTGACAAAGAAGTTGGCGGGCTTGCCCGGCCCGGGATTGCTGGTGTTGAACAGCGATGCGACGGCGCTGTTGATCCCGAAGGCAAAGTCCAGAATACCGGCAGTCACGTTGGTATAGGTGATGCTAGCCCCCGCCGCGCTTCCGTTGTTGCTGAAGATTTTTGTCCCGTCCCAGTGGAACGTGTTGTTCATGCCCGCTTCTTCACCCAGAAAAGTCGCGGTAACGTCGGACGCGCCGGTCAGGTACAGAGTAGCACCGTACCAGCCGTTACGCGAGGTGGTACCCGGACCAAAGACGTCGTCCAGAATATCGTTTGTTCCCCCACCGACACCAGGGATACTGCCAAAGGTTGCCGCCGAAGCGGCGGCAGCCATGCCCGTCAGGATCGCCGCAGCCGCGACCAGGGATTTCAGCTTGCTGCTAGTTTTCATTACTAAAACTCCGAAAAAACGTAAAATTGGCCTGTGCCAAGTTCCAGTATATATCGAATTTTACGGATTCGTTTAGCTTTTTTTTACTTTTGGTCGAATTTTCATCCCTTGATTTAATCAAATTGGATTAATCAACTGATGGGTGTAAAAATATGACAATTATCCATTATTTTTTCTTATTCGCCTCACATTTTTCCCGCGGGCAGCCCTGCCTCATCGAGGTAAAAGCGCCCCTCGGCAAATGCCACATTCGCGTGACCAGACGCCCGGCGGGTAGAGCTTTTCCGCAAAGTCGGCTAACGCTCACCTGCGCCCGATCCGTGGAGTATCTGTTGCGACCCGATGCCTTGCTAAGCTGCGTGTCCCAAAGCTGGACGCCCGTGATCGGCGACCCCAATCTGACCGGGTGGCTGACCGTACTGGCCTATTTGCTGTGTTTCATACTGGCAGTGCAGGTCTGCCTGCGGCTGCCGAGACAGGGGCGCGGCTTCTGGGCGCTGATCGCGGTGCTGATGCTGTGTCTGGCTGTCAACAAGCAGCTGGACCTGCAAAGCGCGCTGACGGCGGCGGGGCGCTGTCTGGCCAAGGCACAGGGCTGGTATGCAGAACGCCGGGCAGTGCAGGCCACGTTCATCCTTGGACTGCTGAGCGTCGCGGCGGCGGGCCTGCTGGCCGGGTTGTGGATGCTGCGCCGATCAATGCGGCAGAACGGGCTGGCGCTGGCAGGGCTGACGATCCTGTCGGCCTTTGTCATGATCCGCGCTGTGGGCTTTCACCATTTCGACGCGCTGATCGGCATCCGGCATTTCGGAGTCAGCGTGAACTATGCCTTCGAGAATGCAGGATTGTTACTGATCGCACTGAACGCCATGGCGATCCTGCGGCGCGGTCGGGACCGCACCGCATATTCCGATTGATCAGGCGGGCTGCGCCACAAATTCGCGGATATCGACCAGATGCCCCGCTATGCCGGCGGCCGCTGCCATGGCGGGCGACATCAGATGCGTACGGCCCTTATAGCCCTGACGCCCCTCGAAATTGCGGTTCGAGGTGGCGGCGCAGCGTTCTTCCGGGGCAAGCTGGTCGGGGTTCATGGCAAGGCACATCGAACAGCCCGCAAGCCGCCATTCGAAACCGGCCTCGGTA
>NZ_JBKEBL010000096.1:0-8479 GCF_047973135.1 Paracoccus sp. (in: a-proteobacteria)
GCCGACATGTTCGGGCTGGCGCAGCTTTACCAGATCCGGGGCCGGGTCGGGCGTTCCAAGACCCGTGCCTATTGCTATCTGACGACGAAACCGCGCAGCCCGCTGACGCCTCAGGCCATGCGGCGGCTGAAATTTCTGGGTGCCATTGACAGCCTTGGCGCGGGCTTCAACCTGGCCTCGCAGGATCTGGATCTGCGCGGGGCGGGCAACCTTCTGGGCGAGGAACAATCCGGCCATATCAAGGAGGTGGGGTTTGAACTGTATCAGGCCATGCTTGAGGAAACCATCGCCAAGCTGAAATCGGGCGAGATCGAGGGCACCCCCGAGGATGAATGGGCACCCCAGCTTAACCTTGGCGTGCCGGTGGTCATTCCCGAAAGCTATATCCCCGACCTGGACGTGCGGCTTGGCCTCTATCGCCGTCTGGCCGAGCTGACCACCAAGGTCGAACTTGAGGGTTTTGCCGCCGAGCTGATCGACCGTTTCGGCAAATTGCCGCGCGAGGTGAACACGCTACTGCTGGTCATCCGCATCAAGGCCATGGCCAAGCGTGCCAATATCGCCCGGCTGGATGCGGGACCAAAGGGTGCGACGGTGCAGTTCCATGACGACAAGTTTCCCAACCCCGCCGGTCTGGTCGAGTTTCTGACCGATCAGCGCGGGCAGGCCAGAGTCGAGGGCAACAAGATCGTCATCCGCCGCGACTGGACCGCCGATGCCGACCGCATCAAGGGGGCATTCGGCATCGCCCGTGATCTGGCCGCCAAGGTCAAGGCTGCAAAGTGACCGGGCAGGTTCGCTTTGATCGCGGGCCGCTGCCGGGCGGCACCCTGTTCGCCGCGCCGCAGCAGGTGATCCGCGCCGATACGCCCGCCGGGGTGATCCCGGCGCTGGCGGCGATGCAGGCGGCACAGGCGCGCGGATGCTGGCTGGCGGGGTATTTCAGCTATGAACTGGGCTATGCGCTGATCCCGAAACTGGCCCCGCTGATGCCCGCGGTCCGGCAGGTGCCACTGATCCTGATGGGCGTGTTCGATGCTTCGCCGCGCCCTGCGCCCGCGCTGCCGGATCCGGCCGGGGCCGATATTGGCGCGCCCCGGCCCCTGTGGCCGCGCGACCGCTATGATCGGGCGATTGCGACGGTGCATCGCTATATCCGGGCGGGCGATTGTTATCAGGTCAACCTGACCTTTCCGATGGAGGCCGCCATCACGGGCGATCCGCTTGCGATCCATGCCGCTCTGATGGCACGTCAGCCGGTGGGCGAGGGGGCCTTTGTCGATCTGGGCGGGCCCGTCGTCCTGTCGCGCAGCCCCGAACTGTTCTTTGCCGTCGATGCCGAGGGCGCTATCCGCACGCGCCCGATGAAGGGTACCGCCGCGCGCGCGGCTTTGCCCGAACAGGACGCAGAGGTGGCGGCGGCGCTGGCGGCTTCGGAAAAGGACAGGGCGGAAAACCTGATGATCGTCGATTTGCTGCGCAACGACATATCCCGCGTTTGTGTTCCCGGCAGTGTCCGCGTGCCGCATCTGTTCAGGGTCGAGACCTATGCCACGCTGCATCAGATGACCTCGACCGTGACGGGGCGCCTGTCGCCGGACACAGGGTTGGCCGAGATCCTGCGCGCGCTGTTCCCCTGCGGTTCGATCACCGGTGCGCCGAAAATCCGCGCCATGCAGATCATCGCCGAACTTGAGGCGGCGGCGCGTGGCGTTTATTGCGGGGCCATCGGCTGGGTCGATCCGGCGGGGCCGATGCGCTTTTCAGTGGCGATCCGTACGCCGGTGATCGAAACGCCGGGGCGGTTGTCGCTGAATGTCGGGGGCGGCATCACACATGACAGCCGCGCCGGTTCCGAATGGGAGGAAGCCCTGTGCAAATCCGCCTTTCTGCGCCCGCCGGGTTGACGGTCTTTGAAACCATGCGGGCCGAGGCCGGGTGCGTGCTGCGCTGGCCCCTGCATCGGGAACGGCTGCGGCGCGATTGCGCCGCCGTGGGGTTTCAGCCCGATATGGCGCAGGTGGATCGCGCGCTGACGGGACTGCCGCGCGCGCAGATCCTGCGGGTCCGGCTGACGGTGGATGCGGGCGGGCAGGTGGCGGTGACGCATCAACCCTTGCCGCCGGGGTCGCCCGAATGGTGCGTGGTGATCGCGGGTCAACGCCTGGACAGCGCCGATCCCTGGCTGCGGATCAAGACTTCGCACCGGCCCGCCCATGACGCCGCGCGCGCGCACCTGCCTGCCGAAGCCGACGAGGCGATTTTGCTGAACGAACGCGGCGAAATCTGCGAGGGAAGCATCACCAATCTGTTCGCGCGGCGCGGCGACATGCTGCTGACGCCGCCCCTTGACTGCGGCCTTTTGCCGGGCGTGCTGCGTCAGGAACTGCTGCAATCGGGCCGCGCGCGCGAGGCGGTGCTGCGCCCCGCCGATCTGGCGGATGGCGCGCTGTTCATGGGCAATTCCTTGCGCGGCCTGATCCCGGCGCGGGTTCAGGCGGGGCGCAAGGTTCTGATTTATGCCACCTCGGCGCGCGGACTTCTGGTCTTTGACGAGCCGGATTTTCCCGATGTCCCGTTGCAGGTTCCCGGTGGCACGGTCGAGCCGGACGAAACGCCCGCCATTGCCGCTGCCCGCGAACTTCTTGAAGAAACCGGCATCGCGGCCCCGACGCTGTGCCACCTTGCCGACCGGTGGTTCACGGACCGGCACGCCCGCTTGTGGTGCCGCAGCTATTTCCACGCGATCCTGCCCGCTGATCTGCCCGAAAGCTGGCTTCATGCCGAGGCTCATGCTTCGAACGGTGCCGTCCCGATCCGGTTTCGCCTGCACTGGCTGTCCGTGCCCGAGGCCCGGCAGCGGCTGGGAATGGGGCAGGGCGAGTGTCTTGATCTTCTGCCCCGGCGCTGAGCTGCTATAGCTGACGGAAGCCAGTTTGATCATCAAATTGGCGCAGTATCAGCATAAAATCAAATGGTTATAGCCTGCAACATAATCAGAAGAAAGTCGTCAGGCTATCAGAAAACGCCCCGCTGCACAGGGCTGCGGGGCGTTTTCCGGTTGATTGGTGTGGTTTGCGGTCAGTCGGCCGTCAGCAGCGGCGTTTTCGATTTGCCGATGCGGGGGGCATCGGGACCGGTGATGTCAAAGGCGGGCTTGCCGTCCGCGATCTTGACCCGGACCACACCGCCTTTCTGCAACCGTCCGAACAGCAATTCCTCGGCCAGAGGTTTCTTGATGTTCTCCTGGATGACGCGGGCCAGCGGGCGGGCGCCCATCCGGTCGTCATAGCCCTTTTCGGCCAGCCAGTTCGCCGCCTCGGAGGTCAGTTCGATATGGACATTGCGGTCCAGAAGCTGCGCTTCCAGTTGCAGGACGAATTTTTCGACGACATGAACCACGGTTTCGCGCGACAGCGGCGCAAAGCTGATCACCGCGTCCAGACGGTTGCGGAATTCCGGGGTGAACGTGCGTTCGATCGCCTCGGTATCCTCGCCCTCGCGGCGTTCGCGGCCAAAGCCGATGGCGGCCTTCGCCTGATCGGCGGCCCCGGCATTCGAGGTCATGATCAGGATCACATTGCGGAAATCCACCTGTCGGCCGTTATGGTCGGTCAGCTTGCCGTGATCCATCACCTGCAACAGGATGTTATAGACATCCGGGTGGGCCTTTTCGATCTCGTCCAGCAGCAGCACGCAATGCGGATGCTGATCGACGCCATCGGTCAGCAACCCGCCCTGATCGAACCCGACATAGCCCGGGGGCGCGCCGATCATCCGGCTGACCGCATGCTTTTCCATGTATTCCGACATGTCAAAGCGCAAGAGTTCAACCCCAAGCGTGCTGGCAAGCTGTTTGGCGACCTCGGTCTTGCCCACGCCGGTCGGGCCAGAGAACAGATAGTTACCGATGGGCTTTTCGGGTTCGCGCAGGCCCGCGCGGGCCAGCTTGATCGCCGAGGACAGCGAATCGATGGCATTGTCCTGACCAAAGACCACGCGTTTCAGCGTCTTTTCCAGATCGCGCAGTATCTCGGTATCGTCCTTGCTGACATTCTTGGGCGGAATGCGGGCGATCTTGGCGACAACGGTTTCGATTTCTTTCGGGCCGATGGTCTTGCGGCGTTTGCTTTCGCTGACCAGATGCTGCGCGGCCCCGGCCTCGTCGATCACGTCGATGGCGCTGTCGGGCAGTTTGCGGTCGTTGATATAGCGGCTGGCCAGTTCCACCGCCGACTTGATCGCGTCATTGGTATAGCGCAGGTCGTGATGCTTTTCGAAATGCGGTTTCAACCCCATCAGGATCTTGATCGAATCCGCGACCGAGGGTTCGTTCACGTCGATTTTCTGGAACCGGCGGCTAAGCGCGCGGTCCTTTTCGAAATGCTGGCGGTATTCCTTGTAGGTGGTCGAACCCATGCAGCGCATCTTGCCGCCAGCCAGCGCCGGCTTCAGCAGGTTGCTGGCATCCATCGCCCCGCCCGAGGTCGCGCCCGCGCCGATCACCGTGTGGATTTCGTCGATGAACAGGATCGCGTCCTCGTGGTTTTCCAGTTCCTTGACCACCGCTTTCAGTCGTTCTTCGAAATCGCCGCGATAGCGGGTTCCGGCCAGCAATGCGCCCATGTCCAGCGAAAAAATCGTGGCACCGGCCAGCACGTCGGGGGTCTGGCCCTCGACGATCTTCTTGGCCAGACCTTCGGCAATGGCGGTCTTGCCTACGCCCGGATCGCCCACCAGCAAGGGGTTGTTCTTGCGGCGGCGGCACAGCACCTGGATGCAGCGCTGCACCTCGTCCTCGCGGCCGATCAGCGGATCGACATCGCCCTTTTTCGACTTGGCGTTCAGATCCACGCAATATTTCGACAGCGCGGTTTCTTCCTTGGTCTCTTGCGCGGGTTCGGCGGGCTTGGCCTCGACCGGTTCATCCGAGCCGACGACCTTGCGGTTTTCGTTGAACGAGGGGTTCTTGGCCACGCCATGCGCGATGAAATTCACCGCGTCATAGCGGGTCATGTCCATTTCCTGCAGGAAGAAGGCGGCGTTTGATTCCCTTTCGGCAAAAATCGCGACCAGCACATTCGCGCCCGTCACCTCTTGCCGGCCCGAACTCTGGACATGGATCGCGGCGCGCTGGATCACCCGCTGGAAGGCGGCGGTCGGAACGGCCTCGGACCCTTCGACATCAGTGATCAGCGTGGAAAGATCGTCCTCGATAAAGTCGATCAGCAGCTTGCGCAATTCGTCCAGATCGACATTGCAGGCGCGCATCACCTTGACGGCGTCGGGTTCGTCGGTCAGCGCCAGCAACAGATGTTCCAGCGTTGCCAGTTCATGTCGATGTTCATTGGCCAGGGCAAGCGCCTGATGAATGGCCTGTTCCAAAGATGTCGAGAAACTTGGCACGGGTCGTCTCCTGTCAGTCGGCTGGCGGTATGGACCATATATGCGGCCCACCTGCCCAGACTGTCATCATATAGTTAAGATTTGGTGGAATCCGTCTGGCTTCAAGCTGTTTTTTGCTGAATGCCCGCATTTTGTTGCGGCTGATGCAGATGTGAACACGAAAAGGGCGGATTTCAAGTGTCTGGCCCGGATAACCTGCCTGTGATATTCTGGCCAAAAGGTCAGAACTTGTCCTTCATGCCGCGCAATCGGGCGAAGACCTCGGCATCGGGGGCGGCGCTCATTCCCAGCCTCTCGCGCAGGTCGGCAACGCGCAGGAACGGGTTGGTGTCGCGTTCCATCTGCAATGTCGCCGGGGCGCAGGGTTGCGTGCTGTCGGCGGTGGCTTGCAGCCGGGCTTTCAGTGCCGCATTGCCGGGATCGACTGACAGGGCGAAGGCACCGTTCGCCGCGCAATAATCGTGCCCCGAGCAGATCAGCGTGTCCGGCGGCAGGGCGTTCAGGCGCGACAGGCTGTCCCACATCATCGCGGCGTCGCCCTCGAACAGGCGGCCACAGCCAAGGGCCATCAGGCTGTCGGCTGTAAAGGCAAGGCCCGAGGCGGGAAAATGATAGGCCACATGGCCGACCGTATGGCCCGACACATCGATGACCTGCGCCATCTCGCCCAGAATCTCGGGGGTTTCGCCGGCGGTAACGGCGCGGTCCAGATGCGGCAGACGGTGGGCGTCGGCGGCATTGCCGATGACGCCGGCCCCGGTGGCCGCGACGATTTCGGCCACGCCTTCAATGTGATCGCCGTGATGATGGGTCAGCAGGATCGTGTCCAGCCCCCATCCGCGCGCCGCCAGTTCGGCCAGAATCGGGGCGGCTTCGGGGGCGTCGATCAGCGCGGTTCCGGCGGGACCGTGCAGCAGATAGGCGTAATTGTCCTGCAGGCAGCGCAGCGTTACCAGTTGCAGCGGCATTGGCAAATCCTTCCCTCTGTGCTGTGGTCAGATTTGCAAAATGCGGGCCGGGGCGCAATGCATCACGATATAGACGATCTGAGGCGGTTCTATTACCAGCGGGCACTTGGCCGGGTGGTGCAGCGTATCCTGCGCGACCGGCTGACGGAACATTGGCGACCCGAAAGCTGTACCGGCATGAACGTCGTCGGCTTCGGCTTTGCCGCGCCGATGCTGCGGCCCTATCTGGCGGCGGCGCGCCGGGTGATTGCGCTGATGCCCGGACCGCAGGGGGGAATGGCCTGGCCCGCCGGGATGCGCAATCACACCGTTCTGTGCGATGAAACCGCATGGCCGCTGGAAACCGGCAGCATCGACCGGCTGGTGATGCTGCACGGGCTTGAGACCAGCGACCACCCTGCCGCCCTGCTGGCCGAAACCTGGCGCGCCCTGGGTCCGGGGGGGCGGATGGTTGTCATGGTGCCGAACCGGGCAGGGCTGTGGGCCGCGTCGGACCGCACGCCATTCGGGTTCGGGCGCAGCTATACCGCGCGCCAGCTTGAGGCGCAGACGCGCGCGGCGGGGTTCGTGACCGAGGGGCAGGGCTCGGCCGTCTATATCCCGCCTTCGGATCGCCGCTTCTGGTTGCGCAGTGCGCAGATGTGGGAACGCACCGGCCTGCGCATCAGCCGGATGCTGATTGCGGGCGTGGTGCTGGTCGAATTGTCCAAGCAGGTGCGTGCGCCGGTTGGGCCGGGGGTCAAGGTGCATGTGCCAAATCCGCTGGATATTCTGGACGGCGTGGGCATTCCGCGTCCGGGCCGGGCCAGCGCCGCGCAGCGCCGGCCCTGATCCCCCCGGCCGGGGGGGGCGAATCCGGTCGCGCATGGCCCGAGAATCACCGGCGTCCCGACCCCGGCCCCTGGCCCGGCGCCTCTGATCCGCGACATCGGGTCGCCCGCATGCCCCCGCGCCCGCGCTGAAAGGCGGGCAAGGCTCTCATTTCCGTGTGCTTCCCGGTTGCCGCAGGCGAAATCACCTGATAGAGACGCCGCAGATTTCCGGACGGCCCTCCAACCGCCGTTCGACTGCGACCCGCCGTCCCGCGCCAGACCGAAGCTGCTTCGGCCCGAACGCGGAATTGCGCAAACCGTAAAGGATGACCGTGGCCAACTCTGTTTCAATGTCCCAGAGCATCGCCGGGCGCTATGCGCAGGCCGTCTTCGACATCGTGAAAGAACAAGGAGGGCTGGACGATCTGGCCCGCCAGACCGACGATCTGGGCGCCGCGCTGCATGACAGCGCCGAACTGCGCGACCTGATCAATTCACCCATCTATTCCCGCGCGCAGCAGGGCAATGCGATTGCCGCGCTGGCCGAAAGGATGGGGCTGTCGGCCACGCTGTCGAACACCCTGAAGCTGATGGCCCAGAATCGCCGTCTGTTCGTGCTGCCGCATCTGGTGCGCCGGTTGCAGGCACTGATCGCCACCGAGCGCGGCGAGATCACTGCCGATGTGACCAGCGCCGTCGCACTGACCGACGAACAGCAACAGCGCCTGACGCAGACGCTGGCCGAGAAATCGGGCAAGAAGGTCAAACTGAACACCCGCGTCGATGAGGGCCTCATCGGCGGGATGATTGTCAAGCTGGGCTCGCAGATGATCGATTCTTCGGTCCGCTCGAAGCTCGCCTCCCTCCAGAATGCTATGAAAGAGGTCGGATAATGGGAATCCAGGCAGCCGAAATTTCGGCGATCCTCAAGGATCAGATCAAGAATTTCGGTCAGGAGGCCGAGGTGGCCGAGGTCGGCCAGGTGCTGTCTGTCGGCGACGGTATCGCCCGTGTCTATGGTCTGGACAAGGTGCAGGCCGGTGAGATGGTCGAATTTCCGGGCGGTGTCCGGGGCATGGTGCTGAACCTTGAAACCGACAATGTCGGCATCGTGATCTTTGGCGACGACCGTTCGATCAAGGAAGGCGACACCGTCAAGCGGACCCGTGCCATCGTGGACGTGCCGGTGGGCAAGGCGCTGCTGGGCCGCGTCGTGGACGCGCTTGGCAACCCGATCGACGGCAAGGGTCCGATCGAAGCAGCCGAGCGCCGCGTCTCGGACGTGAAAGCGCC
>NZ_JBKEBL010000081.1:0-9268 GCF_047973135.1 Paracoccus sp. (in: a-proteobacteria)
AACCGGCGGAACGCAGGCCGCAGCCGAGGCACCAACGGACGAAACCGGCCAATTCGGCCCCATCTATCGCCAATTTCGCCATCAGGCCGATGCAGCGATTGCACATCTGAAGGCCAAAAGAACCGGCGAGGCGGTAGGTGCGGTTCATCATCGTGATATTGGCGATATTGATCTTATTTGGGGAAGCGCCGAAGGCGAAGGGTTCGGGCTGGCCAAGATCGAGGCCAGGCATCCGGAGGTTCTTGCCGATCTGCAAGGGTTTCTGGATCGTTTGCAGAAAGATGAAGGTCGGTCCGGCCCGAACCGCATCAGGCTTTCTGACAAAACGGGAAGCGCCGTTGTTCGGCTTGATTGGCAGGGTGAGGCCAAGACGTGGCTTCTGACAGCTTATGAAAAGGGCCTCGGCGGTGACACCAGGACGGACATTGTCACACCAATGTCGGCGGATGACACAGCTAGCCGCCAAACCGAGACCCAAGGTGAGGATAGGAACAGCGAGAAGGTCTCGCAAGGGAAAAGAGCCAGGCGTGACAGAGCGGCAACAGATGCGGGCCTCTTGTCGTCCCTGTCGCCGGAAAAGCAGGCCCGTGCGGCGGAACTGAAAGCGAAGCTGGCGGCAAAGGCGCGCCATCAGGCCAGCAGCGGGCTTGACCCGGATTATATCATCCTCGGCGGCGAACTGGTCGCGCTTTATATCGAGGCCGGTACGAAGCGCCTCGGCCAGATGCTGCGGGATTTCGCGGAAACCACAGGGCTGACGCTGCGCGAGGCTCAGGCCCCCATGCGGGCGGCCTATAACCATCTGCGCGACGACATGGACCTGAAGGGCGAAGATGTGTCGCAGATGGACGACGCGGCGGCGGTGATGGCCGAAGTTCGCGCCGCGCTGGCCGACTCCGCCACCTCGCCATCCGCCCCGGAGGGTGATAGCGCCAGACGAGACAACACGAAGGGAGGATCGAGTGATGATCACAGCACTGATGGCCGCGATGCGGCAGCAGGCACCAAAGACGACGCGGGCGCTTCAGCTCAGCGGGCCGAAGGCGTGGGAAGATCACATCAGGGCGGTGGTGAAGCGGACCGCCGAGACGATGGACCCCGGCGGAGAGATCGCGGCACAGGGACCAAACGAAGAGCGGATGCTGAACGAGATGATCTTTCACGAGGCACTGGCGGAACTGACGGCACCCCTGGACGATCAGGCCCCCGAAACCATGTAATCCCCGAAGGCGGGCTTGCCCTGCCCGGTGGCGACAAGACCCGCGCCCGGAATGCCGTCAGGGCCATCGAGACGCTGCGCGGCCTTGAACGCGAGGGCCGCCCCGCGACATCCGAAGAACGGCAGGCGCTGTCGCTCTATGGCGGCGCGGGCACTCTGGCAGCCGCGCTGCCGAACAGCGAAGGCAAGATCCGCTTTCCCGATATCGCCGCCGATCTTGACCGCCTGCTGACGCCCGAAGAACGCGCGACGGTCGAAAAGACCAGCCAATATGCCTTCTACACCGCCGAACCCGTGTTACGGAACATGTGGAACCTCGCGCAGCAGCTTGGCATTACCGGCGGAAAGGTGTTCGAGCCGGGCATGGGCGTCGGCGGTTTTGCCGGGACCATGCCGAAAGGGTTCTTCGGGGAATATACCGGGGTCGAACTGGACCACATCACCGCAAAGATCGCCGCGGCGCTTTATCCCGGCCATCATATCCGGCACGGCGATTTCATCAGGACGCCGATGCCGCAGGACTATTACGATCTGGTGATCGGCAACCCGCCCTTCGCCCGCACGCAGATCAAGGCCGACCCTGCCTATCCGCAGGGCTTCATGATCCATGACTATTTCTTCGCCAAAAGCCTCGACAGCGTGCGGCCGGGCGGGCTGCTGATGTTCGTGACCTCCGCCGGAACCATGAACAAGCTCGACAGCAAGGCGCGGGATTACATGGCAGACAGGGCCGATCTGGTCGGGGCCATCCGCCTGCCGAATACCGCCTTTGCCGAAAACGGAACGCAGGTGACGACCGATATCATCGTCCTGCGCAAGCGCCACAAGGGCGAGGCCGAGGCCGATCCTGCATGGCGCGAATCCACGCCGGTGGCGGTGCCCGACAAGGAGGGCGGCAGCGTCGAACTGGCCGTGAACCGTTACTTCCAGAACCATCCGGAAATGATCCTTGGCGAACAGGGGGCATTCGACACACTTGTTGGACGTCCGCGTATCGGCGTGCGCCCGCGCGACGGTGCCGATCTTGCTTCCGATCTGGCCGCCGCCGTTGCCCGCTTCCCGCGCCGCATCACAAGCATGGGCGATCCGGCCCAGATGATGACCGGACCGCGCGATGCCAGAAGCGGAGAGACGAAAGCCGGTTCCTATTACATGAAGGACGGGGAACTCTGGCAATTCGACGGAACCGAAGGGAACCCCGTTCCGCGCCGCGCCCAGGGGCAATCCGGCCTGACGAAAGCCGAATATGAGCTGATCGCCGACCTGATCCCGATGCGCAACGCGCTGCGCGAAGTCTATGCTGCCGACCTGAAAGGCGAGGATGCGACCCGTGCCCGCAAGCGGCTGAACAAGGAATATGATGATTTCGTCGCCAGGCGCGGCCCGATCAACAAGGTCGAGACGACCCTTCGCCGTCCGAGTGCTGTCCAGATGGAGGGGATCCGCCAGCAGATGGCCGAGGATGCCCGCGCCGCAGGGATTGCCTTCGATACCGGCAGCTTCGATGCCGGGCCGATGATCGCGGAGGGCTGGACGCTGGCCCGGATCGCGCGGGCACGGCGCGAGGCCGCGCAGAAGCCGGGCTATCGCGAGGGCGATTTCGACCAGAATGCGGTTCCCGACCTTGAAATCAACCGTTTCCCGAATATCGACGCATTCAGCGACGATCCCGAGAATTTCCGCCTGCGCGCCATCGAGAAATACGATGCCAGGACGGGTGCGGCGACCAAGACCCGCGTGTTCCACGAGAATGCCATCAATATCGGCGTTCAGCCGAAGATCACGTCGCCCGAGGATGCGCTGCTGCACCTGCTGGCCGAAACCGGCCGCGTGGATCCGGACAGGATTGCCGAACTGTCGAAATCAACGCCGCAGAAGGTGCGCGAGGAGCTGGCCGGAAAGATCTTCGAAAACCCGGAAACGGGTGAATTCGAGACGCGGGCGAAATACCTGTCCGGCAATGTGCGGGCCAAGCTGCGCGAGGCAGAGGCCGCGATGCGCCGGGACGAGCGGTTCAAGGCCAATGCCGATGCGCTGGGTGCCGTTCTGCCAGATCCCATCCCCCGCTCGGACATCGTCGTACCGCTGGGTGCGCATTGGTTCGAGCAGACGCTTTACAGCGCGTTCGCCGGGGCCAAGGGCCTGCGGCTTACCGCCGGGTTCAAGCCTGCGCTGGGCATCTGGGTGGTGGACGGTGACACAGGGTCATCCGAGGCGCGCAATGCCTGGGGCACCGAGGACATGCCCTTTGCCGATCTGATGGGCCGGGTCATGAACAACAAGCCCCTGCGGGTGTCGCGGACGGTCAAGGAGCCGGACGGCTCGACCCGGACCTTCATAGACGAGGAAGCCACGCAGGCAGCAACTGACAAGGCGGCCGAGATCAGGGCCGCATTCCAGGAATGGCTGTGGTCCGACGAGGCACGGGCCGATCAGCTTGAGGAACGTTATAACGACATCTTCAATGCCGAGGTCGCGCCCAACCATGATGGCGGCTATCTGACAACGCCGGGGGTGCATTCGGACTGGTCATGGCGTCCGCATCAGATGGCGGTGATCGCCCGCATCCTGCAATCGGGATCGACCTATATGGCCCATACGGTCGGTGCAGGCAAAACCTCGGCGATGATCGGAGCGGGCATGGAGGCGCGGCGGCTCGGGCTGGCCCGCAAGCCGTGGTATGTCGTGCCGAACCACATGCTTGTCCAGTTCGCGACCGAGTTCCAGCAGCAATATCCACTGGCCGATATCCTCGTGGCCGACGAAAAGCGGTTCCACACGGATCGGCGCAGGCAATTCGTGGCCGATGCCGCAACCGGCAATTTCGATGCGGTCATCATCACCCATTCCGCCTTCGAGAAGATCCCGGCCAGCGAAGCGGCCAAAGCCCGCGTCGTTCAGGGCATGCTCGACGATATTCGCGAGATGGTGGCTTCCTCGAATGCCAGTGGCGAACGCGGCAAGGATATGGGCCAACAGCAGGCCACGCTTGGCGCGCTGAACTCCATCGCCGCGCAGCTTGGCATCAAGGTCGAGAAGGAAAAGGGCGTCAGCACCGCCAAGAAGATCGCCCAGCTTCTCGAACAGGCCGAGCAACGGCTGTCGAAACTGACCAGCGAGACGCGCAAGGACAGTGTGTTCGATTTCGACGAGATCGGCGTGGACATGCTGTTCGTGGATGAGGCGCATCTGTTCCGCAAGCTGTCCTTCGCGACCACGAATGGCAACATCAAGGGGATCGATCCGGCAGGCAGTCAGGCGTCCATGGATCTGTTCATCAAGTCGCGGATCGTGGACGAGCGTAATCCGGGGCGCGGGCTGGTGCTGGCCTCGGGCACCCCGATCACCAACACGATGGCGGAACTCTATACGCTGTCGCGGATCATGCAGCCGCAGGCGCTGGCCGAGCGCAATATCCAGGCATTCGACGCCTGGGCGGCAACCTTCGGCGAGGTCGCTTCGGAACTCGAACAGACGCCCGATGGTGGTTACAAAGAGGTCTCGCGCTTCTCGAAATTCGTGAATACCCCGGAACTGTCGCTGATGGTCCGGCAGGTCATGGATGTCGTGACATCAGCCGATCTTGAGCGATATGTGACCCGGCCAAAGCTGAAAGGCGGCAGCCGCAGCCTTGTGGTCGTTGACGCCACACCCGAGCAACAGGCCTTTCAGCAACGACTTGCCGCCCGGATGCAGGCCATCGCCAGACGCAAGGGGCCGGTGAAGAAGGGCGATGACATCCTTCTGTCCGTGATCAACGATGGCAGGCTTGCCGCCATCGACATGCGGCTTGTGGACCCGTCCAGCGATGGCAGGGGGTCCAAGCTGGAGCGGATGATCGACAATATCCATCAACGCTGGAAGGATGGCGATAACGCCCCGCTGCATGGCGTGGCCCCCGGCGGCGGTTATGCCGCCACACCGGAGATGCGCGGCCCCTCGACGCAGATCGTGTTCTCGACCCTCGGCATCGAGGCCAGCAAGCACAATCCCGATTTCTCGGTCCATCGCTATATCAAGGCCGAACTGATGCGGCGCGGCGTGCCGGCCGATCAGATCGTGCTGGCAAAGGATCTGAAATCCCACGCGCAAAAGCAACGCGCCTTCAACGACATGAACGAGGGCAAGACGCGCATCCTGATCGGTTCGCGCTCGATCTTCACCGGCGTCAATGCCCAGAAGCGCGTGGCCGCGATCCACAACCTCGACCCGCTCTGGTATCCGGCGGATGACGAACAGCGCAACGGGCGCGGCATTCGTCAGGGCAACATGAACCCCGAAATCGAGATCCTCGATTATTCGACCAAGGGCACCTATGACGCGGCCATGTGGCAGATGATGGCGCGCAAGGCGGCCTTCATCGAGGCCTTCTATCGCGGCGATCCAACGCAACGAGACATGGAGGATCTGGGCGAGGCCAGCCAGTTCGAACAGGCCAAGGCCATGACGACGCGCGATCCGCGTGTGCTGGAACTGACCGACATGAAGGCCGCGCGCGACAAGCTGCGCCGCCGCGCAGGCGCCATCGAGACACAGCGCGCCAGGCTGCGCGGCGAGATCAGGCGTAACCGGCGCGAGATCGCGTTCCATGACGAGAAAATCGCGCATATCGAACCCGTCGCGGCAAGCCTGCCCGATCTGGGTGGCAACAAATTCGCGATCACTGTCGGGCGCGATGCCTTCGACAGCCGCGCGGATGCCGGTAAGGCGCTGCTCCGGATGGTGGGGGATCTGGCCGAAGCCGGGGAACACTTCGAGGATCGCCGCATCGGCAGTATCGGCGGCTTCGCGATCGAGGCCACCTATCGCATCGCGGACAGGTCGATCGGGTTCTCTGTCCGCTTCGACGACGAAATGACCGCAGATGCCGGGTGGAGCGACGATCCGGTGGGCCTTGTCCGGCGGCTGGAATACGCCCTTGCGGCACCGGAACGCCGCCTCGGTTTCCATCGCGACGAACGCGCCCGTCTTGAAAAAGAGGCCGGGGCCGCGCGCAAATCGCTGGATGAAGTAAAGGATTTCGCGCAGGCCGATGAACTGGCCGGGCTGACCGCACAGATCGCCGGGATCGAGGCTGCGTTGCTGACCGAGGCCGAACAGGAGGCCGCGAAGGAATCGCGCTTCGGGGATGAGCCGGTCGTGGCTGCGCTGACCGGCGCGGAATTGGGCGAATGGTCGGATATTGTGGACCTCCAGCGCAAGGCTCAGGGGTGGTACCGCGAGCATCTTCAAGGCAAGACCGTAATTAACCGAGAGACGGGCTGGGAAATCAGGTTCACCCGTGACGGGGGCGGAAAGTTGCGTGGTAAACCGCTGGACTACCTTCTACGCGCTGTACCTGGCCTTCAGGGTATTATCACCCATGCAACTCTTACCGGAACCGAGCCTGACAGGCGCGGTCGGGAGCATGTCAAAGCTGTCCATACACTCCGTTCCGTTATTGAAATCGGTGGACGCGCAGAGCCGGTTTACATTGTCGTTCGTGAAATGGATGACGGGCGCAAGTTCTATGACCTGAATCTGGGGAGATTTGTCGGCACCCGAACCGATGGTTCGAGGGACGCGCGGAAAGACCGCGTGGAGCCCGATGCGAAAGTCAGTGCCGACAGCCTGAACATAAGGCTCGTCGCCCCCGAAATCAATTCCGATCCGACGCTGACCCCGGCCCGTGCCCGCGCGATCAACGCGGCGGCGCGGGCGGAACTGGAAAGGATCGGCATCGCCGGGCGTGTCGGGGCCGAAGCGGGCGGCGCGGGCGCGGCGGCCGGCAGTTATCTGCGCGGCGTCATCCGCATCATCCATGATCGCGGGCGCGGCTGGCGGCACACGCTGGATCACGAGATCATCCACGCGCTGCGCGACGGCGGGCTGTGGGGCAAGGATTACGGCCTCTTTACCCGCGACGAATGGCGGGCGCTGGTCCGGGCCGCGCGGGGCGACGACGCCATCCGCGCGCGTGTCGAGGCGGCCTATCCCGACCTGCCCACTGCCGGGCAGACCGAGGAAATGGTGGCCGAGCTTTATGCCGATTGGGCGCAGAACCTGCGCGACGATCCGCCCGGCCTGCTGCGGCAAGCCCTCGCGCGCATCCGGTCCTTTTTCCGCGCCCTGGCCTCGGCCCTGCGCGGCGAGGGCTTTCACGACGCCGCGCGCATCATGGAGCGGATCGCGGCGGGCGGGATCGGCGGGCGCGGGCCGGACGGGTCCGGCGGCGGCCGTGACGGCGGCAGAGGTGACAGCGGCAGGCGGAAGGAACAGCGCCAGCCCGTCAGTCTGGACAGGGCACTGATCGGTGGTGCTCTGGCGACCATCAGCGGTCATCCCGATTATACGGCCGCCAAGGCAGGGGATATCGGTGCTGCGGTGCGTCTGGCGCAGGATATCGTGACGGATGATCTGCTGGCGCGGCTGCGTGACATGATCGGGGAAAGCCGTCCGGTGATCGTGCCCGTGATCTCGGAAGAGGCCAGCGGGCGCAACAAGATCCCTCGGGCTGCTGCCGAAATCCTGGCACAGCGGTTGGGACTGGATGCGGTCACGGGGATTGTTCAGTCAAATGCTCCGCAGCGCACCGCGCTGTCCGGGCTTGACCGCATCTTCGCCTCTCCGGAATTCGACGGACCGGCAGATGCGGGCCGGGATTACCTGATCCTTGATGACACCCTGACGCAGGGCGGCACCTTCGCGGCGCTTGCCAGTCACATCGAAGCCGCTGGCGGGCGCGTGATCGGCGCGGTGGCCTTGACGGGCAAGCAGTATAGCGCGACACTGCGCCCATCGGATGCAACCCTTTTGGCCCTTCGTGACAAGCATGGCGACCTCGAAAACGACTTCCGCATTGCCACAGGGTACGGCTTCGACGCCCTCACCGAATCCGAGGCTCGATATCTCGCGGGTTTCAAACCGGCTGACGCCGTCCGGGATCGAATCCTTGCGGAAGGACGACGCCGAGGCGAGCGAGAAAATCAGGGCGATGATCCGGCAGTAAGACACCAGCGCGACATGTCCTTGCTTCGGGATGTGATGCAATCGGGTCGGGCGAAGGCAGCGGGGCTGGTCAGCCGGGAATTCTGGCGCAAATCGCCCGGGATGTTCTCGGACTGGCTGACCGATGCCATGGGCAAGGACCGGCGGTTCAACATTCTGGGCGCGGTTCCGGGCCATCCGCTGTTCGCGGAACTGGGCCGGAACCTGCCATCGGCGCAGGCCTATCTGAAGAACAAGCAGGACATGGACGCCATGCGCAACGACTGGCAGGCCCGTGCGGCTGCCATGGTCGATCGCTGGACGCGCATCGGCAAGAAGGATCCCAAGGCCAATGAGGCGCTGATGGATCTGATGCACAGGACGACGCTGGCCGGGATCGACCCCAGCCGGAAGGATGACTGGACACATACCCATGCCGCCAGCGCCGCGCGGATCCTGAAGGACGGGCGGGCCAGCCCCGACCGGATCGCCTGGGCCAGACAGATCGAGCGCGAGACAGCGGCCCACAAAGCCGCCTATGCCGATCTGCGCGCCGCCTGGAAGGCTTTGCCGGAGGCATTCCGCAAGCTCTATCGCGAGGTCCGGGACGAATACGGGGCCATGGCCGACAGGATGGATGCCGCGCTTCTGGCCAATATCGCGACGGCCAACCGGATCGCGCTCAGGCGCGCCGAGCGGGCGCATCGCAAGGAAATGGCACGCATCCGTGACGAGGGGCTGGACGGGATGGAACGCATGGAGGCCATCGACAAGGCGGATGCCGGTCTGGCCAGCGCCCGCAAGCGCGCGGCGGCGGGTCAGGCCGCGCGCATGGCGCAGATGCGGCAGGCCTTTGAAAGCAACCGCCTGTCCGGCCCCTATTTTCCGCTGTCGCGCTTTGGCACCTATTTCGTCACCCTGCGCGATGCCGATGGCAGGGTCGTCTCGTTCAGCCGCTTTGCGAAGAAGGCGCAGCAGGAGGCGTTCATCCGCGAGATGGAGGGCCGCCCCGGCCGTGTCGAACGCGGGGTGCTGGGCGAAGGGGCCGATCTGCGCGGCATGGTTGATCCGCGTTTCGTGGCC
>NZ_JBKEBL010000147.1:0-2303 GCF_047973135.1 Paracoccus sp. (in: a-proteobacteria)
GGCCACGAAACGCGGATCAACCATGCCGCGCAGATCGGCCCCTTCGCCCAGCACCCCGCGTTCGACACGGCCGGGGCGGCCCTCCATCTCGCGGATGAACGCCTCCTGCTGCGCCTTCTTCGCAAAGCGGCTGAACGAGACGACCCTGCCATCGGCATCGCGCAGGGTGACGAAATAGGTGCCAAAGCGCGACAGCGGAAAATAGGGGCCGGACAGGCGGTTGCTTTCAAAGGCCTGCCGCATCTGCGCCAGGCGCGCGGCCTGACCCGCCGCCGCGCGCTTGCGGGCGCTGGCCAGACCGGCATCCGCCTTGTCGATGGCCTCCATGCGTTCCATCCCGTCCAGCCCCTCGTCACGGATGCGTGCCATTTCCTTGCGATGCGCCCGCTCGGCGCGCCTGAGCGCGATCCGGTTGGCCGTCGCGATATTGGCCAGAAGCGCGGCATCCATCTTGTCGGCCATGGCCCCGTATTCGTCCCGGACCTCGCGATAGAGTTCGCGGAATTCCCCCGGCAAAGCCTCCCAGGCGGCGCGCAGATCGGCATAGGCGGCCTTATGGGCCGCTGTCTCGCGCTCGATCTGTCTGGCCCAGGCGATCCGGTCGGGGCTGGCCCGCCCGTCCTTCAGGATCCGCGCGGCGCTTTGCGCATGGGTATGTGACCAGTCATCCCTCCGGCTGGGGTCGATCCCGGCCAGCGTGGTTCTGTGCATCAGATCCATCAGCGCCTCATTGGCCTTGGGATCCTTCTTTCCGGTCCGCGTCCAGCGATCGACCATGGCAGCCGCACGGGCCTGCCAGTCGTTGCGCATGGCGTCCATGTCCTGCTTGTTCTTCAGATAGGCCTGCGCCGATGGCAGGTTCCGGCCCAGTTCCGCGAACAGCGGATGGCCCGGCACCGCGCCCAGAATGTTGAACCGCCGGTCCTTGCCCATGGCGTCGGTCAGCCAGTCCGAAAACATCTCGGGCGATTTGCGCCAGAAGTCCCGGCTGACCAGCCCCGCCGCCTTCGCCCGACCCGATTGCATCGCATCCCGAAGCAAGGGCATGTCGCGCTGATAAAGAACCTCGGCGAGGCCGCCGTGCTCTACCAGTTGACGCGACTGGCGTAGAGCTTGCTCCAGTAATCCGGATCTTTGGCCGCCCTCTGCGCGTAGAAGGGTGTTGAGGAGAATGCTTCTTTTAAGCGTTCGGTACCCTCCGCCTGCCGCTCGCACTCTTGAATGGGCAGACCAAGTTTTAAGCATTCCATCAGTAATGCGTTCGCCTTTAGACGTTCGGAAGGTTCTTGTTGCGAAGTCGTATCGGGCACGGACGATCTCTGGAACATGATGGGCGAGGCTGGCGGTGCTGACCTCAATCAGCGCGGCCATGTTAGCAAGCGTGTCGCCCCTGGTCCATCGCAAAGGCGGCACGCCCAGGGCCTTGTCGCCATCAAGCTGGCGTTGGTGGGGGGTAAGGTGATCGGTGCTGGCATGTTTGAACGCCGAGGACAGCATCGCGTCGGTGCGCCGCCTGAGGGCGATATCGGACAGGCCCGCCGGATCGCCGATGAATTGCAGCCGGGCATTGGCCGCATAATCGCCAACCGCCGCATAAATCCCGCTGCCGCCCTCACCTTCGCCCAACCGGCTCACGTCGATCCAGACGGAATCGTCGGTCTCGTAGACGTAAAAATCGGTTCCCTTGCCGGTGCGCAGCAGATAACGTCGGTCAGCACCGCTTTCCTCTGCCTCATCCACACGTCCGGTCTCGCCCAGAAAGGTCACGGTCGGGTCGATTTCGGCGAAGATCCGCGTGAGACTGCCTGCCGTGGCGCGCGGATAGGCAAACCGCTCGTCCTCGCCTGCAAGCTGGGCCATGATATCGGCGGCAAAGAGCGATGCCGCTTCGTCCTCCGGGCGCTGTTCCTTCCGCCTGCCGCCGTCACGCCCCCCGTCATGTCCACCGCCGGACCCGCCCGGCCCGCGCCCGCCGATCTCGCCCGCCGCGAGCCGCTCCATGATGCGCGCGGCGTCGTGAAAGCCCTCGCCGCGCAGGGCCGAGGCCAGGTAGCGGAAAAAGGACCGGATGCGCGCGAGGGCTTGCCGCAGCAGGCCGGGCGGATCGTCGCGCAGGTGCTGCGCCCAATCGGCATAAAGCTCGGCCACCATATCCTCGGTCTGCCCGGCAGTGGGCAGGTCGGGATAGGCCGCCTCGACACGCGCGCGGATGGCGTCGTCGCCCCGCGCGGCCCGGACCAGCGCCCGCCATTCGTCGCGGGTAAAGAGGCCGTAATCCTTGCCCCACAGCCCGCCGTCGCGCA
>NZ_JBKEBL010000229.1:0-6581 GCF_047973135.1 Paracoccus sp. (in: a-proteobacteria)
CGGCCTCACCGAAAGCCAACTCCGTTCTCCCGGCAAACTGAACCGCCTGATCATGGTCATGGCCATCGCGCTTTATTGGGCAGTCTCAACCGGATTGTGGGCTGTCAAACAGCGGGCCTCCCAAAAAAACGAAGAAAAATCAGTGGTCGTTCAATGGTTTCGCCATTCAAGGCGGGTCTGAGAGCGCTTCAAACCCGATGCAGGCGACGATTAAAAATCCCACAACTATGGGAACTCTGGGAAAACTGACTCATGGTGAGAGTTCTATACAATCAGCTGCCCAATCTTCGACGGCAGCTTCTCGATTTCGGCCTCGGAGGCGCGGGTCTCATCGGATTTCCCGCGCTCGAAGGTCTGCGCCATGTTCGTGATTGCCGCTCGCTTCCAGCCGCTGAGTCCGAATTTCCACGACCACCTCGGTGTAACTTTCGGGGCCGTTGGGTCATGTGATCCCCGCACGGTCCCAGATCGTTGTCAGCGAACTGTTGCCCACCCGCATCATCCGGGCGCGCACGGCGGCCAGCGCGGATGCGTCCCGCCGTTCCGCGCAATTGCCCAGATCCATCGCAACCCCGGCCAGCGACAGCAAGCCGACCTGCCATGCCAGCCGCGACAGCCGGTCGGCATGGGCGACAGCCTGTGCCATGTCGCCTTGTTCCAGTGCCTCATCGGTGGCGGTCAGTGCCCAGGCAAGCTGTTCCAGCGCCAGCCCAAGCACATTCTGGGCGGCCTGTTCGCCCAGTTCGTTCACTATATCGCCAACCCGTCGCGCATCCACGCGGATTGGTTCGGAAACGGCCAGAGAACTGATCTGAGCCATATGCGCACCTCCAGTACAGTTGTGTCCCCACACAGTCCTGCACTATGACCGGCAGCCATGAAGGAAGGCTTGAACGGACCGGGAAAAACCCCTCGAATTTTGTTCAATTCGGGCCTATCAAGCCGCGACAAAGCCAGAGGCCCGCAATGAAGAACGTCCGTCCCCTGCCGCAATATCTGGTCAGCCGCTATCAGGGCTGGAAGGCGACATCTTATGCGGAAAACCGCGCGTGGTATCGCCGCCTTGCCGATGACGGCCAGCGACCGCGTGCGATGGTGATTTCCTGCTGCGACAGCCGCGTTCATGTGACCAGCATTTTCGGTGCCGATTCGGGCGAGTTCTTCATTCACCGCAATATCGCCAATCTGGTGCCGCCTCATGCGCCGGACGGGCAGCAGCATGGCACCTCGGCGGCGGTGGAATATGCCGTCTGCGCGCTGAAGGTCGCGCATCTGATCGTGATGGGCCACACAAGCTGTGGCGGTGTCGCGGGTTGTCATGCGATGTGTTCGGGCCATGCGCCGGAACTGGAAGATGCGTCCAGTTTTGTCGGACGCTGGATGGATATCCTGCGTCCGGGATACGAGCGCGTCAAGGAACTGCCCGAGGATCAGCAGATCGGTGCGCTGGAACGCGAGGCGGTGATGATTTCGATCGAAAACCTGATGACCTTCCCCTTCGTCCGCGAGGCCGTCGAGGCCGACGAAATGACCCTGCATGGACTTGTCCACGACATTCGCGAGGGGACATTGTGGCAGGCCGAGGATGACGGCCGGCGCTGGTCGGCGATCTGAAGGGCGCGCGGTTCGGGTGGCACCGCCTGCTCGCAAGCTGGCGATCCCGGTGCGACGTCATCGTCGGATGATTTGCGTCCCGCGATGGCCGGGGGAGTTGCACCCCCCGGACCCCCTGCTTTTCGCGCGGCGGCAGACCAGCCGGGCGTTGCCCGGCCCGCGCCCTTCGGGTCGCGGCGCATATCCCGTTTGACAGCCCCCGCCGAAGTCTTTTACCTCAACCCATCGCCAGAAGAGGAGGCCCCCATGTCCGGCATCGCCATGCCTCAGCCCGACCGACGCATCCTCGACCGCGCCCCGCAGATCGTGGCCGCGCTGCGCGGGGTGCTGCCCCCGGACGCGGTGATCGACGCGCCCGAAGAGACGCGCGCCTATGAATGCGACGCGCTGACCGCCTATCGCTGTCCGCCGCTGGCTGTTGTGCTGCCCCGGACCACGGCCGAGGTTGCGGCGGCGATGCGGGTCTGCGCGCGGATGGGGGTGCCGGTGGTGCCGCGCGGGGCGGGAACCTCGCTTTCTGGCGGGGCCTTGCCGACCGCCGATTGCGTGATCCTTGGCACAATGCGGCTGCGCGATGTGCTGGAGATCGACACGGATAACCGCTTTATCCGCGTGCAGACCGGCATTACCAATCTGTCTGTCAGCGCCGAGCTGGAACCGCATGGCTTTTTCTATGCGCCCGACCCCTCGTCGCAGCTTGCCTGCACCATCGCGGGGAATATCGCGATGAATTCGGGCGGGGCGCATTGTCTGAAATATGGTGTCACCACCAATAATCTGATGGGTGCGACGGTCGTTCTGACCACGGGCGAGGTGATCGAACTGGGCGGTGGGGAACTGGCACCCGAGGGTCTGGATCTGCTGGGCCTGTTCTGCGGATCCGAGGGGCAGCTTGGCATCGTGACCGAGGCGACGCTGAAAATCCTGCCCCGTCCCGAAGGTGCGCGCCCGGTGCTGATCGGCTTTGACGATGCCGAAGTGGCGGGCGAATGCGTGGCGCGAATCATCCGTTCGGGCGTGGTGCCGGTGGCCATCGAATATATGGACGAACCCTGCCTGCGCGCGGTCGAGAATTTCGCCCATGCCGGCTATCCCGACTGCGCTGCCGTGCTGATCGTCGAAGTTGAGGGTTCCGCCGACGAAATCGCCGATCAGCTTGCCCGGATCCGCCGGATCGCCGATGCGCTGAACCCGGTCGAATTTCGCGAAAGCCGAAATGCCGACGAGGCGCTGGCGATCTGGAAGGGCCGCAAGTCGGCCTTTGGCGCCATGGGGCAGTTGGGCGATTACATCTGCCTTGATGGCACGGTGCCGGTGGGCAAGCTGCCCCTGACGCTGCGGCGCATCGGGGAATTGTCGAAAGCCCACGGGCTTGAGGTCGCGAATGTCTTTCACGCAGGCGATGGCAACATGCACCCGCTGATCCTGTTCAACGCCAACAAGCCCGGCGATCTGGCGCGGGCCGAGGCCTTTGGTGCCGAGATCCTGCGCCTCTGTGTTGAGGTTGGCGGCTGTCTGACCGGCGAACATGGCGTCGGCATCGAAAAGCGCGATCTAATGAGCACGCAATACGACCCCGACGATCTGGCTATCCAGATGCAGGTGAAGGACGTGTTCGACCCGGCATGGCTGCTGAACCCGGCCAAGGTTTTTCCGCTAGAGGCCAGCGAAACCTTTCGCCGGAAGGCCGCCCAGTGACCGCCATGCTTGCCCCCTCTGATGAAACCGAGCTTTCCGCACTGCTGGCCGACCGTCACGGCCTGTCTGCGCCCCTGCGCATCGCGGGCGGGGGAAGCCGGGTCCAGACCGCCCATGTCGCCGCCGACACGCTGACCACGACCGGCCTGTCCGGTGTGGTCGATTACAGCCCCGGCGAAATGACCCTGATCGTGCGTACCGGTACGCCACTGTCCTTCATCGAAGCATTGCTGGCCGCCGAAGGGCAGGCCCTTGCGTTCGAGCCGCCGGATCTGCGCGCCGTTCTGGGCGGCAATCAGGTGTCCACCATCGGCGGCATGGTCGCCGCGAACGCCTCGGGGCCGCGGCGCATCTTTGCCGGTGCCTGCCGCGATCACCTGCTGGGGGTGCGCTTTGTCGATGGACAGGGGCGCATCATCAAAAATGGCGGGCGGGTGATGAAGAATGTCACCGGGCTAGATCTGACCAAGCTGATGGCCGGGGCACATGGCACGCTGGGGGTGTTGACGCAGGTGGCGCTGAAAACCCTGCCTGCGGCCCATACCCGCGCCACGCTGGTCTTTTCGGGTCTGGACGAGGTGCAGGCCGTGCGGATTTTCTGCACCGCGCTGGCCACCCCGTTCGAGCCCTCGGGCGCGGTCTATCACAACGGCACCGCCTGGCTGCGGATCGAGGGGATGGAGGCGCAGCTTGCCTACCGCCGCAGCCGTCTGCTGGAACTGTTCGCCGATCAGCGGGTCGAACTGCTGGACGATGCGGCCACCCGCAGCCTGTGGCGCGGCCTGCGTGACCTTGGCCATATCGGCGAGGGGCCGTTGTGGCGGGTGCTGACCCGCCCGACCGACGCGCCGGGTATCGCCTCGGCGCTGCGCGGGATTGGCGGACGGACGGCGCTGGACTGGGGCGGCGGGCTGATCTGGTATTGCGGGCCGGGCGATGCCGCGCGGATCCGCGCCATCGCCCCGCATGCCACGCTGATCCGGCGCGGCACGGCAACCGGCCCGGCATTTCCCCCGCAAACCGAGGCACTTGCGCGCCTGTCATCGGGGCTGCGCCACGCCTTCGACCCTGCGGGAATCCTCAATCCCGGCCTGATGGACGCCTGATATGCAGACGAATTTCACCACAGAACAGCTTGCTGATCCCGGTACCGCCCGCGCCAACCAGATCCTGCGATCCTGCGTCCATTGCGGCTTTTGCACCGCAACCTGCCCGACCTATATGGTTCTGGGCGACGAACTGGACAGCCCGCGCGGGCGCATCTATCTGATCAAGGACATGCTGGAAAACGGCAAGCAGCCCGACCGCAAGACGGTGCAGCATGTTGATCGCTGCCTGTCCTGCCTGTCCTGCATGACCACCTGCCCCTCGGGCGTGCATTAAATGCATCTGGTCGATCACGCCCGCAGCTATATCGAGGCGAATTACCGCCGCCCATGGGCCGACCGCGCCCTGCGCTGGCTGCTGGCGGCGATCCTGCCGTATCCGACCCGCTTCCGGCTGGCGCTGGTGGCAGCAAAGCTGGGCCGGCCCTTCCGGCGGCTGATCCCCGATGCAAGGCTGCGCGCGATGCTGGACATGGCCCCCCGCACCATCCCGCCGGTCAGCCGCAACGACGATCCGCAGATCTTTCCAGCGCAGGGCGAACGCTGCAAACGCGTGGCGCTGCTGACCGGCTGTGCGCAGCGCGCCCTGAACACCGACATCAATGATGCCACCATCCGCCTGCTGCGCCGTCACGGCTGCGAGGTGGTGGTGCCCCGTGGCATCGGCTGCTGCGGAGCGCTGACGCATCACATGGGCAAGACCAGTCAAAGCCATGCGCAGGCCGCCGCCAATATCCGCGCTCTTATGGCCGAGGTGAATGGCGACGGCCTTGACGCGGTGGTCATCAACACTTCGGGCTGCGGCACCACGGTCAAGGATTACGGGCATATGTTCGCCGGTGACGCGCTTGCGGGCGATGCCGCGACGGTGGCCGGGCTGGCCCGCGACGTGACCGAGGTGATGGCCGATCTTGGCCTTCAGGATGCCCGCCACGCGCCGCCCCTGCGCATCGGCTACCACGCCGCCTGCTCGCTGCAACACGGCCAGCAGATCAAGGCGACCCCGAAAGAACTGTTGGCCCAGGCGGGCTTTACCGTGACCGAGCCACGCGACAGCCATCTGTGCTGTGGCTCGGCCGGGACATATAACCTGATGCAGCCCGCAATCTCGGCGCAACTGAAGGCGCGCAAGGTTGAAACCCTTGAGGCATTGTCGCCCCAGGTCATCAGCGCCGGGAATATCGGCTGCATGATGCAGATCGGCTCTGGGACGGGCATTCCAGTCGTTCATACCGTCGAACTGCTGGACTGGGCGACCGGAGGCCCCCGCCCCCATGGCCTGCGCGGCATTGCCTGAGTGGCCACGATCTGACAGCGACGGCTATCGGGAATGGGGGCGCAGGGCGGAACCCGGCTCTGATGATGTGATCGCCCCCCGACGGCATCGATGTGCCAAGGTGGGCTTGTGGATCCACAAAGGAGGACGGTCATGTCGGAGATTATCACGGTTGGGCTCGATCTGGCTAAGAATGTGTTCCAAGTGCATGGGGCGGACGGCTTGGGCCGGGCGATGCTTCGGAAGAAACTGCGGCGCATGCAGGTTCTGGCGTTTTTCGGCCAGCTATAGCCTGACGACTCATTTTGATTATATTGTTAGGCTATAACCATTTGATTTTGCGCTGATGCTGCGCCAATTTGATGATCAAATTGGCTTCCGTCAGCTATATCACCACCGTGGCGCACATCAGACCAACGACATCGAAGAATGACCGTTCGCGCAGGCCGGAGGCGCGGATAATAAAGCCTGACGACCCTTCCATGAGTCGGTTTTGCCTGATTACCCATGGTTTTGGAATTTTGAGGCGTCGTCTGGATCGTGCTTGATGTGCTCTCGGACCAGCATTGAATGGTGAAGCCATTGACCTGTCACTGATTTTTATTAGTCGGCTCTGAACAACGTGGAACGCATTGATTTTGTGTGATGAACCGCCGGTATTTCTGGCTTTCTTCTGCAGGGTTTTGTATTGTTGACGCAGAAACCCTGCAAATTCGGATCACCGATGAAGCCGCATTCCCACGCCCCCGAACAGGATGACCTGCTCCGCCCCCGATTGCTCGACATGATCGACGCCCGGCATGAGCTGGTGAAACTGGCGAGTTTGATCGACTGGGCATTCTTCGAGCGGGAGTGGGCCGGGTTCTTCCCCTCGACGACCGGTCGTC
>NZ_JBKEBL010000007.1:0-40871 GCF_047973135.1 Paracoccus sp. (in: a-proteobacteria)
CGTGTCCTCGATCGAGCCTTCCTTTGTCGACCGCCCCGAGTTCACGTCGATGGCGACCAGCGCCTCGGTAACGCCGATGACGATAAATCCACCTGATATCAACTGGACGACCGGGTTGAACAAGCCGCCAAGATCGCTTTCGACCTGATAGCGCGCGAAAAGCCGCATCGGATCGGGAGTGTGTGTTACGGTCTTGGCGTGGGACGGCATGATCATCTTCATGAAGTCCTTGGCGGTGCGATAGCCGCGCTCGCCCTCGACCAGAACCTCGTCGATCTCTTTGGAATAGAGGTCGCGGATCGAGCGCTTGATCAGGTCGCCTTCCTCATAGATCGGCGCGGGCGCGACCGATTTGAACGTGACGTCGCGGATTTGTTCCCACAGGCGCAGCAGATATTCGTAATCGCGGCGGATTTCGGTCTTGGTCCGCTGGCTGCCAGCGGTGCGGATGATCAGGCCCGCGCCCCTTGGCACGTCCATTTCCCCGGCAATGTCCTTCAGCTTCTTGCGGTCGGCGGCGTTGGTGATCTTGCGGCTGATCCCGCCGCCGCGCGCGGTATTGGGCATCAGCACGCAGTAACGCCCGGCCAGCGACAGATAGGTGGTCAGCGCCGCGCCCTTGTTTCCGCGTTCTTCCTTGACCACCTGCACCAGCATGATCTGCCGGACCTTGATAACCTCTTGAATCTTGTAGCGGCGGGCGCGCGGCTTTTTGGGCACGCGAATTTCCTCGGTCACATCCTCTTCGGCAACCGATTCGATGCTGTCATCCCGGTCTGCGGCGTCCGAGGGTGAATCGTCGTCAGCCTCGGGGGTCTGCTCGCCGTTGGCAACGGCGTCCGCATCCTCGCCTGCCGTCTCTGCCAGGGCTTCGGCGCTGACCGTTTCGTCCCCGTTTTGCGCCTTTTCGGCCCGCGCAGACCTGCGTTTCTTGCCGCGTGTGGCCTCTTCGGCCTCGATCGCCTCGGAGTAGGCCTGTTCCTCGGCGATCAGCGCCTCGCGGTCGGCTGCGGGGATCTGATAATAATCCGGGTGGATTTCCGCAAAGGCCAGAAAACCGTGCCGGTTTCCGCCATAATCCACAAAGGCCGCCTGCAACGAGGGTTCGACCCGCGTGACCTTGGCCAGATAGATGTTCCCCGAGATCTGGCGCTTGTTTACAGTCTCGAAATCAAATTCTTCGACCCGCGTTCCGTCCACCACAACCACCCGAGTTTCCTCGGCATGGGTGGCATCTATAAGCATTTTTTTTGCCATTGATGATTCTTCCGCGCAGGCCGGCGCCGGGCGGCGCAAGTGGCATCGTCCGGGACGGGCTGCGGCATGATTGGCGCGCGGACGCATGCACGGCGACGGAACAGACAACGGCGGGGCCTGACCCCTGCCCGTTTCGTCCTGCTCTGTTCACCGCGCGCGTCATCGCGTCTGTTCCTTAGAAAGACCCAAGCCGCCAACCGGCAGCCGGGCCGCTATCCGACATCGCCCCCGTGCGGTTCTTCGCGCCTGAGGCAGAGTTTTCCGCGTGACACTTGCGGCCCGTCGCTATCGGATCGGGGCCAGAGGTGCCGCGCTGCGAAACTGATGGCACCAGATCAACCCAAGATTGAGAAGCCTGGCGCATGGTTACAACATAGTGGCGGTTGATGGGCAAATTCAATGCCGAAAACGGTTTTCCCCGAAATCCTCGCCGGAAAATGACATCCGCTAACTGTGGCGCGGTCGGCCAATATGTGCGGCATCGGATGCCCGACCGGTATGGTATTGAAATATATATTAGAAATTTCGACTCCGGAATTGCATTGCGGCCTCTGAACAGTCTGGTTTCGGGTTCGGCGGTGCCTGTCTCTGATCGCTTGCGAGGGTTTCCGGCCCGGTTATTTGTGCATTCTTATTGCGCCAGCTTCAGCATGGCCGGAACGTCCAGATATGTCTCAAGATGAACGGCCAGATCGTCCAGCGTCTGATCGACCCCCGATTCATGGCCCGGCTGCGAGGCCACGCCCAGCCGCGCCAGATAGGCCGCGCGAAAGCCGTCATCGGCGAACAGACCGTGCAGATAGGTACCCGCAACCCTTCCGCTGACGCTGATCGCGCCGTCCGGGCAGGGGATATGGGCGAAGGGGCGGGCACAGTCGGGGCCGGTGCTGCGGCCCATGTGAATCTCGTATCCGGTGGCGGGCTGACCAAGCGCGGTGCCGGTTACGCGTGTCAGCGTTTTGTCGGTGGCCATGTCGGTGTCGATCCGCAAAAGACCCAGCCCCGGAACCTCGCCCGCAATGCCGTCGCTGCCCAGAGGATCGCGGATCACCCTGCCCAGCATCTGATAACCACCGCAGATCCCCAGCACATGCCCGCCGCGCCGGACATGTGCGGCCAGATCGACATCCCAGCCCTGTGCGCGCAGAAAGGCCAGATCGCCCAGTGTCGATTTGCTGCCGGGCAGGATCACCAGATCCGCATCGCCGGGGATCGGCTGGCCCGCGCGCAGCATGGTCAGGCGCAGGCCGGGCTCGGCGGCCAGAGGGTCCAGATCGTCGAAATTCGCGATCCGCGACAGGGTCAGGCAGACGACATGCAGGCCCCCTTCGCCCGAGCCGCGCAGATCCAGCGCATCCTCGGCAGGCAGGCGATGCGCCCCCGCGAACCACGGCACCACGCCAAACCCGCGCCAGCCGGTCCTGTCGGCGATCAGCCGATAGCCATCGTCGAACAGGGCCGGATCGCCGCGGAACTTGTTTATCAGAAAACCCCGGATCATCGCGGCGTCCTGCGGGTCCAGCACCGCCTGCGTGCCAATCATCTGGGCGATCACCCCGCCCCGGTCTATATCGCCCGCCAGAATCACCGGCACCCCCGCCGCCCGCGCAAAGCCCATGTTGGCGATGTCGCGGGGGCGCAGGTTGACCTCGGCCGGGCTACCCGCACCTTCGACAATCACCAGATCATGCGCCGCGGTCAGGCGGTTGAAACTGTCCAGAACCCCGGCCATCAGCCGCCCCTTCAGCGCCGCATAATCCCGCGCCGCCGCCCGTCCGATGGCCCGCCCCTGCAAGATCACCTGCGCGCCAGTATCGGTTTCGGGCTTCAGCAGCACCGGGTTCATGTCGGTGGCGGGCGGCAAGCCACAGGCCCGCGCCTGCAAGGCCTGCGCGCGACCGATCTCGCCCCCGTCGGCTGTCACGGCGGCATTGTTCGACATGTTCTGCGGCTTGAAAGGCGCGACCGACAGGCCCCGCCGCCGCGCCGCGCGGCACAGCCCGGCCACAAGCAGCGACTTGCCGACATTCGACCCTGTGCCCTGAATCATGAAGCTGCCCATCCGGGCGACCTAACCGCCAAAGCGCATCGCCGCAAGACGGCGGGCGATGCCCCTGCCCGTCACCAGCAGACATAACCCCCATCGGCCACCACGATCGACCCGGTCATCAGGCTGGCCGCATCGCCGGCAAGGAACAGCACGACCGAGGCGATCTCGTCCGGGCGGCCCATCCGGCCCATGGGCGTGCCGCCAATCCAGTGACGGTGCATTTCCGGGTCGTCCTGGACATACCGGGTCAGCTCGGTCTCGATATAGGTTGGCGCGACCGCGTTCACCCTGACACCGCGCCCCGCCCACTCAGCGGCGAGAGAGCGGGTCAGATGATGCACGGCGGCCTTGGACGCGTTGTAATTCGCCTGTTCCTGCGGGCGGTTCACGATCAACGCCGACATCGAGCCGATATTGACGATGGATCCGCCGCCGCGCGCCAGCATATCGCGGCCAAAGGCGCGGCAGCAGGCGAAAACTCCGTTCAGGTTGACGTCGATCACCTTGTCCCAGACATCATCCGCCATCGTCTCGGCCGGTTCGTTCGAGATGGCAATGCCCGCGTTATTCACCAGAATATCCAGCCCGCCCTGTTCCGCAACCCGCGCCGCGCAGGCATTCACCGCCTCCCGGTCGGTCACATCCAGGGCTGCGGCCTCGGCGGAATGGCCCTTGTCGCGCAGCGCCTGTGCAGTGGGACCGGCGGCATCGCCCAGATCGGTCAGGATGACATGCGCCCCTGCCTCGCACAGCGCCTCGGCGATGGCGGCACCAATGCCGCGCGCGGCCCCGGTGACAAGCGCGCGGCGGCCCTTCAGGCTGAATTTCTCAAGATACATCGCTTACCTCCCATAATGTCAGGACGAACCCCCGCCCAAAGGCCCCCCGCGCATCTGCGCCAGCCGCGATTTCATCCTTGCAATGCGGTCGCGATGGGCCTCGTCGCGGCGCAGGCTGACGGCAGTGGACAGAATGTCCACGATCACCAGATGCGACAGACGCGACACCGTCGGCGTGTACAGATCGGTGTTTTCCAGCGTTTCGGCGATCAGGTGTATATCGCAGTGATCCAGCATCGGGCCGGGGTGGCCGCTGATGCCGATTGTCGTCGCCCCGTTCGCGCGCGCGACCCGCATCGAGGACACTACCTCGCGCGTCATCCCGGTATTCGAGATCCCGACCGCGACATCGCCGGGGCCCAGCATCTCGGCAGTCATGTACATCTGATGCGCATCGGTCGGCGCGCCGCAGGGGGCACCGAACAGCGGAAATTTCTGCTGCGCATCGCGGGCCACGATACCCGATGCGCCAAAGCCGAAAAACTCGATCCGCCGCGCCCGCGCCAGCACTTCGACCGCCCTGCGGATCGCGCCCTGATCCAGCTTGCTTTGCGCCCAGTTCAGGTTGGACAGGTTATAATCGAAAATCTTGGTGATGATCGTGCCCAGATCGTCATCCGCCGTGATCGCCGTATGCGAGGTGGTGCGCGCGAAGGCCAGCGAATGCGCCAGCTTGACGCGTAGATCGCGAAATCCCTCGCATCCGATGGCGGTGCAGAAACGGATGACCGTGGGTTCGCTGACGCCAGCCTCGCGCGCCAGTGTCGCAAGGGTCATCGACAGCACCTCGGCGGGCCGGTCCAGCACCACCCGCGCCACGCGCCGGTCAGATTTGCGCAGCCCCTCTTCCATCCGGACGATGGTTTCCAGCAGGTTGTCGTCGATTGCGTGCGCGCTTTGATCCATGCAGATTCCTGTCCCTCAGATCACGATCCTGAGGTAATCTCCTGCTGTCGGGCAGAGGATGACGGGCGGCGTGCGGCGTGACGCAGCAGCCGCGTCGATCCGGGTCGGATCAATGGTGTTGAAATCGAACATACCGAAGTGATGGGGCACAAGAAAGGCACAATCCCGCGCCAGCGCAATGGCCTCGGGCAGGGTGAAATTCCCCGGAACCCCATCCGCCAGCCGCTGCGCATCGCGCCCGTTGACGGGCAGCAGCGCGATGTCGGGGGCAAAGGCGGCGATCCGGACGGCAAGACCGTCAAAGGGCACGCAATCGCCCGAGTGATAGATTTTCACACCCCCCGCCGCGATCCCGTAACCCAGAAAGGGGTGCCGGCCTTCGGAGTCGGGGTCCAGTTCCTCATGCGCCGCCGGAAAAACCCGTACCGTCAACCCCTCCAGCGGTTCCAACACCTCATCCGCGTCCACCGCCAGCAGCCGCGCCGCCGCCCCGATCCTGTCGCGCGCCACATCCTGACGTGCAGCGGGCACGACAACGGGCAGTCCGGAAAAGCGCGCCGCCAGCGGCCCCAGCGTGTCGGGATCCATGTGGTCGGTATGGGCATGGGTAATCAGCACCAGATCGGGGCGCGGCAGATCCGCAACCGTGACCGGCGGCGGCATCATTCGCCGGTGCGGGTGCTTCCGGCCCGCATATTTCAGCGCCAGACTGTCGGACAGATAGGGGTCGATCAGGATCCGGTGCGCGCCGGTCTCGATCCAGAAACCCGCCTGACCCAGCCAGAAGATGCCGGGACTGCCGGGTTCGGGAAAGCCGCTGGCGCGCTCAAGTCTCATGCAGCACCAGAACATCCAGCAGGGCCTCGACAGCACATTCGGTCGAACGGGCAACGGATTCCCGCGTGAAACCGCCGATATGGGTCGTTGTGATGGTCCGCGCATGGCGCAAAAGCGGGGTCATTCGGGGCGGCTCGGTCGGGAAAACATCGGTCGCATAAGCGGCAACCTGTCCGCTGTCCAGCGCCGCCAGCAGGCTGGCCTCATCGACCAGACCGGCGCGGGCGGTGTTGACCAGAACCGCGCCGGGGGCCAGCGCCGCCAGCTCGGGCGAACCCAGCAGCGGGCGGCCGTCCTCTGGCATCGGCGCGTGCAGGCTGACCACCTGCGCACCCGCCAGCGTCTCTGCCAAAGAGGCGCGCAGAAAGCCCGGATGCACGACGCGATCCGCCGGGGCAAAGGGGTCGAACCCGCGAACCCGCGCGCCAAGGGCAAGGCAAAAGCCCGCAAAATCCGCGCCGATGGCACCAAGGCCGACGACGCCGATTTCCGCCCTGTGAATCTCGGTCCCGATGCGGCGCGGCCAGCCGCCCTGTTGCAAGCCCAGATGCGTCGGCACGATGTCACGCAGCCCGGCCAGCGCCAGCGACAGCGCCAGTTCGGCCACGCCGCGCGCATTCGCACCCTCGGCCCGGCACAGCGCAATTCCGCGCCGCCGGATCGCCGCCAGCGGCAGGTTGTCCACTCCGGTGCCGTTGCGGCTGATGACGCGCAGGTCGCGGGCGGCAGCCAGCACGGCCTCGGACACCGGCTCGACCCCGGCCAGCCAGCCAACGCAGCCCGGCACCGCCGCCAGCAGATCGGCCTCGGATGGCGTCGCACCGGGCGTTGGCATGACCAGCCCGAACCCCGCCCCGGTCAGCCGATCCAGCGCAGGATGGCCAGATCCGGATAGCGAACGGGGCGTGATCAGGATATCCGGCATCAGCCCCGCCCCGTCGCCCGCGCAGCAATCCGCGCGATTTCGTCAAAGCGCGGCCCAAAGGCCGGAATCGCGACGCCGAACACCTCGGCGATGACCTGCGTCCAGCCATGGATGAAATAGGTCCAGCCATCCTCGACCCGCAGGCCCCTGCCCTGCTGCTGCGCCCGCGCCTGATCCAGAAAGACCAGATCACCGCGATAGTTCAGTTCCCAGACGATGCCGCCCCTGGGAAACCGCGCGTCGGGCCCAAGCGGCGATCCGGGCGCGTCTTTGCCCAGCCCCGTAGCGTTGACGACCAGCGATCCGGGGGCCAGCCCGGTCATCACCCGGTCATTGTCCTGCGGCGCCGGGGCCAGCACATAATCGCAGGGGATATCGCTGCCGATCTGCTGGTGAATCCGGCGGATATGGTCAAGGCGCGGCTGGCTGCGATTGGTCACGACGATGCGGCGCGGACGATCCGCCCCGCGCGCGGCCTGCATCAGATGCCATGTCAGCGCGATGGTCGATCCTCCCGCGCCCATCGACATGACCTCGGCCCCGGTCCGGACAAAATGGTCCGGTGGAAGAAAGCCGTCCAGCGCAAGCCCCGATGAAACCGGATCCTTGGCATGGCAGATCAGCCTGCCATCGCGTTTCGACAAACAGGATGTTTCCGCCATCAGCAGGGCCAGCGGGTCGATATGATCCATCATGTCGTGGCAGGCCGCATACAAATCCAGCTTGTGCGTCGTGACCAGCGCGCCCAGCGACAGGGGATCGCGCTTGAGGAAATCGACCACGGCACGATAGTTTGTCACCGTATCATGCGGCACAAGGTCGATCCCGCGGATTTGCACATCGCCCAACCCCAGATATGCGGCCCATTCCGGAAAGACCTTCATGATCGAGGATTGCGCGGTGGTCACGCCGATGAAATGGAATGTCGGTTTCGCGGCAGGCAGCAGGTTCATCATGTCCGCGCCCCGTCCGAAGTGCCATGCACGCGCGCGATCTCGTCGGCGCCGCGGGGGCGGTAATCGCGGTTCGGTACGGCCTTCCAGCCCGCGCCATCCGCCACAATACGGCTGGCCATTCCGCCGGAATTTTCGATGATCTGGTAATCCTGCCCGGAATCGCAGGGATAGCAAAAGCTCATGACCAGTGGATCGGCCCCGGTATTGACCGAGCGGTGGATCCACATCGGCGGCACATAGACCAGCACGCGGGGCATGATCTCAAGGATGCGGGTCTCGCCCTCGGGGGTTTCCATCAGCATGAGGCCCGTCCCGCTTTCGCCGTAATAGGTTTCCGGGCGATTGGCACGGGCGTGGATATGACCACGCGTCATGAAGTATTCATCGCCGATCCGCCCCGGCTCCATCCAGGTCGTGCCAAAGATCAGGTCGCCACGATCTTGCGCCGGGCGGGTCTCGTGTACGCGATAGACCACCCGATCCGCCTGCGCCTCAAGCGCGCGGGCAAAGGCGTTGGCATCGGCGTAAATCCCGGCAAGATCGCCCAGCCGCTTGTCATAACGTCCGGTCGCACCGCTCATCCCGCCCGAGGCGGGGTCGATTCGATGGGAGGTGGGATAGTGATACATCTGATCCTCGCATTCGGTAGTCAAACTACAATATAGCGCATTCATTGGCAATGCGGTTTCTTGATTTCGGTGGTTTTCTTGCGATATTCCGGAATGAGCCGCCAAATAAAGTAGTCTAACTACATTTTATGTTGAAGCCTCTCTGCGCCTGCGCCATGCTGCGATCAAGGGGGATCGACCGGATGACCACGCGCGACCTGTATCTTGCCGTCGATGTCGGCACCGGCGGACTGCGGTCCGCGCTGGTGGACCGCAACGGACGTATTCTGGCCTTTTCGCATAAGGAACACGAACAGATCGTGCCGCAGTTCGGCTGGTCGGAACAGCGCCCGGCAGATTGGTGGGACGGCACTGTCCTGACCATCCGCGCAGTGCTGGGCAAGGTGCCCGATGCCGCGCGCCGGGTGGCGGCGATATGTACCTGCGGGCAAATGCACGGAACGGTGCTGATCGACGATGACGGGAACCTGACCCGCGATGCCGCGCCTCTGTGGAACGACAAGCGCACCGCGCCGCAGGTCGCGGCCTTTAACGCCCGTGTGCCCCCGGATCAGGTTCTGCCCGTCGCGGCCAATGTCCCGGCGACGGCCTGGCCCGCCTTCAAGCTGGCCTGGATCGCCGCGAACGATCCCGAGGCGCTGGCCCGGTCCTCGGCGGTGCTGATGCCGAAGGACTGGATCAACTTCCGCCTGACCGGCCTGCGCGCGCAGGATTACACCGAGGCGTCGCTGAGCTTTCTGATGGAGTGGCAGTCCCGGCAATGGTCTGACCGGCTGTGCGAACTGACCGGGGTTCCGCGCGCGCTGCTGCCGCCCCTGCACGCACCGGGCGATGTCCTGGGGCCGCTGCTGCCCGATATCGCGGCGGATCTGGGCCTGCCTGCCGGGATCCCGGTACTGGTCGGCGCGGGGGATTACCCCATGGCGCTGATCGGTTCGGGTGTAATCCGGAGCGGCATGGGGTCAGACGTCACGGGAACCTCGACCATTATCACGCTGATGCATGACAAGGCCGTCATCGACCCCGAGATTTCCAACGTGTTGTCCGCGAATGGCGTCTGGGGGGCAATGACCCTGCTGGACGCGGGCGGCGATGCAGTGCGATGGGCGCGCCGCGCCTTTCACCAGAACGAACGCAGCTATAACCAGATCGCCGGGGATGCGGGCCGCGCGCCGGTCGGGGCGCAAAAGCTGTTTTTCCTGCCCTATCTGTCGGGCGAAAGGTTCCGGCCCGAATCGCGCGCGCAGTTCTTCGGGCTGACGGCAGCGCATGGCTTGCCCGATCTGCATCGCGCCGTGCTGGAGGGCGTAGCCTTTTCCGTGCGGCAAAAGCTGGACGGGTTGCAGGCCGGACAGGGCCGCCCGGACCGGATTGTCGCGGCCAGCGGCGGGGCGAAAAACGCATTGTGGCTGAAGATCAAGGCCAGCATGTATGGCGTGCCCTATCTGGTCCCCGAGGAACTGGAATGCGGCGTGGTAGGCGCGGCGATGCTGATGGCGGCCAGCACCGGCGACACGCCCGATCTGGGCACCGCCGCCGCGCGCATGGTCCGCTTTACCGACGAAATCCTGCCCGATCCCGCCTGGGCCGACGTCTATGACCGGATGATGCCGATCTTTGCGCAGCTTTATGACGCCGCGACGCCATTCTGGGACGCACTGGACAAACTGGACTGATGATCTTCCGGTGTCAGCGCGCCGGTCATCAGCGCCACCGCATCCGACATCGAACAGCTTTGCGGCGTGACGATGCACAGCCGCTTGCCGAGGCGGTGAATATGGATCCGGTCGGCGATTTCGAACACATGCGGCATGTTGTGCGAGATCAGCACGATGGGCAGCCCCCGCCCCTTAAGGTCCAGGATCAGGTCCAGCACGCGCCGCGATTCCTTGACCCCCAATGCGGCGGTCGGTTCGTCAAGGATGATCACCTGCGACCCGAATGCCGCCGCCCGCGCCACCGCGATCCCCTGCCGTTGCCCGCCTGACAGGGTCTCGACCGGCTGGTTGATGTTCTGGATCGTCATCAGCCCCAATTCATTCAGCTTTTCGCGGGCAAAGACCCGCATCCGGGGCCAGTCCAGCATCCGCAGCACCGACCCGGCAAGACCGGGTCTGCGCAATTCGCGGCCCATGAACATGTTGTCGGTGATCGACAGCGCGGGCGACATGGCAAGGTTCTGATAGACCGTCTCGATCCCGGCGCGCTGCGCGTCCTTGGTCGAATGGAACTGCACCGGCCCTCCCTGAAACCGGATCTCGCCCGAATCGGGCCGGACGGCCCCGGACAGCGCCTTGATCAAGGACGACTTGCCCGCCCCGTTATCGCCGATAACGGCCAGAATCTCGCCCGGATACAGGTCGAAATCCGCGCCATCCATCGCGACCACATGGCCATAGCGCTTGACCAGCGCGCGCGCCTGAAGGATTGGCTGGGTCATGACGTCACCTTTCTGATCCACTGATCGACCGCGACCGCCGCGATGATCAGCACACCGATCATCAGATAGGTCCATTGCGCATCCGCGCCCAGAAGGCGCAGCCCCAGCGTGAACACGCCTACGATCAGCGCGCCGAACAGCGTGCCCAGAATGGACCCGCGCCCGCCAAACAACGAAATGCCGCCGATCACCACCGCCGTGATGCTTTCGATATTGGCCTGCTGCCCGACATTGGGCGACACCGATCCGATGCGCCCGATCATCACCCAGCCCGCAAAGGCGCAGATCAGCCCCGCCAGCGCATAGACCGAGATCAGCGTCCCGCGCACATTCACGCCCGACAGTTCCGCCGCGGCCGGATCGTCGCCGACAGCATAGACATGCCGCCCCCAGGCCGTGTGCCGCAGCACAAAGGCCAGCACAAAGACCAGCCCGATCATGAACAGCGTCCCCAAGGTGAAGTCGGTGCCCGCGATCTTCAGCTTGGCACCGAACAATTGCAGGATCGGAGCCTCGGCCGAAATATCCTGCGACCGGATCGTCTCGTTCCGGGAATACAGGAAATTCGCGGCCATCAGCACCTGCCACATCCCCAGTGTGACGATAAAGGGCGGCAACCGCATCATCGCCACCAGCACGCCGTTGATCAGCCCGAACAGCGTGCCCGCCGACAGCCCGCACAGCATCGCCAGACCGGGCGGCAGACCATAGCGAAAGGTGAACTGCCCCATGATGACCGAGCTCAGCACCATGATCGCGCCGACGCTCAGGTCAATTCCCGCCGTGATGATCACCAGACTTTGCGCCGCGCCGACAATGCCGACGATGGCAACCTGTTGCAGGATCAGCGTCATGGCCAGCGGCGAAAAGAAGCGCGGCCCGATCAGGATGCCGAACATCACCACCGATGCCAGCAGGACAAGCAGCGGAACCAGCGAGGGATTGCTGTGCAGCAGATGGTGCAAACGCTCAAGAACCGACCGGCCCGCACCATGCCTGAAGCTGCCGGCATCGGCCGGCCTGTCTGAAGAATTCATTGCTCATGCCCCCAAAATGGCGCGAAATCGGGGGAAGGCGTGCCCCTCCCCCGTACGGGTCAGCCCCAGCAGAGTTCGGCACCCTTGACCGTGTCGATGGATTCGATCCCCTCGACCGGCTTGTCCGTGACCAGCATCGTGCCCGTGTCAAAGAAATCCATGCCCTCGGTCGGCTCGGGCTTGTTGCCGGTTTCGGCAAATTCCTTGATCGCGTCGATGCCAAGCTGGGTCATCCGCATCGGATATTGCTGCGTCGTCGCGCCGATCACGCCCTCGGCCACGTTCTTGACCCCCGGACATCCGCCGTCGATGGACACCAGCAGCACATCCTTTTCGCGCCCCACGGCCTTGAGCGCCTCATAGGCACCCGCCGCCGCCGGTTCGTTGATCGTATAGACGACATTCAGGTCCGGATCGATCTGCAACAAGGTCTCCATCGCCTGACGACCGCCCTCTTCCGCGCCATTGCTGAAGGCATGGCCGACGATGCGGGCGTCATCCTCGTCGCCGATGACAACCGGGTTCTTCACGTCGATGCCAAAGCCCTGCATGAAGCCCTGATCGCGCAGGTAATCGACGGCAACCTGAGTGGCGTTCAGATCGACAAAGGCGATCCGCGCCTCGGCGGCCTTGTCGCCAAGCTGTGCGGCTGCCCATTGGCCGATCAGCTCGCCGGCCTTGAAATTGTCAGTGGCAAAGGTTGCATCCGCCGCATCCACCGGATCCAGCGGAGAATCCAGCGTGATGAACAGGATGCCCGCCTGACGCGCCTCTTCGACCTTTGGCACGATGGCGGCGCTGTCATTGGGCGACATCAGAATGCCGTCCACACCGTCGAACATGCAGGTCTCGATGGCGGCGACCTGGGCTTCGTGATCGCCGTCATATTTGCCGGCAAAGGTCTTGAGTTCCATCCCCAGCTCTGCCGCCCGCGCCACCGCGCCCTCGCGCATCTTGGCAAAGAACGGGTTGCTGTCGGTCTTGGTGATCAGGCAGGCGCTAAGATCGGCCGCAAGGGCCGGAGAAAGCGCCGCGCAAAACCCAAGGGCGGCCACGGATGTCAGGATGTGTTTCATATTTTCCTCCTCTGTTGAATGTTCTGCGATGGTGCTGGCGGCTCAGCCAGTGTGATAGCCGCCATCCACGGGCAGCACCGCGCCAGTGACGAACGCCGCCGCGTCCGAGGCCAGAAACAGCGTCGGCCCCACCAGATCCCCGGTTGTGCCCCAGCGTTTCGCCGCCGCCCGCTGCGCGATCCTTTCGGCGGCTTCGGGGTCGGACCAAAGCGGTTTGGTCATCAGCGTCTTGTGATAACCCGGTGCGATGGCGTTCACACGGATGCCGTCAGCCCCCCATTGATGCGCCAGCGCCCGCGTCAGCCCCATGATCCCGGTTTTCGAGGCAGTATATGAAGGCACTGTCGGATCGGCCAGATAGGACAGCATGGATGCCACATTCACGATATTCCCGCCCCGCGCCCTCAGCCCCGGATGGGCCGCCCGCGCCAGCCGCATCGCGCTGTTAAGGTTGATGTCCATCACGTCGAGGAATGTCTCTTCGGTCCATTCGTCATCGGGCCTCGCAATGCCCTGACAGTTCACCAACACATCCAGTTCGCCAAGCCGCGCGAATCGTTCCCGGACGGCATCGTTGTCGCGCACGTCAAGTTGCTCGAATGTCAGGTTCGGCCTCACATGCTGCTGCGCCTCGGCCACCCGCGCCCCGGATCCGCCCGAGGCTATGACGGTCGCGCCACAATCGGCAAAGCCCTGCGCCAGCGCCAGCCCGATCCCGCCGGTTCCGCCCGACAGCATGACCGTCCGGCCCGCAAAGGCATCGCCGAAGATCTGTTGATGTCCCATGATGTTCCCCCTCTGACAGCGCGCCCTGAGGGCCTTTCCGCATAGCGCTTGAATGTACGAAAACTACCTTTTTATCTGGAATCCCGCGTATATCCCTTGCGTATCCCGCCATAACGCCGCTTCTCCGGTGTGTTTAAGTAGTTTAACTACTAATTTTGTCTCTGGTCAACAAAAGCCGTCCGACCAGTGGAAACCCCGCCCAAGGTCAGGCCGTCTTGTCCGGTTTCAGGGATGTTCTTCGCCGATTACAACAGGCTCAGGGCCAAAAGCCGCAACAGAGAACCAGCCAAAGCTGCTCGCCCGTCATCGCCGCAAGCACCCTGCCGGGCAGGTGTTGGGTAAACGGAAGGGGGGGTGCGGTTCGGGCAAAGCCCGAACCGCGCGCTGCCGCCCGGCCGCGCGCGCGCCTTCGGCGCGCAGTCAGTCTGTGAATGGCAAACCGCGCACCCGGCAGATCAAAACGCCAAAGGCCCGCCAACAGGCACCCCGCCGCAGGCTTATGCAGGGGGTCCGGGGGATGCTATCCCCCCGGCCACCGCGGGACGCAAATCAGCGGCGATGCCTCATAACACCAAAGACGCCCCGCGATGCGGTGTCAGATCCGCTCGATGGCGATGGCAATGCCCTGACCGCCGCCGATGCACATGGTGATCAGGCCCTTGCTGCCACCGGTCCGCTCAAGCTCGTACAGCGTCTTGACGGTGACGATGGCACCGGTGGCACCGACCGGATGACCCATGGCGATCGCGCCGCCATTCGGGTTCACCTTTGCCGGGTCCAGCCCAAGGCTCTTGTTCACGGCCAGGGCCTGCGCGGCAAAGGCCTCGTTCGATTCGATCACGTCGAAATCGCTGGCCTTGAGGCCGGTCTTTTCCAGCAGCTTCTCGATCGCCGGAATAGGGCCGATGCCCATCACCTCGGGGCGTACACCGGCCACGGCATAGCCCAGAATGCGCGCGCGCGGCTTGAGTCCTGCCGCCGCTGCTGCATCGGCCCGCGCCAGCACCAGCGCCGCCGCGCCGTCGTTCAGGCCGCTGGCATTGCCCGCCGTGACCGTGCCGTCCTTCTTGAACACCGGCTTCAGCGCGGCAAGCTGCTCGGCGCTGGTCGCTTTAAGATGCTCGTCCGTGTCAAAGGCGACCATGCCCTTGCGGGACTTGACCTCGATAGGGATGATCTGATCCTTGAAATGCCCCGCCGCAATGGCCGCCGCCGCACGCCGTTGCGATTCCAGCGCGAATGCGTCCTGCTCTTCGCGGGTGATGCCATGTTCGGCGGCGACGTTTTCGGCGGTGATACCCATATGGCCGGTACCCATCGGGCAGTTCAGTGCGCCAGTCAGCATGTCCAGCATCTTCTGGTCGCCCATCTTCGCGCCGAAACGCGCCGACGTCACGGCATAGGGCGCGCGGCTCATGCTTTCAGCGCCGCCCGCGACGGCAAAATCCGCGTCGCCCAAAATCAGCGACTGAGCCGCCGAGACGATGGCCTGTGCGCCCGATCCGCACAACCGGTTCACGTTCATGGCGGGCGTGGTATCCGGCACTCCGGCATCCAGCATGGCCACGCGGCTGACATAGCAGTCGCGGGGTTCGGTGTTGATCACATGGCCAAAGACCACATGACCGACCTGGTCGGGCCTGAGGCCAGCGCGCTCGATTGCAGCCTTGGTGACGGCGGTGGCAAGCTGAATCGGGGTCACACCCGCCAGGCTGCCGCCAAAGGTGCCAATAGCGGTGCGTGCGCCCGACAGGATGACGATTTCATTCTCGGCCATCGGTTTCTCCTTGGATATACGGGTTCCGGGACTCGCCGCGCAGCTTAGCCCCCAATACGCACACCGCAACGCCGGATCGCCGCTTTGCCGCAATTCCGTTACGGCACAAAGCGGCCTTGCGGCGCGGCGCCATCTGGGGCGATAGTCGGCGCATGGACAGGATTCCCGCCACGCGGCTGAAGCTGCGACTTGAATATGACACGCCGCTGGTTCTTGGGCCCGGCAAGGCGATGCTGCTGGAACTGATCGCGGCGCGGGGCTCGATCAGTGCCGCCGGGCGCGAGATGGGCATGAGCTACAAGCGCGCCTGGTCGCTGGTCGAGGAAATGAACACAGCCTTCGCGCAGCCAGTGGTTGCACGAAGTCGCGGCGGATCGGGCGGCGGAGGCGCGGACCTGACCGATGCGGGCCGAGAGGTTCTGGCCCGGTTCCGGCAGCTTGAAAGACTGCTGGAAACTCAGGGTGCGGACGATCTGGCCGCGCTGGCCCTGATGCTGAAACCGATCGGATAGCGGGTTACAGCAGGAAATCCTCTGCGGTCAGGTTGTGCAGCCCGACAAGGCGAAGATAGCCGTCCACATTGCCGTCGCCGTCGTTATCCAGCCTGACGATGGTGCGGTCGTTATCCGTTCCCGCCTTGTCGATGCGCTGAACGGTCAATTCGGGGCCGTCACCGCCAGGCTTGCCGCCCGTCGCGAAATCGGCATCCGTGTCCCGGATACGGATCCGATCAACGCCCGAGCGGAAATCGGTGATCACATCGGCTTTCGCGCTGGTCCCGGCCAAGGTCTTGGCGTTGAACACGAACTGATCCTTTCCCGCACCGCCGGTCAGAACATCCCTGCCCGCCCCGGCGACCAGCACGTCATTGCCGCCGCGCCCGTTCAGAAAGTCATTGCCAGACTGACCCTGCAGCATGTTATTCTTGTCGTCGCCGCGCAGCGTGTCGTTGCCATTCGCGCCGCGCAGATCCTCGACTCCGGTGATGCGGTCATTGCCCAGTCCGGTCTTCTGACGGCCCGTCACCGCCAGATCGACCCGTACGGCATGGCTGCCCGAGGCGGCAAGCATGTCGCGGCCGTCGCCGCCGATGATCAGGTCATTACCGCCATCCAGCCGCAGCAGGTCATCACCACCGCGCCCTTGCAGCGTATCGCGCCCCTCGCCGCCGATCAGGGTGTCATCCGAGGCACCGCCGCGCAGCAGGTCATGGCCCTGCCCGCCATTCGCGAAATTCGGCCCGGCCCCCAGCAGGAATTTGTCATCGCCCGCAAACAGTTGCTGGGTCAGTTGCACGTCGTCTGCCCTGCCCTTGCTTTTCGCCGCCGCCGTCACCTGATCGACAGACAGACCAAGCTGGCCGATCATCCAGCCCTCTTGCAGCTTGCCATCGTCAACCCGGAAATCCGAGATCATCTGGATCGTGCCGCCCGTCACAGCGCCAGATTTCTTGTTGTCCTCCATACCTTCGCCCAGCACGGCCATCGCCCGGACCTCGTCCTTGCCGCGCGTCCATTCGAAGACATAGACATCCTCATAGCCACGGCCATAGATCCTGGCCTGGGCTTCGCCAAACAGCGTTTCGTCCCGGGCGGACCGGAAAGCATCGGCAAGATTGAAGTCGCGCTGATCAAAAACGGATTTGGTACGGATAACAGCCACTGATTACACCCCTTGACGTCAGCCGCAGCCGAACGCCGAAATCGTTAAACACGCGCCGTACTTACGGCTTGCGCCCTGACAATTCCAGAAAAGAGGACAAAAAGGTCTAGAGAGTGGCAACCTTTTGCCAAGCGGGCCGTTTGCGCATCCGGTCCAGATAGTCGGAAAGAGCGGCCTCAATGATTGGAAAACGCGCGGTCAGGGCCCAGCCAAGGCAATGCGTCAGGATGAAATCCGGAACGGTCATGCGGTCGCCCATGACGTATTCTCCGCCGCCCATCCGATGAATCAGGGTCTTTTGGCTGCGTTCAAATTCCCATCGCAGGGTGTTCTTGATCGCGCCCATCCGCATCTCTTCGGGCAGGATAAAGCTGTGCCGGGCGGCAAGCCACAAGGCCGCGTCAAATTCGTCCAGCAGGAACTGGGTCAGACTGTCCTGACGTGCGCGTTCCAGCGTCCCGGCGGGATAGGTCAGCTTGCCATGGCGGTCGGCCAGATAGGTCAGGATGGCGGTCGAATCGGTGATCGGGGTGCCGTCGTCGATCAGCACCGGCACCTTGCCCGCCGGGTTGAACTGCACCACGCCGTCGCTGCGGGGTGTCGCGGCGACATGTGTATAGGGCTCGCCCAGTTCCTCAAGCATCCACAGCACGCGCATCGTACGACTTTGGGTTGTGCCGATTACCGTATACATCGCGCCTAACCCTTCCATTCCAGCACAAGCTGGGTCTGGGTGACGATCGCTGCCACCTTGCCGTCGCCCCTCAGCACCGTGGTCTGCCAGATCTGCGTGGTCCGGCCCCTGTGCAGTGGCGTACAGATCGCGCGGGCGGTGTCGCCAATGCGAATCGGGCGCAGAAAATTGGTCTTGCTTTCCATGGTGGTGGTGGTCATCCCCTGAGGCAGGTTCAGCGACGTCGCAGTCCCGCCGACATTGTCGGCCAGCCCCATGATCGCGCCGCCATGCAACACGCCGTTGCGATTGGCCAGAACCGGCGTGACCGGCATTTCCATCTCGACCCGCTCGGCCGAGGCGGAAATCAGCCGCGCCCCCAGATGCAAGGCAAATTCCGGCTGTTCCGCCGCCACCTGTTGCAGACGTTGTTCCTGTTGATCCATGCCTTACCCCAATACCACGCAAACCTATAACTGCGCGGATCGGCGCGCTTGGCAAGGGTCGCCATCACCCCTTGCGGCAGGCAATCAGTTGCTGGCGGTACATCTGCGCGCGGTTGCCCACCTGACCGGCAACCCGCATCAGCCAGCTTTTGCCGCGATAGCTGCCGCGCGCATAGCCGCCCCGCCCTTCGTGATAGGCCAGATACTGCGCCGGAGCGTCCCATTTCGGAATCCCCAGCCGCGCCGTCGTGCCGTCGATATACCAGCCCATGAAATCGGTCGCGTCCTTGATATTGTTGCGGCGCGCACGGCGATTGCCGGTTTCCTTCTGGTATTCCTCCCATGTGCCATCCAGCGCCTGACTATAGCCATAGGCGCTGCTTTGGCGACCGATGGGAATGACCCCAAGTGCGTATTGATGCGGGGTGCGCGCATCGCCCACGAATTTCGATTCCTGATGCAGAATCGCCATCTGCACATGCACCGGCACGCCCCAGCGGCGTTCGGTGTTCTTCATGGCGCGAAAATAGGCAGGGCGTTCGGCAGCCAATGCGCAGGCATTGTCCAGATTGCGCGGCGCCTTGTAGCTGCCCCCGCCGCACGAGGCTACAAGCCCGATGATGGCGAGTTTCAGAAACCTGTTCATCCTGCCCTCTTATGTTTTTCCCGATCATAGGGGAAAACTGCGGCAGGTGGAATATGGTGCCGCGCGTCAGACCGTCATCACGGCGTGAACCGCCCGTTGCCAGTCAGCATAGCGCCGCTGACGCGTTTCATCCAGCATTTGCGGGGTGAAACGGCGGTCCAGTCGCCATGTGCGCGCATATTCGTCAGGGCCGGGGCACAGCCCCGCGCGATAACCCGCCAGCCATGCGGCCCCCTGCGCAGTGGTTTCGGTGTTCACAGGACGATCCACGGGCGCACCCAGAATATCGGCCACGAATTGCATCGCGGGTTCGCTGGCAGTCATGCCGCCATCGACGCGCAGGACCGCATCGCCCGCATCGGGCCAGTCGGCGCGCATCGCCTCCAGCAGGTCGCAGGTCTGGAAGCCAACGCTTTCCAGCGCGGCGCGCGCAAATTCCGCCGGGCCGGTGTTCCGCGTCAGGCCAAAGACCGCGCCCCGCGCCTCGGGCCGCCAATATGGAGCGCCAAGGCCGGTAAAGGCGGGAACCATGATTACCTGCTGGCTGTCATCGGCGCGGGCAGCCAGTTCGGCTGTCTCGGACGCCTCGCGGATCAGCCGCATCCCGTCACGCAGCCACTGCACCACCGCCCCGGCGATGAAAATGCTGCCCTCAAGCGCGTAGGCGGGCTTGCCGTCAAGCTGCCAGGCAATGGTGGTCAGCAACCGGTTTTCCGACCGCACTGGCCTGTCACCCGTGTTCAGCAGCGCGAAACAGCCCGTGCCATAGGTCGATTTCATCATGCCGGGCGCGAAACAGGCCTGCCCGACCGCCGCCGCCTGCTGATCACCCGCAACGCCAAGGACAGGGATTTCGCGCCCGAACAGGTCAGCCCGCGTCATCCCGAAATCCGAGGCGCAGTCGCGCACCTCGGGCAGCAGGGCGCGCGGCACGCCGAACAGCCGGCACATGTCGTCCGACCATTCGCCCCGGCCAATATCGTACAGCATGGTCCGTGCGGCATTGGTAGCGTCGGTGACATGCGCCCGCCCGCCCGTCAGCTTCCATATCAGGAAGGTATCGACAGTGCCAAAGGCCAGTTCGCCCGCCTCGGCCCGCGCCCGCGCACCTTCGACATGGTCCAGCATCCATCCGATCTTGGTCGCACTGAAATAGGGGTCCAGAAGCAACCCGGTGGTCGCCGAAACCTGCTCCTCGACCCCCTGATCGCGCAGTCGGGCACATATGTCGGCGGTGCGCCGGTCCTGCCAGACGATCGCGCGATGGATCGGCTGGCCGGTGGCGCGATCCCAGATCAGCACAGTTTCGCGCTGATTGGTGATGCCAATCGCGTCGATGCGCGGGTTTCCGGCCTTTTCAATCGCCGCACGCGCCGTCGCGGCGCTTGTCATCCAGATGTCGTCGGGATCGTGTTCGACCCAGCCCGAGCGCGGAAAATGCTGCGGAAACTCGGCCTGCGCGCTGGCAAGCACCTGCAAATCGTCGCTGAAGATCAACGCCCGCGACGAGGTCGTTCCCTGATCCATCGCCAGAATTGTCATGTTCCGCTTCTCCTGTCGTCATGCGCCGTGGCCATCCATGCCCCCAATGCAACAATCTGGTTCTGCGTCATCCGCAGCCCCAGTTTGCTGCGCCGCCAGACGACATCTTCGGCGCTGCGGGCAAATTCACGCGTCATCAGCCAGCGCAGCTCGGCTTCGGTCAGGGTCGCGCCGAAATCGCGGCCCAGATCCCCCGCCTGCCGCGCATCGCCCAGTATATACGCGGCATCGGTGCCATAGGCCCTGACCAGCCGCGTCGCCCATGCCTGATCCAGAAACGCGTACCGTCGGCGCAGATCGTTGATCAGCGCCGCAACCCCGTCAACCGGGAAATCCCCGCCGGGCAGGGGCACCCCCGCCGTCCATGGCCGCCCGCGGTCGGGCACAAGCTTGTCCACCGCCTGTTCTGCCAGCCGCCGGTAGGTGGTGATCTTGCCGCCAAAGACATTCAGGCAGGGCGGCCCGTTCCGATCCAGCGACAACACATAGTCGCGCGTCGCCGCAGTGGCCGATGTCGCTCCATCGTCATAAAGCGGTCGTACCCCCGAATAGGTCCACAGGATCTGATCGCGTTTCACCGGGCGGGTGAAATATCCCGACGCGAAATCGCACAGATACTGCTGTTCGCAGGGCGTGCATTCGGCGGCCAGCGGATCGCCCTTGTGGTCCTGATCTGTCGTGCCGATCAGGGTGAAATCGTCCTGAAAAGGGATCGCAAATATGATCCGCCCGTCATGGCCCTGAAAGAAATAGGCCTTGTCGTGATCGTAAAGGCGCGGCACGACGATATGGCTGCCCCGGACCAACCGCACCGTCTGGGTCGAGGGCAGATGCGCCACGTCCCGGATCACCTGCCCGACCCATGGCCCCCCGGCATTGACCAGCGCCCGCGCCTGAAAGCTGCGCCCGTCTGCCAGCGCAATCTGCCACAGCCCACCCTCGCGCGCGGCGCTGACCACCTGCGCCCCGACCAGAATATCCGCCCCGCGCGCCGCCGCATCACGCGCGTTCAGCGCCACCAGCCGCGCATCGTCCACCTGACAGTCGCTGTATTCATAGGCATTTTTCAGCCGGTCCTGCAACGGCGCACCCTCGGGCGTGCCGCGCAGCGACAGGCTGGCTGTTCCCGGCAAAAGCCGCCGCCCGCCCAGATGATCATACAGAAACAGCCCCGCCCGGATCAGAAAATCCGGGCGATGCCCACGATTCCACGGCATCAGCCAGCCCAGCACCCGGCTGACCGGCGTGTGCGATTCAAAGGTCATCCGGGGGTCCAGCGGCAGGACAAAACGCATGGGCCGGGCGATATGCGGCATGGCGCGCAGCAGCACCTCGCGTTCCTTCAGCGCCTCGCGGACCAGCCGGATTTCCAGATACTCAAGATAGCGCAACCCGCCATGAAACAGCTTGGTCGATTTCGAACTGGTCGCCTGCGCCAGATCCCCCATCTCGGCCAGCCGCACCGACAGCCCGCGCCCTGCGGCATCGCGGGCGATGCCGCAGCCGTTAATGCCGCCTCCGATGATGAAAATATCCGTGATTTCCGACATGCGCCCCTCGAATCCGTCGTGCAGAGGATCACATCGCCTTCGATTCTGTCAACTTGGATTTTCGTAAATTTGCGAATATGCGCGTCTTGACAAAATTCGCGTGTCGCCTTTTCGTAAAGCGAAACCTTAGAGGCCCGGCATAATGAATATCCGCCAGATGGAAATCCTTGAACTGGCCCGCGCCGCTGGTCGCGTCGGGGTCGAGGATCTGGCCGGTCGTTTCGATGTCACGCTGCAAACCATCCGTCGCGATCTGGGCGAGCTTGCCGGTCAGGGCATGCTGGATCGCGTGCATGGCGGCGCGGTCATGCGCCCCGGTGTCAGCAATATCGGCTATCAGGACCGGCGCCGCATGAATCAGGACGCCAAGGCCGCCATCGCGCGGGCCTGTGCGGCGGAAATCCCCGACAATTCGTCGGTCATGCTGAATCTTGGCACCACGACCGAGGCCGTTGCCCGCGAATTGCTGAACCACCGCAACCTGACGGTGATCACCAACAACATGAACGTCGCGAATATTCTTGTGGCCAATGAAAGCTGCGAAATCATGGTGGCGGGCGGCGCGCTGCGCCGTCTGGACGGGGGGCTGGTCGGAGATCTGACGACCGAGTTCATGGCCCAGTTCAAACCCGATTTCGCAATCATCGGAACCTCGGCGCTGGATGCGGATGGCGAATTGCTGGATTTCGACCTGGCCGAGATCCGCGTCAGCCGCGCCATAGCCAGCCTTGCGCGCCGGACATTCCTTGTCACCGATATCAGCAAGATGGCACGCTCGGCTCCGATGCGCATCACCTCGCTGGCACGGCTGGACAGCGTGTTCGTGGACCAGCCCCTGCCCGACGAATTGATGCGGAAATGCGCAGAGTGGGGCACGCGGGTGATCGTCGCCAATAGCTGAGGCCGCCGCGCAAAAAGGCGCGGCGGCATTTTGCAGGGCCGGGTGACGGACATGCGGGATGGCTGGTGGCCTTCCCGCATATTCTGGTCAGTCATCCTGACCAGAGACTTCGGCCAGCAAACGCTCGGTCCGGGCGTCTTCAAGTTTGTTGTAAAGCCGGTGGCCTTCCTCGCGGTCGCGCAGCGCCTTCGAAATGCCTGCGGTCGCATAGACCAGCATCAGCGCGGACATCGCGTAATAGCCCTTTGCAGTAAAGCTTGCCTCCAGCGACCAGATACCGCCGGCCATCATGATCACGGCGACAACGAACATGAAATAGGTAAAGGCGTTCCAGGCGTTCGAGACTTTCGGGGTATAGGATTCCATTGGTTTTCTCCTTGAATGGGTCGGCCATGGGCCGGATTTTGCAGGGTCAATGTTACGCCGTTTGCAGATACTGCCCGGCGGGTGACGGGAACAGGATCAGGTCGGGGTTGTCTCAGCCTTGTCCGGCCGCGTCTGCCCGGACGCGCAGTCGCGCCAGAACCTCGGCCGCCTGATCGCGCAGCGGGGCACCGCAGCCTGCGGCGGCCAGCCGGGCCGACGTCGCCTCGGCGCTGCTGGCATGGCTTAGTTCGACCATGGCAATCTCGACCTCATCAGCGTGCGACTGGCGGCTTTCAAGGCGTTCCAGCGTTGCCTCGGCTTCCTTCAGCGAGGCGATGACACCGTCCGGCATGGTTCCGCGCAGCTTTGAGGTATGCTGGGCGGCATCTGCGATACGCTTGCCGCGCTGAAGTGTGCGCAGGCGCTGTTCCGCCAGACTGACATGTTCGCGAAGGCGGGTGATTTCGCTGCTGTAATGGGCGATGGATCGCTCGGTCGCGCTGCGCTCGGCCTCCAGATCGGCAATGGCAGAGGCGGCTTCGGTCGCCAGATCGTCACGTCCCTTGCGCAGCGCATCCATGGCGCGGGTTTCCAGATCGACAAGCTGACCGGCGATGCGCGCAGCGGATTTCCTTTCGCGTTCGGCATAGGCCATGACCACCGCGACGCCACGTTTCGCGCGCTCCAGCCCATCCGCAGCATCGCGCAACTGCTGGCGCAGGATGGCCAGCGCGTTCGCATCGGTGAAAGCTTCGGCGACATCGTGGCTGCGGCCACGGATCAAGGTCGTCATCATCTTGAACACGGTCAACTCCATTGCTATGAACACCGTTCATGAAGGCTGTATGCAGCAATCGTGAACGTTGTTCAAGAAAAAAATGAACACTGTTCAAAAAAAATAATCGTGGAAGCCATGGCAACTGACAAAGACGAAAAACGGGCCGCGCTGAAAGCAAGGCTGATCGACGCCGCCGAACAGGAAATCGCCGCCCACGGGCTGGCCGGTCTGAAGGTGCGAACGGTGACGGCCAAGGCGGGATGTGCCCTTGGCGCGCTGTATAACGTGGTCGAGGATCTGGATCTGCTGATCTTTCACGTCAATTCGCGTACGCTAAAGCAGCTTGGGCAGGCCCTGCAAGCCGCCCTGACAAAAAGCGGACAAGATCCAAGGAACAGTTTGCAGGCGCTTGCGGCCACCTATGCCAGCTTTGCCATGGAAAAACGCAACCTGTGGCTGGCGCTGTTTGAACATCGCCCCTCTGCCGGTCGAACGGTTCCCGACTGGCACAGGATGGATCACGCTGTTCTGCTGCAAGAGATTGCCCCATATCTGGCGCAGCTTCGCCCTGATCTTGATCCCGCCGCACTGGAACTGCGCGCACGAACGACCTTTGCCGCCGTGCATGGCATTGTTCTTCTGGCATTGGAGGGGCGTTTCGTCGGCGTGCCTCTGGACGCGCTCAGATCCGAAATCGCGGGTCTGGTCGAAACGCTAAGTCTTGGCGCACAGGCGCAGGCCCAACGGTAAACAGGGTCACGCGGCCCGAACTGCTTTGGAATCAGCCGCTGGCCTGACGCAGGATCCGGATCAGCGTTCTGGCAGCGTCTGTCAGGTGCCTTTCGGCAAAAGCGGCATAGCCCAGCAGCAGGGCCTGCGGCGGGTCCGGCAGTCTTGCATGGGCCGACAGCGCGCGCAGGGTCAGGCCCTGCGCGGCGGCGCATGCGCTGATCTGCTGGTCGGTGGCGGGCATCGCCGGACGCAAGGGGACGCACAGATGCATCCCCGCCGCGTCAGGGGCCAGGTCCAGAAGATCGGCAACCGGCGCAAGTCCCTGCAACAGCCATGCCTGACGGCGGGCATAGGTGCGGCGCATGCGACGCAAATGGGTGGCAAACTCGCCGCTTTCCATGAACCGGGCCAGCGCCGGTTGCGGTATCAAAGAGGCGCGCGCGCCCGTGACAGACAGATAATCCCGCGCGGGGGCCAGATGCGCCTCGGGCAGGACCAGATAGCCAATGCGCAGGCCAGGGCTGAGCAGTTTCGAAAAGCTGCCCATATAAACCACCCGCCGCAGCCCATCCAGCCCGGCAAGCGAGGGCAGGGGCTGGCCCTGATAGCGAAATTCGCTGTCGTAATCATCCTCGACAATCAATCCACCGGTCGCCTCGGCCCAGTGCAGCAGAGCCAACCGGCGGGTCAGGGGCATGGCGATGCCGGTCGGATAGTGCCGCGAGGGGGTGACAATCGCCGTGGCGATGCCCTGCGGGATATGCGCCGGGCAGAAACCGCTGGCATCGATTCGCAGCGGAACCGGAGTCAGCCCGGCCCGTTCGATCAGCCGGTACAGGGTTGGCCAGCCGGGATCTTCCAGTGCCAGCCCGTGCCCGCGCAGCGCCCCGAGTCCGCGCAGGATGTCAAAACCGTCCCACGCGCCGCCGGTAATCACCACCTGTTCAGGCACGCATTCCAGCCCGCGCCATGCGGCCAGATGCGCCGCGATGGCTATGCGCAATGCAGGCCAGCCAAAAGGGTCGGCCTGACCCTGCAATTGCGTCTGGGGCGCTTGCCACGCCCGTTCCAGATGCCGCGCCCAGATGCGATGCGGGAAATCCGCCAGATCGGGGATGCCGGGGTGAAACGGCATGAAGGGCCTGACGCTTTGCCGGACGGCGGCGGGCCGGGGCGCGGGGGCCACCAGATGCGGCAAATGCGCGGCGATATAGGTGCCATCGCCCCGCCGTGCGGTCAGATAGCCCTCGGCGATCAACTGGTCATAGGCCGAAGTGACGGTCATGCGCGACACGCCAAGTTCTGCGGCCAGAACGCGGCTGGCAGGCAGCCTTTCGTCACCAAAGCGACCAGTCAGGACCAGCGCGCGCAATGCCCCGGACAATTGCAGATGCAGCGGGCGGTCCGATGCCCGGTCCAGCACCAGAGCCAGCAGCGCGGCATCCAGATTGGACTGATATTTTTTTCCGGTATTGGCCATAGAACCATGTCCAATACCGCCTTAACCATCAGCCATCAAGCCCTTGACCCGAGCCATCCCATGACCGACAGCCTTGCCATTACCAACCGTTCCCGCCTGCGCCGTTCACATCCACGCGGGCATTTCGACCGGGCCACCATCTACGCCATTCTGGACGCGCAGCCGCTTTGCTCGGTCGGTTATGTGATCGAGGGCAAGCCCTATGTCACACCAACCCTGCAATGGCGCGAGGGTGATCACGTCTATTGGCACGGCTCATCGGCCAGCCACGCGCTGCGGGCGGGGCGCGACGCCGAGGTATGCCTCAGCGTCTCGATCCTTGACGGATTCGTTCTGGCGCGTTCGGGGTTTCACCACTCGGTCAATTCGCGATCGGTCACATTATTCGGCACGGCTTTCCGGGTAGGGGATCCTGCGGAAAAGCTGGTCAAACTGACGCGGTTTGTCGATGGGCTGTTTCCGGGCCGCTATGCCGGGCTGCGCCCCGACACGCCGCAGGATCTGAAGGCGACAACATTACTGGGCCTGAAGATCGAGGAAGGCAGCGCCAAGATCCGCAGTGGCGGCCCGAATGACGAGGAAGATGATTACATCCTGCCAATCTGGGCCGGGGTCATCCCCGTCACCACGCGGATCGGCACGCCAATTCCGGATCCGCGCAATCCGGACGGCGTGGCGGTACCCGGCCATGTCCGCGATTTCAGGCTGGGATAGGAAAGAGGCGCGGGCCATCACAATGGCGCGCGCCCCGAAACATCACATCAGCGGTTCAAGCCCATAGGGATCGGCGACCTTCTGCGTCGTGATCGTGCGCCCCGGACCGGACAGGGTCGCGATTTGCTGGGCAAGCTGGGTGATCGCCGCCGATTGCGCGCCTGCAATGGCCGCCGGGCTGCCTGCGGTGGCCATTGGCACCGAAATGTCAAAGATCCGGGCATGGTTCATGCCGCCGGCACCAGCGTCAGACACGAAATAGCGCCCGGTCAGCCGATAAACGCCGTCGGCCTGCGCCAGCGCCTTTTCCACCCGAACCTCAAGCACGCGGGCAGGGGGCTCGGCCAGGGGCCAAGGCTCTCCGATCACGGTCGCGCCCGACACGTTCGAGATTTCTCGCGCCAGTGCCATGGTAAAGCCGCGCTGCGGATTGTCGGCCCACAGGTTTTCAGGGTTCGAACGGACGGCGCCATCGGCCGTCTGCCACTTGACCTCTTGATCGGACGCGTATTCGGGCAGGGACACGTCCTTCAGCTCGGCCGAGCCGATGCGGTTGGGAACCTGGACGGGCGCGGCAGGCGGATCAATCAGGAAACGGCTGGTCTTTTCGGGATCCGAACAGCCCGCCAGCGCCAGTGCGCCCAGAACCATTGCTGCGGAAAAGCGTAGTGTCATCGTGTTACCGTCCCATAATGAAGGCGCGCGGGTTGCGTTCGACCATCCGCGCAAGCGCGCCGACCGAGGCGGATGCCCGCCGGACTTCGCGCAGCATGTTGATGGCTTCGTTGTTGAAATCCGAGCGTTCGCCGTAAGATGACAGCAATGCATCGGCGCGGACCGCAGTTGCCTGCAACCGCTGGATCAGGCCGGGCAGGTCGCGTGCGGCGCTGGCGATTTCATCCGCCGCGACAGAGGCGGCATTCAACGCGTTGTTCAGACTGCCAGCGGCATTCCCGTCGCGCAATTCATTCAACAGCCCCGACGCCGCCTTCAACGTGTCTGACAGGTTGCGCGGCAATTCGGCGGCATCCTGCGTGCCAAGCATCGCGCGGACATCGCCGATGATCCCCTTGGTCTGATCGCCGATTCCGGCGAAATCGACCTGACCGATGGAATCCGAGGTCTTGCGCAGTCCGTCCATCAGATCGGGCAGTTTTTCGGCGGCGACATCCAGCTTGGCCGTCAGTTCGCGGGCCGAGGCCAACGTTGCGCCCACATTATCCGCCGCGCCTGTATCGCGCAGTTCCTGAACCATCTGCCGAACATCGCTTAGTGTCGATTGTGCGTCGTCAAGCATTTGCCGCGTGCTGCCGGGAATCGCGCGCGTGTCGGGCGAATTGACCAGGGCGGACAGTCCGCTGATCATCTCGGACGCGGATTTCAGCGTTTCCTCAAGCGGCAGTTCCCCGATCCGGGTCATCAGCCCTTCGGCGGTCTGTGTAAAATCCGTCGTTTCCGAGGCGACCGAGGGAATGATCGGGTAGGGCAGGGCGTCCATGGCGATTTCGGCTGCGGGCGCGTCGGGGATTTCGACCAGTTCGATCATCATCGAAGTGCCCAGAAAGCCCGTGCTGGCAACGCGCGCGCGCAGCCCATTGCCGACCTGCTGTTGCAGGAACGCCAGCGCATCCTCTTTGGTCGCGTCGGGCGCAAGGCCCAGACGGCCCGGCGCGATCGCGATGCTGACCTCTTGCAGCACTTCGGGCGACAGCCCGTCCTGCGCATCCTCGACTCGCACGGCAAGCCGGCTGACTTCGCCGACGCTGAGCCCCTGAAACTGCACATCCGCGCCCTTTTCCAGACCGCGCACCGAGTTTTCTACAAGTGCGGTCAGGCGCAATTCGCTGCCCGGATCGGCGGCGAAGATATTGTTGTGGGCCGCTGCCTCGTCCGGCTGGATGGCGTAAAGATGCCCGGCCTCGATGGGCTGACCACCGCTAACCAGCGTTTCAAAGGCAATGCCGCCTTGCAGCAGCGAAACCATGGAATCCACGTTGAAAGACAGGCCCGACGCGCCAAGCGACAGCGAAAAGCCCGAAGTGTCCCAAAACACGGTGCGGGTCGTCAGGCGCTGATCATGCGGAGATTCGACCAATGCATCGGCGATAACCGAGCTTTCGTCAGCCGACAGGCGGATATTTTCCAGCCGCCCGACATTGACGCCGCGATACAGGATCGGCGCGCCTTCGTTCAGGCCGCTGGCGCTATCCATCGACAGGGTGATCCATGTCCCGGCCTCGCCGGCACGAATCAGTGGGGGACGCTCCAGCCCGACGAAATGGGTTTTTGCCTCGGCGATTTCGGAATCCCAGCTTCCCTCGATGAACGACCCGGTCAGAACCGTATCCAGCCGCGTCACCCCCTGCGCCGTCACCTGGGGCCGGACGATCCAGAACGACGCGTCGGAATCGATATATTTCTCGACCTCCTTGTCCACGCGGACCTTCAGCACGACCCTGCGAAGATCGGGGGTAAAGTTCACCGCCTCGACCTGCCCGACGGTCACATCGCGAAACCGCAGCGCCGTTTCACCCGGATTGATGCCCGTCGCATCAGCAAATTCGACCTCGATCAGCGATCCGCGATTGGCATAGCTGGTCCAGGCAACCGCCAAAGTCACCAGAAGCGCCATGATTGGAACGATCCAGACCAAACTGATACTGAACCGGGCCGCCGTCGCTGCGGTTTTCCGAGCCGGTTTCGCCGGCTTCATCTGTGGCGGTGAGGTGTCACTCATGACGCTTTGCTCATCTGTTCGTGGGGTGGCAGTCAGTCGTCATCATCCTTGTTGCGCAGCGGCAGGCCACGCCAGATCAGACGGGGATCGAAGCTTTGGGCGGAAAGCATGGTAAAGGCGACCGACAGCGCAAAGCAGACGGCGGCGGGTCCGGGTCTGATCGAGGCGACAAAGCCAAGCTGAACCAGCGCCGAGGTGATGGCGACGACAAAGACGTCAATCATCGACCAGCGACCAATGAACTCGACGGCTTCGAACAGATGCAGGCGGATATGCGACTGATCGGCAGTGGCGGGGCGTCCGGCAACCATGGCCAGCCAGGCGATGACCAGAAATTTCGCGACGGGCACCACGACCGAGGCCACAAAAACCACAGCCGCGATGTCATAGCTGCCGTAATGGATCAGTTCGATCACGCCTTCGATGATCGTGTGTTCCCCGGTGCCGCCCAGACCGCCAAGCGTCTTGGTGGCCATCATCGGATACAGATTGGCGGGAATATACATGATCAGCCCGGCGATCCACCACGCCCAGACAGCCTGAAGCCCGCGCCGGTTCGGCGGAGACAGCCGCGCACCGCAGCGCTTGCAGCGGTGCTGATCCTGCGGCCAGACACGACCGCAGCCGCGGCATCCCAGCAATCCCGCCCGATGCGCCGTCATGACCACGCCATGACTGCCCTTTGGATTCAGCTCTCCGCTCATTTTTTTGGGGCCTCGACCATTTCACGCCCGTCAGTCTTGCCGCCGCCATCCTCGATCGCATCCCAGATCGTCGTCTGGCACATGAAGCTGTGCGAGGCGAGATTGACCAGCAACAGCGCACAAAAGGCCCAGAAGGCCGGGCCAAGGTGGATATTCGCCATGCCCGCGATCTTGACCAGCGCGACTACGGTGCCGATCACGAAAATTTCGGCCATGGACCACGGGCGCAATTCCTCGGACCAACGAAAGGCAGTGGCGGCGTGGCGGCGCGGGCGGGCGCCCTTGGCCAGCGGAGCCAGTGTATAAACCAGCAGAAAGGCCCGCAGAACCGGCAACCCGATCACCACCGCCATCAGCGCAATCACCAGCGGCAGCAACACGCCATGCGCGAAGGACAGGGCGACCCCGAACAGCGAGGTCGCGTGACCGAATCCCATGCGGGAGATTTCAAGAAACGGAAAGAATACAGCACCCAGAAGCAGCACGATAGACGCGAAGGACAGGGCGATCAACTGGATGAATGCGCCTCCTTTCGGACGTGCCAGTACAGTATTACAGCGCAGACAACTCGCGGTTTCGCCCGCAGCCAGCTCTTCCTCGATATAGAGCGCGTCGCATCGTGGACAGGCGACCAGTCCAGCACCAGTTGTCAGATTGTAATCGCCCTTGCTCTGCATTCCCCCAAAATAGACCGGATGCAAACTTGCGCAAGTCTCTGCCTGCGTCGCGCGCAAGGATTGTACCGCCGTGGCGGCAAAGCCTCAGTGATGCGAGCCGTCGCGCGCCGCCGAAGTCAGAACCACGCTGCGCTGGTCGTCGCTGTCGCGGTACGGCGGCGGCTCGACGCGGAACGGCAGCCGCAGGAAAAACGTGTGGCCGTCGATACCGGATTGAGATTCGCCCTCAAGCTGGATGGAAAACGCCTCGATCAACTGGCTGCCCAGTCCGGTGCCTTCGGTGAGCGGGTTGCCCGTACCAATCGAGTTGACGATTTCCAGCACCCCGCGCCCGCCACCCCTATCGGCCAGCGTCACCCGCACCCAGGGCGCATCCTCGCCCGGCGCGATTCCGGCATATTTCAGCGCGTTTGTGAAAGCTTCGGTCGCCAGCAGCGACAGGGGAACCGCCTGATCGGGTTGCAGCACCAGCGGCGCAAGCCGGGTATCGACCCGCAGCCGCGATCCTGGCCCTACCGAGGCGTTGATCATCTGGTTGATGATCTCGCCAATCAGCCGGTCGGCCTGCACCGAATCCAGATGCTCGGCCTGATAGAGGTTGCGATAAATGGTGGCCAGGGCCGCGACCCTGTCCTGAATGGATCGCAGGACGCGCCGCGCCTCGGGGTCATCCAGCATCCGGCTTTGCATGTTGATGATCGAGGCAATCAGTTGCAGGTTGTTCTTGACGCGGTGGTGAACCTCTTTCAGCAGGATGGTCTTTTCACCAACGGCGGCCTCCATCGCGACCTCGTCGCGGATCAGGATGCGGGCCATGTTGTGCAAGGTCTGGCTGACATCCGCGATCTCGGTCGGGGCATCGGTCAGGACCGGCGGCGGATGGCGGCGGTTTCCGATGGCAAAACGGCGCATCTGGCCGCGCAATTCGGAAATATGGCGCAGTACCAGCCGAAACACCGCGAAATAGGCCACGGCCAGCGTCACCAGCCACAGCGTCACCGGAAACATCACCGCGCCCAGGCGCGACAGTTTCAGCAGACCAACCCCGGCAATCTTGGGGCTCCAGCTTCCGACGGCATAGACAAGACCGGGAATCACCGGAACGACGGAAAACACACGCGTTTCGCCAGAGTTGGATCTGTCGCGAAATGTCGTCTCGTTACGGGACAGCAGGGCGCCAAGCTCGGTCCCTTGCGGCAGGATGCTGGCCGGATCGCTGATCCCGGCATTGTCTGCCGTCAGAATTTCACCCCGGTGATTGAAGGTGACAATCCGCGCGCCCTCGGTTCCCAGCCCGGTCGTATGGGTCGAACGCAGCAATTCATCGGTCAGCGCGACGGTGATATAGCCCAGCAGTTCCTGATCGCGGTACAGCGGCTGCATCACCTCGACCACGGGCCGCCCGCTGTAAATGCTGTGATCCACCGCCGCAACCATTGTGCCTTGTTCCTGCGCAAAGTTCTTGTGTCCGGGGGATTCACGAAAATCGGCGGGCTGTTGCGGCGCGGAATTACAGTCACTGACGCCGTTCAGCGGAACAAAGGCCGCAAAGATATAGGTGGCGCTGCGCTGTGTGAAATTGCGCATCAGATCGGAACAAAGGTCGGGCCGCTGCATCGTTTCCAATACGGCCGGGCCAAGGGCATCGGCGGATCCAAGCGCGCTTTGCAGCAAGGCGCGTTCTCCGGCGGCGGCAGAGGCTGTGCGCCCCATCAGCGCAAGCTCGGCGCTGCGTTCAGCCTGCCGCGACAGGTGAAGGTTCTCGGCCAGCGACAGTAGGCCGATCGGCAGGATCGCCACCGACAACAGGCCGCCAAGGCGGAACCCTAGCCCCCGTGTAAAGCCCAGCGGTGCCCAAAATCGCCTCAGCACGGCTCAGTTTCAGCGCCGAACAGGCCGGTTTGCAGCCATCACGGCCAGCGTTGCAGGATCAGTAATCTCCAATTCCTCGTTCTCCTCCAGCATCAGCAGTTCGGCCAGTTTCCGCCTGCCACGATTGGCGCGGGATTTGACCGTCCCGATGGCAACCCCGGTCATCGCCGCCGCCTCTTCATAGGAAAAGCCGGAAGCGCCGACCAGAATCAGTGCCTCGCGCTGTTCGGCGGGCAACCGTTCGAACGCGGTACGAAAATCTTTCAGCGCTAGCCTGCCGTCATGTTCGGGCCGAATAGCCTGTCGCGCTGCAAGATGGCCATCGCTGTCGCTGACCTCGCGCCGGGTTCGCCGCAGCCCCGAATAGAAGGTATTTCGCAAAATTGTGAACAACCAGGCGCGTAAATTCGTGCCGCTTTGAAATTTATCGATATTTGTCCATGCCTTGACGATGGTGTCCTGCACCAGATCGTCTGCCGTCGCGCTTTCACGTGTCAGGGACAGCGCGAAGGCCCGCAGCGCAGGCAGATGTTCGACCAACTCGTCCCGCGGATCGGTCGGGCCATTGTCATCCATTAAAACACCGCTATTTCTGGTCTTTAAGCTTCTTGAGCAAGTCTAGAAATCGGTCGGGGATCTTTTCCTGAATACTTTGTTCATAAACACGCTTGAGATTTTCGTCGATCTGCTTCTCAATCGCTTCCTTGCGGCCCTCATCCTGATTGGAGGTCATAGCTTGTCAGCCCCGGAAATCTTGTCTGCATAGTGTCCAACCTGTAGAGGTGAAACACGGTTCCGTGCAACCAGTGTTTTAAGGGACGCAATATCATGACCTCAGCCGATCTTGCCCAATCCATCGCCAGAGAGCTGCCATATCTGCGTCGTTACGCCCGCGCGCTGACCGGAAACCAGACTGCCGGCGACAATTACGCCGCCGCCGCGCTGGAGGCGCTGTTATCCGACAGGGCCGTGCTGGAAAATGCCCGCGACATGCGCGTCGCGCTGTTTCGTGCCTTTCACGCCATTTGGCAAAGCTCTGGTCAGCCTGTGGACGAAGGAGAGCTTTCCGGTCGCGAAAAGCAGGCACAGGCGCATCTGCGGCAACTGACACCCAATTCGCGCGAGGCGCTGCTGCTGCGTACGATCGAGGAACTGCGCTTTGATCAGGTTGCGGAAATCATGCTGATCGAACAGGCCGAGGTCGAAGAACTGGTCCACATTGCGCTGGATGAAATGGGTAATGCGCTGCGAGGCAAGGTGCTGGTGATCGAGGACGAAACCATCATCGCCATGGATCTGAAGGGCATCGTGCACGCGCTTGGCCACGATGTCACCGCCATCGCGCGCACCCATCGCGCCGCCGTCGAGGCTGCGCATGCCGAACGGCCCGACCTGATGCTTGCGGATATCCAACTTGCCGACGGCTCGTCCGGGATCGACGCGGTCAACCAGTTGATCCGGGAACTGGGTGATATTCCGGTCATCTTTATCACCGCCTTCCCCGAACGGCTGTTGACCGGCGAACGGCCCGAGCCGGCCTTTCTGATCTCGAAGCCCTATCGCGAGGAACAAATCCGTTCCGCCGTCAGTCAGGCCATGTTCTTTGCCTCGACCGAGGGGCTTGAGGTCTGATCAGCGTTCGTGTGCGACCGCCAGCACTGCCTGCCGCGCCTCGCGTGCGGCAAGAACACGCTTGCGCCGGGCCAGTTCGACATTGACCAGCGCACCCAGCATGACCGAAAATCCGGCCAGATAGAACCACATCAGCAACGCCACCACCGTCCCGATAGAGCCATAGACCTTGTTGTAGCTGTTGAAATGGCCAAGATAGGTTGAAAAGGCAATGGACGCCGCCGCCCACAGGATCGCGGCAAACAATGCGCCCCATGTGAAAACCGGGGTTCGCGGTGCCTTTACGTTCGGGCCATAGCGGTACAGGATCCCTATGCCCAGAATGACGATCAGAAACATTCCCGCCCATGGCAGAGCCGCGACCAGCCAGCCGTTCAGCGGGCCAAGTTCCACGAATGTCAGAATAATCGGCACGACAACAATGGTCGCCAGCCCCGCTATCGAGATGCCGACAATGGCCAGCGTCAGCAGATAGGCCAGTATAAAGCCGAACACCGTCGAATGCGCGCGGACCCCATAGGCCGCGTTCAGCCCGCGCACCAGTCCGTTGACGCCCGCCCGCGCCGACATCGTCGCCACCATGAAGGACACGAAAGAGGCCCAGCCGATTGACGGCCTTCCCGCCGAAGTCAGCGCACGGATCTGCGCATCGATCAGGTCATAGGCCCCTTCGGGCAGAAATTCGTCCGCAACCTCACCATAAGCCATGATGGCGTTCGGATCGAACCACAGGCTCCACAAGGCGATCACGGCGGCTATGCCGGGAAAGACTGCAAACATCGAATAAAAGGCCACGCCCGCCGCGATCAGCCCCATATGGATCTTGTCCATCCGTTCGAAGACTGCGGCCCAGAACACCCAAGCCTCGCGCAAGTACCCTAGCATAGACACCTTCCACCAGATGCCGGCAGGATGAGACGCGCGGCCCGTCCGCGCAAGCCCGTTCTTCAGCCAAAGCGCGCCCAGATCGCATTCTCGCCAAGCTTTGCGACAAACTCTTTATGGGCCGTGGCCTCGTCCTCGGTCAGGCGCGCGGGCAAGGGGGCGGGGCGCGCAGCGCGGGGCACCTTCATGCCATCGGCAGACTGCGCCTTGCGACTGACGGTTTCGGGCTGGTCCAGCACCAGATCCGGCTGGCGCCCACCAATCAGCTCCAGATAAACCTCGGCCAACAGTTCCGAATCCAGCAAAGCACCGTGCAGATCGCGTCCGGAATTGTCCACGCCAAAACGGCGACACAGCCCATCCAGAGTGGACGGCCCGCGGGGAAATTTATCCCGTGCCATGGCCAGCGTATCCAGCGCTCGCGAAAAAGGCAGGGTCGGGCGGCCCATACGGCGCAGTTCCGCGTTCAGGAACCGCATGTCGAAACTGGCATTATGGATCACCAGCCGCGCATCCCCGCCAATAAAATCGAGAAAACCTTGCGCAATTTCGGCAAATTTCGGCTTGTCGCGCAGGAAATCATCGCCCAGACCATGAATGGCGAAAGCCTCGGCCGGCATGGGACATTCAGGGTTGATATAGACGTGATAGGTGCGGCCGGTCGGCAGGTGGTTCATCAACTCAATCGCACCGATTTCAACGATGCGATCCCCCTTCTCGGCCTCTAACCCTGTGGTTTCGGTATCGAGAACGATTTCACGCATGGCCAGTCACCTCTTTCACGATCCGCTCGACTGCCTGGCGCGCACCCTCTGGCGTGTCGGTCGGGATAATCCAATCGGCACGCGCGCGTTTCTGGTCGTCTGGTATCTGCCGCGACAGGATCATCTGCAACGCCTCTGACGTCATTCCGGGTCGCGCCAGCACCCGCTCGCGTTGGGTCTGCGCATCGGTCGAAACAACCGCGATGCCATCGACCACCTGCGTTCCACCCGCCTCAAACAGAAGAGGAATATCCAGAACCACCAGCGGCTGATCGGCGTGGCGGTACAGGAAAGCGGCCCGGTCCTGTGCGACAAGGGGGTGAACGATGGATTCCAGTTGTTTCAGCGCCGCAGGATCGCGGGCCAGATAGTCCTTGAGCACGGCGCGGTCGATTCCGCCATCAACCAGCGCGTCGGAAAATACCGCCGCCACAGGCTCAACCGCCGCACCGCCGGGCGCGTAAAGCCGGTGAACCGCATCATCGGCGTCCCAGACCGGATAACCCATATCACGAAACATCGCAGATGTGGTCGATTTGCCCATTCCGATGCTTCCCGTCAGTCCCAGCCGGTATGTCATTCCAGAACGGCCCGCCGCGCTTCGTCGTCTACCTCGGGACGTTGACCGAACCAGCGTTCAAAGCCCGGAGTGGCCTGATGCAGCAACATGCCCAATCCATCGACGATCCGGCAACCACGTTCCTGCGCCTGAGTCAAAAATGGCGTCATCAGAGGCGTATAAACCAGATCCGTGACCAGTGCGTCAGGTGACAATGCCTCCAACGGAACGCGCAGCGGCTGTTTACCCTGCATCCCAAGCGAACTTGCATTCACGACCGTCGCCGCGCCTTCCAGCATATTGCCTGCCTGCGCCCAGTCATAGACGACGACGCGTGCACCAAATTCGGCGCGGATCTGTTCAGACCGGACGCGGGTGCGGTTTGTGATACGCAGCTCGGCCACGCCGCTGTCCAGCAGCGACGCTACGACCGCCCGCGCCCCACCACCGGCACCGATGACCGCCGCAGGGCCTCTGCCCGGCTGCCAATCAGGCGCGTTCTGCCGCAGATTGGCAATAAAGCCGTAGCCGTCGGTGTTATCGGCATGAATCTTGCCATCGGGACGAAAGATCAGCGTATTTGCCGCCCCGATCAGCGCCGCGCGATCTGTCACGACATCGGCCAGCGTCACCACCGCCTCTTTATGCGGGATGGTGACATTGATGCCGACAAAGCCAGCGCGCGGCAGGGCACGCAGAACCTCGGCCAGATGTTCGGGCATGATGGGCATCGGGATATAGTGACCGCTGATGCCATAGCGGCGCAACCAATGGCCGTGCAGCCGGGGAGAGCGAGAATGCGCGACAGGCATCCCGATCACCCCGGCCAGCGGAACATTACGGATACCGCCAAGCGGCGTTTCTTCGGTCATCGGGCGGCCTTCCGGTTGCCTTTTGTTGGATCTGCAGCAGATTTTGAGCGCAGAATGCAAGACAAAAGCCATTTCAGCATCACGGCGCGGCTGGCTGTGGCCCGCAGGACTCACCCTGTGGATAGAATTCGGGGCAAGTTCAGGGGAATCATGTTGGTAAACGTCGTGTTTGCCGCGGCGCAGCGATTTTCATCGAGAATGTAACGTGAACAAGAGCTTTTCATCCACAGGTGGACATGTAGATCCATGTAATACGGAAAGCTGTGGAGAGATCTTTCGCATGAAGATATTCCACAAACTTATCCACAGTTCAATATGTTGATAAAATTGAGTTAATTTCATATTTCGGTGGTATGTGCCAATTTTATCAACAGGGTTCTGAACTGGGGATTTTATTTGGGAAAAGCCAGATTTCCCCTTCTCCCCAGCCCTTACAACAACAACATTCCTATTTCTTATCATTTTATTTAGATCGAACCTGACAGGAGACACGCGATGACCAACCTGCTTGTGACGATCTATCCTTACGTTAAGGCATTTCACCTGATGGCCGTCATGTCGTGGATGGCCGGGTTGTTTTATCTGCCGCGTCTGTTCGTCTATCATAGCGAACGGGGGTTAAGGGCGAGTGAACCGGCAAACAGCTTCAAGATCATGGAGGGCAAGCTGTACCGCCTGATCATGTGCCCTGCGATGATCGCCACCTGGGCAAGTGGGGCTGTGCTGGTGCTGACACCGGGGATCGTTGACTGGTCGATGATCTGGCCCTGGGCAAAGGCTGGTTGCGTACTGGCGATGACCTGGTTTCATGGTTGGTGCGGGGCGCAGCGCAGGTTGCTGGCGCAGGGTAGGGCGCTTTCAGGCCGTAGATACAGGCTGATGAACGAGATGCCGACGCTGCTGATGGCGGGGATCGTGCTGTCGGTGATCGTTAAATTTTGACGGCCATGATTGACTCGGGGCCTGTTACGTCTTATTTGCCGCCCAAGCCCGGCCGTCCGGTATGGGAGTTTCCACGACATTGATCACGACACCGGGTTTTTCCCGGTGTGCGCAAGGTGGCAAGATGACTGAAGAACGACTTAACCTGTCCGATCTGAAGGTGAAAAGCCCGGCCGATCTGCTGGCCATGGCTGAAGAATGGGAAATCGAGAACGCCTCGACCATGCGCAAGGGCGAGATGATGTACTCGATCCTGAAAGAGCATGCCGAAGAGGGTTGGGATATTGGCGGCGAGGGCGTGCTTGAGGTTGTGCAGGACGGGTTCGGGTTCCTGCGCTCGACCGAGGCGAATTACCTGCCCGGACCCGATGACATCTATGTCAGCCCTGACATGATCCGCCAGCATTCGCTGCGGACGGGCGACACGGTGGCTGGTGTGATCCGCGCACCAGGTGAGAACGAGCGTTATTTTGCGCTGACGCGGGTTGAGCGGATCAATTTTGAAGATCCTGAAAAGGCGCGTCACAAGGTAGCCTTCGACAACCTGACGCCGCTTTATCCGAATGACCGGCTGAAGATGGAAATAGAAGACCCGACGATCCGGGACCGAAGTGCGCGGATTATCGATCTGGTGGCACCGATCGGAAAAGGGCAGCGATCACTGATTGTCGCGCCTCCACGTACGGGTAAGACGGTGTTGCTGCAAAATATCGCACATTCGATCGAGAGAAATCATCCGGAATGCTATTTGATCGTCTTGTTGATTGATGAACGCCCCGAAGAAGTTACCGATATGCAGCGCAGCGTTCGCGGTGAGGTGATTTCGTCAACATTTGATGAACCTGCCAGTCGGCATGTTGCGGTCAGTGAGATGGTGATCGAAAAGGCCAAACGGCTGGTTGAGCATAAGCGAGATGTAGTGATCTTACTTGATTCTATCACAAGACTTGGTAGGGCTTACAATACTGTGGTGCCAAGCTCAGGAAAAGTGTTGACAGGTGGTGTTGACGCCAACGCATTGCAGCGGCCAAAGCGGTTTTTTGGCGCAGCACGGAATATTGAAGAAGGTGGCAGTCTGACAATCATTGCGACAGCGCTGATAGATACCGGGTCGCGTATGGACGAGGTGATCTTTGAGGAATTCAAAGGTACCGGCAACAGCGAGATCGTTCTGGATCGTAAAGTTGCGGACAAGCGCGTTTTCCCGGCGATGGATATTCTCAAGTCAGGTACGCGCAAGGAGGAACTGCTTGTTGATGCCAAGGATCTGCAAAAGACCTATCTGCTCCGGCGTATTCTGAATCCTATGGGCACTACGGACGCCATTGAATTCCTGATTTCCAAGCTGAAGCAAACCAAAACCAATTCTGAATTTTTTGATTCGATGAACGCCTGACGGAGGTCGTCATGGATCTGATTTTTGCCGAAGCCACCCCGCCAGGGCGGGGGGGCGTTTCGGTCATGAGGCTAAGCGGTTCCGGCGCGCGCGGTGTGGTCGAAGCACTGGCCGGGTCTTTACCGCAAGCTCGCCACGGGTACTTTCGTGTTTTACGGGACGAGACCGAGGAACTGGACCAGGCGCTGGTGATGTGGTTCGAACGGGGCCACAGCTTTACCGGTGAAGAGGTTGCTGAACTGCATTTGCATGGTGCGCCAGTAGTTTTGCGCAGGATTGAGCAGGCGTTACTTGGACGCGGAGCGCGTCGGGCGGAAGCAGGGGAATTCACTCGCCGGGCATTTCTGAATGGTCGTATGGATTTGGCCGAAGTCGAAGGTCTTGGCGACTTGCTTGAAGCCGAGACCGAATCGCAGCGACAACTGGCTGTACGTACCATCGGCGGAGAATTAAGCCGAAAGGTGGATGATTGGCGATATATGTTGATTCGCGCAGGTGCTTTGGTTGAGTCAAGCGTCGATTTCGCGGATGAAGATGTACCCGAGGATATTCCGGAAGAGGTGTTTGAGCTGCTGGCGGGCTTAAATCATGAGATTGATCGAGAGGTGGGGGGATTTCCGGCCGCAGAACGGTTGCGCCGGGGGTTCGAGATTGCGGTAATTGGACCCCCAAATGCCGGAAAATCAAGTTTAATCAACAGAATAGCGCGTCGTGATGTGGCGCTGGTTTCTGATGTGGCGGGCACAACACGTGATGTCATAGAGCTGAGAATTGATCTTAAAGGTTTGGCGGTGACGTTTCTTGATACTGCCGGACTGCGCGAGAC
>NZ_JBKEBL010000151.1:0-16608 GCF_047973135.1 Paracoccus sp. (in: a-proteobacteria)
CGCTTTCTGGAAGACCGGCTTGACTGCGCGATCGAGTTGCCCCGCATCAACGTGCCCCCGCCGGTCGATGTCAGCCTGACCGCCGATGCCGAGCACCGGCTGCGCGCGGCCATGGCCGACGACATCTCACTGTATCGAACGCTTGTCTGACCCGTCGCCTCAATGCAGCGTCGGTGGAAGGCTGTCTGTCATCAATTGCCGCGCCACAGTCTGCGTCAGTTCAACCAGCGTAAAGGGTTTCGCCAAGAATACCGAATTTGGCACGGGAACATGGCCTTCACCAAAAATGTCCTCGGTATAGCCCGACATGAAGATCACTCTTGTACCGGGACGGTGTTGCAGGGCCGAATTGACCCAGCTTGGCCCATCCATTCCTGGCATGACCACATCGGTCACGAACACATCGACATGCAGCCGCCCATCGGCCAGCAGGTGCAGCGCCGCCTCGGCGCTGTCAGCCTCGCGCACGTCGTATCCCTTGAGCTTCAGCGCGCGGGCCGCGAAAGCACGAACCGGGGCCTCGTCCTCGACCAGCAGGATGGTTGCAGGGCGATCCGCCTCGATTTCGGGCATGGCCGCCGATTGCGCCGCCGCTACACCCTCATACGCAGGAAAATACAGGGAAAAACAGGTTCCCTTTCCCGGCGTGCTTTCACAGAAAATATAACCGCCGGTCTGTTTGACGATACCATAGGCCGTTGACAGCCCAAGACCCGTTCCTTCACCTGTCCGCTTGGTCGTGTAAAATGGTTCGAAAATCTTCTCAAGATTGTTCGGTTCGATCCCGCAACCTTCGTCACGCACCTCGATGCGGACATAATCGCCGCGTGCCAGCATGGCCCTGCCCTGCTGCAACGGCTGGGACAGGTGCAGGTTTTCGGTACGGACCGAGATATCCCCACCCTCGGGCATGGCATCGCGGGCATTGACAACAAGGTTCATGATCACCTGTTCAAGCTGGCGCTTGTCAGCGCGGATCGATTTCAGGGCGGCATCGTGGGTGATGGTCAGGCCGACGCGTTCGCCGACCAATCGGTTCAGAAGATGCGTCAGGTCCGACAGCGTGTCGCGCAGGCTCAGCGTTTCCAGCTTCAGCGTCTGCTTGCGCGAAAAGGCCAGCAACTGCCCGACCAGCGCAGCCGCACGATTTGCGTTCTGGCTGATCTGGTCGAGATCGGCAAAATCCGGGTCGTTCTTGTCATGCCGCAGCATCAGCAGATCGCAATGCCCGCTGATCGCGGTCAGCAAGTTGTTGAAATCATGGGCGACGCCGCCCGCCAACTGCCCGATGGCCTGCATCTTCTGGCTTTGGACGAATTGAGCCTCCAGCGTTTTCAGGGCGCTGGCATCGGTCAGAACCGCAAGCAACGAACCGCGCAGCGACGGATCGACGGCCAGCGTGACCTGAAAATAGCGGTCCCGCCCCTCGCCACCGCGAAAGCGCAGCATTTCCGCCCGCCCGTCGGCACGTCCGGCGACGATATCGGCAATCCAGTCGCCAACGGGACGACCGGGGCCTTCCAGCAGGCTGCCCAGATGCGGCTGCGCGTCGCCGCTCAGCCGACCGTCCAACAGGTTCCGCGCCGCAACATTGGCGCGCCGGACATGCCCGTCCGCCGCCACCCGCAGCAACGCGACAGGAACCAGATCAAAATCATCCATGTCATCCTGATCGCCGTCCAGCGATGCGGCAAGCTGGATTTCCTTCGCCTCGTCACTCGGACGCAGATAGGACCAGACCTGCAACGGAGCATCGCAGGCGCGGTTCAGTGCCAGTACATCGCCGCTGGCAAGCTGAAGTTCGGCAAACCCGTTGCAGGCGGCGCGGTTGGACAGGTCGGTCAGCGCGCCTGCCGCATCCGCGCGCAGCCGCGACAGAAGCGAGACGATGCCAACCCCCAGAACATCGCCAAATTCGTTGCTTGCCGGTTCGTTCTGATACAGGACCAGCCCGTCCGCATCGCAGATCCAGATCGGTTCGGGCGCCGCAGCAACCTCGCCCCGAATGGCAGCAAGCGCGCGGCGGCCGGACAGGTTCTGCATCGCGTGCCGCAGGGCGATGGCCCCACCCAGCAGATACCACGCCACCGCCACGGTCGAAAACAGAACCGCCACCATGCCGCCCGTATTTCCCGGAGAAATCAACAAAATGGCAGCCCCGATCAGCGTCGGCAGCAGCAGAACGGGAACAGCCGACAACGCACCGCGCTGCACCCGCCCGTGATCGTCCAGATAAGCCATGCGAATCGCCCTTTCCGCCATCTCACGCCCCTGACCTAGACCCTGATCCTTTAACATCAGGTTAAGGACGAACAAATCAAACTACAACTTGGGATTGTTCTTCAAGACCGACAGGAAAAATCCGTCACTGGCGGAAAGTGAAGTCCAAAGATGTCGTTGAACCTGAGAAAATGAGGGGTTTTCAGCAAGAAAGTCGCTGATCCGGGCGTCATTTTCGGGCCGCAGAAACGAGCAGGTCATATAGCACAAATACCCGTCGGGCGCGACCAGCGGCGCCACCTGTGACAAGATTCGTGCCTGTATTGTCAGCAGACGATCCAGCGCAGCCGCATCGAAGCGCCATTTCGCATCGGGCGTACGCCGCCACGTCCCTGTCCCTGAACAGGGCACATCGGCAATGACAAGCTGATAATGCCCCTGCGGGCGCGATACGGGATCGATCCGCGCCCCGGCACGCCGCGCCCGGACCGGAAGATCCGACATGCGCGACGGGTCGGCATCATGCGCGAACAACCGAAGGCGCGGCTGTTGCGCGGCAAGGGCCAGGGATTTTCCGCCTCCGCCGGCGCAGTAATCCAGTACCCTGTCCCCTTCGGCCAAAGGCAGCGCGGCGCAGGCCAGTTGCGGCGACAGATCCTGCAACTCGACCAGCCCCTCGCGATAGGCGCGGCTGGCATTGACGCGGCGTTCGCCCCGGCTTACGCGCAGCGCTGTGGCAAGCTGCGGCGATGGCTGAACCTCGATGCCGTCCGTGGCAAGCATCGCGACCGCCTCGGCCGTATCGCCGCGCAGCGCGTTGACGCGCAGCCAGACCGGCGCACGGTCGCGCATCGCATCGGCGATCCGGTCAGCCTCGGCACCAAGAGAGGCGCGCCACAACGGGACGATCCAATCGGGAATGTCCGGCACGGTGCCAGTGCCCGGAACGCGCTCGGCTGGGGTCAGGGGCGCGGGCGCGTAGCCCTCGCCCGTGAAAACCGTGTCCGGATCCTGCCCGTTGTCGCGGCTGAGGCCGATCATCAGCCCCCTGCCGCTCAGCGCACCGCCAAGCGACGCAAGGCTGTTGCGGCGACGCAGTGCCTGAAAGACCAGATCGCGGACTGCGGCGCGGTCGCCAGACCCGGCAAAGCGGCTGGCGCGCGACCAGCGCAGCAGGGCCTGTTCAGCCGGTGCGCCCTGCAAAACCTGATCAAGAATTCCGATGGCCGTGGCCACATGGGCCGCCGGAGTCATGTTTCCATCCTTCCCGGCCGGTCGTGACCGCCCGCAGAGTCCGGGCTTCGTGCCCCGGCGCTACAAACGAATGTCATGGGCGGCCAGCGCGTCGGCAAGTTCAGATTCTTCATAGCCGAAATGCGACCGGATCGCCCGGTCCAGCGCCCGAAAACGCGTTGCACATTCCGCGAATTGATCAGCCGTTCCCTCGTGCAACAGTGCAATTGCCGCCTCGCGCAGCGCGCCGATCAGATCGTGGATCACCTGATGTTCGGCCACAAGCCGGTCGATCACCCGTCGCAAAAGGGGGTCGGCGCGGTCCATCAGGGCGGGAAACATCCACTGTTCCTCGATATTGTGGTGGTCCTGCAACACGACGCATTCCCGGCCGCAGACCGTTCCGAACATCGACAGGTTGCGCGTCAGGTTCATCCCCTCTATCGCCCCGGCCAGCTTTGCAGAACGGTCCTGCCCGGCCTCGATCCGTGTCAGCAGTTCCGCGACCGTCGCCATCTCGCCGCGATACATGTCGTGGATCAGCGCCAGCCTCTGGCCCCGCGCGCGCTGCACGGGCGACAGACCCGGATAGTCCGGCGCGCGCGGACGGGCAGCCTCGTCTTCCAGTTCCCGCGGAGTCATCGGGGCGTCACACCCCGGATCCGTTCGGATCGGCGGCGCAGCAATTCGACGGTGGCCAAAAGCGTGATCGAAAACACGACCAGCAGCGTCGCCACCGCCAGAATGGCCGGGCTGATCTGTTCGCGGATACCGTTCCACATCTGCCGGGGAATGGTCTGCTGATCGGGACCGGCGATGAACAGGACCGCCACCACCTCGTCGAACGAGGTTACATAGGCGAACAGCGCGCCCGAAATCACGCCGGGCAGGATCAGCGGCATGGTTACGCGGAAAAACGTCGTGCGCGGATTCGCCCCAAGGCTGGCCGCCGCCCGGTTCAGCGACTGATCAAAGCCCACCAGCGTGGCCGTCACGGTAATGATCACGAACGGGATCCCCAGCGTGGCATGTGCCAGGATCACCCCCAGATAGGTGCCCGCCAGCCGCCCGCAATTGCCCGACAGCCCGAAATAGGTCAGCAGCTCGCAGGGGTTCGAATAAAAGAAGAACATTCCCGTCGCGGTAATGATCAGCGGCACGATCATGGGCGAGATCAGGATCGCCATGATCGCCCGGCGAAACGGCATTTCCGGGCGCGACAGGCCAAGGGCAGCAAGCGTGCCCAGAACCGTCGCCAGAATGGTCGAAAAGAACCCGATGATGATCGAGTTCTTGGCCGCCTTGACCCATTTCGCATTCGCCCAGGCATCGGCCCACCAGGACGCGTCGCGCGGCGCACCGGGATGGACCATGCCAAAGGTCAGCAGGCTGTCATACCAGCGCAGGCTGTACCCGTCAGGGTCAAGGCTCCGCATCTTTTCGGTGAAGGTGAAATAGGGTTCCGCGTTGAAAGACAGCGGGATGATCACGATGATCGGCGCGATCAGGAAAAAGAAGATCAACGCGCAGATCGTCAGATAGGCATAGTGCCAGGCGCGTTCCAGAGGGCTTGCATAGGACGGAACAGCCATGTCGATTATCCCAGCTTCAGGTTGTCGATGCCCACCAGCCTGTCATACAGCCAGTAGAGGACCAGAACCGCACCCAGAAGCAGCGCGGCCAGCGCCGCCGCCATGGACCAGTTCAGCGTGTCGGTCATATGCAGCGCGATCATGTTCGAGATAAGCTGCCCTGACGATCCTCCGACCAGCGCGGGGGTGATGTAATAGCCCACGGCCAGAATGAACACCAGCAACGCCCCTGCCCCCAGACCCGGCAGGGTCTGCGGGAAATAGACCCGGCGAAAGGCGGTCCAGCTTGTTGCGCCAAGCGAGCGCGCGGCACGCACATAGGACGGGTTGATCGTCCGCATCACCGAATATAGCGGCAGGATCATGAAAGGCAGCAGGATATGTGTCATCGCGATGATCGTGCCCGTCTGGTTATAGATCATCTGCAACCGCTGGCCATTGCCGATCACGCCCAGCCAGACAAGAATGTCGTTGATCACACCCTGCTGTTGCAGCAGCACCATCCAGCTTGTCGTGCGGACCAGCAACGAGGTCCAGAAGGGCAGCAGCACAAGAATCATCAGCAGGTTCGATTTCCGCATCGGCAGTGTCGCCAGCAGATGCGCCACAGGAAAGCCCAGAACAAATGTCAGCCCGGTGATCAGCAGCGACAGCCAGAAGGTGCGCATGAACAGCATGATATAGACACGCTGCTTTTCCGGTACCTGCTGCACGCTGCCATCTTCGGCGCGGGTGCGGTCCAGCGCGGCAAGGTAGAAATTACCCGTCACCGGCGAGGCCGCCTCGCGCATGGCGTTCCACAGCGCCGGGTTTTCCCAGCCCTTGCTGATCCCGAGCAGCGTGTCGCGATAGGGCGGCTCGACCCCGCCCCGGACCTTGCGCCCGGTCGAGGTGAACAGCGACCGCGTCCCCGCCAGATCATAGTTGATCCGCGTGCCCACCACCCCGATCGTCCGCGCCCCGGCCGAAGCGGTCAGGTCATTGGCCAGCGCCTGCCACGCCGCGTCGTCGGGTTCGGTGCCGCGCGGATGTTCGGCGAACCAGACCGAGATCTGCGGCATGTTTTTCGAAAAACCGTCATTATAGAACGACCGCTGCAACATCTGCCCGATGGGAAACACAAAGGTCAGCAGCACAAAGGCCAGCAAAGGCAGCACCAGCATAAACGCCCGCCGCCGCGCCTGCGCCTGCGATTTCGCAAGGGCTCGGGTCAGCGGCTGCCCGTCGGCAGTTGTCAGCGGCGCATCGGTTGCAAGCGGATCGGAAGCGTTCGCCATGAAATCCCCGGTCGTCTGAAGCCGCCGCCCCGCATCTGCGAGGCGGCAGCGTTACGCGTCAGGAGGCGGCCAGCCAGCTATTGAACTGCTCGGACAGTTCGGCATCGTGGTCGGCCCAGAATTCCGCATCGTCCATCACGGCGGATTTCAAATTCTCGGGATTGGTTGGCATATGCGGTGCCATTTCGGTCTTGCCGTCCTTGTACAGCCCGACCAGAGCAGCCGAGGATTTCCGTGCCGGACCATAGGCGATGTATTTCGCCTGATCGGCCAGCCGCTGCGTATCGGTGGCGAATTTCAGGTATTCCATCGCGGCCTCGGGGTTGGGCGCACCTTTGGGAATGGCAAACACATCCACGTCCAGGTACTGACCGTCCCAGATCATCTGGAAGGGTTTGCCCTCGCCGACAATGGCGTCGAAGAAACGACCGTTATAGCCGGTCGTCATCACGACCTCGCCATCGGCCAGCAGTTGCACGGGCTGCGCGCCGGCCTCCCACCAGACGACATCCTTCTTGATCGTGTCCAGCTTGGCGAATGCCTGATCCACGCCCTCGGGCGTGTTGAGCTTGTCATAGATCTGATCGGCGGGGACGCCATCGGCGATCAGCGCCAGATACAGCGTGCGCTTTGGGGACTTGGGCAGGCCGCGCTTGCCGGGGAACTTTTCCAGATCAAAAAAATCCGCTGCCGTCATCGGCGGATTGTCCCCGTATTTCGTCGTGTCATAGGCGATGGCGGTGCCCCAGAAGATATTGGCAACCGCGCATTCCTGCAACGCGCCATCAATGAAATCCTCGGATGCGGGGGTGCCGTCGGGCGCGGCGGGCAGGTCGTCGGGATTGATTTCAAGCAGCGCCCCCTCGTCGCACAGGCGGATCGCGTCCGACACTGTGATGTCGAACACATCGCCAGTGATGTTATTCGCCTCGATCTGCGCTTTCAGCGGCGTGGCCGGGTCGTCTGCGGCGAGCATGTTGACCTTGATGCCGGTCTTATCCGAGAAGGGCTTGTTATACGCCTCGACCTGGGACACCTCGTAGGCACCGCCCCAGGACACGACATTGACCTCGCCATCAGCCAGCGCGACCGAAGCGATACCGGCGAATGCGGTGGTCAGGATCAGTGTTTTTCTCATTCTTGGACTCCTGTTGGAATGACCGGAAATTGCAACCGGTGCTTTTCCGGCTCGCCAGGGACGAACCGGCGGCATGCGGACGGGGCCAACCCCGCCCGCACTTTCATCAGCCGGCAAGCCAGCCATTGAAACGTTCATTCAGTTCAGCGTCGTGATCGACCCAGAAATCCAGGTTCGAACCAAGCGCATTGGTCATGTTCGCATCATAGGTCGGCAGGTTCGGGCCCATCGGCTGATCCGAACCCTCGACATTGCCGACCAGAGCGGCGGCCGAGCGGCGCGGAGGACCATAGCTGATAAATTCCGCCGCGCGGGCCTGCGGCTTGGGCGACGTGGACCAGGCGACGAATTTCATCGCGTCATCCTTGTTCGGCGCGCCCTTTGGCACAACCCAGCCTTCCATCTCATAGATCTGGCCGTCCCAGATGATCTTGAACGGCTTGCCCTCGTCATGCGCGGCATTGAAAATCCGGCCATTAAAAGCAAAGGCCATCGTGACCTCGCCATCGGCAAGCAATTGCGGGGGCTGCGCGCCGGCTTCCCACCAGATCACATCAGACTTGATGCTGTCCAGCTTGGCAAAGGCGCGGTCCACCCCCTCGGGCGTGCCCAGAACCTCATAGATCTGATCGACGGGAACGCCATCGGCCATCAGCGCCAGTTCAAGATTGAATTTCGCGCCCTTGCGCATGGTGCGCTTGCCGGGGAATTTCTCAAGATCGAAGAAATCGGCAGGCGTCGCGGGCTTGGCATCGGGGAATTTGCTGTCGTCGAAGGCCAGTACCATCGAATAGACATCGGTGCCCACAAAGCAATCGGTGATCGCGCCGTCGATGAAATCATCGGTCGCGGGCGTGCCGTCATCAGCCGGGGTCAATATCGAGGCGTCGATGGTTTCCAACAGCCCCTCGTCGCACAGACGCACCGCGTCGGCATATTCGACCGAGGCGACATCCGAGGACACGTTGCCCGCCTCGACCATGGCCTTGATCGGCGTGGCCGGATTGTCGGAATCGGCCATGACGACCTTGATACCGGTTTCGGCCTCGAAGGGCTTCACATAGGCTTCCAGATGGCTGTTGCCATAGGCACCGCCCCAGGACAGCAGGTTCACATCCGCCAGAACCGGCGTGGACAACAACGCCATGGCCGTGGAAAGTGTCAGTAGTCTTTTCATTCAAAGCTCCTTCGTGCTCAGACTCATCATACTCTGAAAGCAACCCGAAAGCAGCCAGCCGGTACGGCGTCGGCCGCGCGGGTTCATATCCGGTCCAGCGCGCGCGCATCCTGCGGGTGCCAGCCGATGCGGATTTTCTGACCCGCCGACAACCGCGTCTGCCCGATCGTGTTGCGATATTTCATCACGAACGAATCGCTGCCCGCGACGCGCAGCCGGGTCCGCAGGATGTCGCCCATATAAACGACCTCCAGCACCTCGGCCTCGACCGTATGCGCGCCCGCAGGCATCAGTTCGGCCTTGAACTCTACGCGTTCGGGCCGGATCGACACGGTGGTTTGCTGCCCGACTTCGCGGATATTGACCGGCGTGGCGTCGATCACCTCGCCATTGGCCAGCCTGACCAGCGCGCTGTCGTCGTGCAGCTTTTCGATGGTCCCCGGCAGCGCATTGTTTTCACCGATGAATCCGGCGACGAAACTGTTTTCAGGCTGTTCGTAAAGCTGGCTGGGCGAAGCAAGCTGCTGGATGCGGCCATCGTTGAACACCGCGATCCGGTCGGACATGGTCAGCGCCTCGCCCTGATCATGGGTCACGTAAACAACCGTGATTCCAAGCTGTTCGTGCAGATGCTTGATCTCGAACTGCATATGCTCACGCAATTGTTTGTCCAGCGCGCCAAGTGGTTCGTCCATCAGCACAAGCTGCGGGTCAAAGACCAGCGCGCGGGCCAGCGCGATGCGCTGCTGCTGACCACCGGACAGTTGCGCCGGGCGGCGGTTGGCAAAGGCACCCATCTGCACCATGTCGAGCGCGCGCTTGACCCGCCCGGCCCGTTCAGATTTGCCCATCCCACGCACTTCCAGCGGAAAGGACAGGTTCTCGCCCACGGTCATATGCGGGAACAGGGCATAGTTCTGAAACACCATGCCGATACCGCGTTTATGCGGGGGTACCTGATTGATCGGGCGGCCATCCAGCCGAATCTCTCCATGAGTCGCGGTCTCGAACCCGGCCAGCATCATCAGGCAGGTTGTCTTACCGGACCCGGACGGTCCCAGCATGGTCAGAAATTCGCCCTTGCTGATCGTCAGGTTAAGGTCTTTGACGACAAGAATCTGGCCGTCATAGCTTTTCTGCACGTGTTCAAACGCAACGAATGCGTCACCGGAACTGTTGTCCAGCAATGGGCGCTCTCCCTATATTGTATTATCGTTCAGCGCCAGCCAAGGTTAAACGCCGTAGCCAAGCAATATCAACACCGTTTCCGACATTTCTTGCTCACAATCGGACACCAACAGGACATTTTCCGCAGCAAAGGGATCGCGACTCATCCGCGCGGGGCAGCAGCGAATAAAGTTGCCGCAGCGGCAGCGACCCGGCGGTCCTGCCCGCATTCCCCACCCTGAGCCCAGGGCCGGAAGCGCAAGCGAAAAGCCGCAAGGCGGATTGCTGGATCGGCAGCGGGATAGCCGATGGCGTCCAGACTGGCCTCCAGCGGTAATTCCCTGGGCGTGGCACAGGGCCACAGGGCCAGACCCTGACGTGCCAACCCCTCCCAGTCGAAGCGCGGACCGGGATCGGACTTGCGGTCAGGGGCCATGTCGGAATGACCTATCACCCCCGCCGGCCCGATTCGCCAACGCGCCATGATCTGCGCCACCAGCACAGCCACCGCATCCATCTGCCGCGCGGGAAAGGGCCGGTCGCCGGGATTGACGATCTCGATGCCGATGCTGCGCGAATTCACATCCTCGCGCCCCTGCCAAGCCCCTGCCCCCGCATGCCATGCGCGACGGCCCTCGGGGACCAACGCCTCGGTCCGTCCATCCTCGGACACCAGCCAATGCGCGCTGACCTCGGCCAGCGGATCGCACAACCGTTCCCGCGCCGCCGTGGCGCTGGCCATGCCCGTATAGTGCAAAACGATCAGTTCCGGCCGCTGCCCGCGCCGGTCGCCATGATTGGGCGAGGGATAATCCCCCCGGCCCGGATCACGGATTTTCGTCACACTATAGTCGGGGCGAGGCGGCGCGGCCCGTTCCCGCACCGTAACCATCCGTACCCTGCAATTCCGGCGGAACCAGTTCAGTCGGCTGGCCAGACTTTGGCGCGGCAACCTTGGGCTGAATGCGCGTGGCGCGACCATCCGCGCCCACCACAAGCCCCTTGCTGGGCGGAGCGGCAACAGGCGTCGTTCCGGCGATATCGGCCCCCGTAGGTGCCTGTGTCGGCAGCACGACGGGAATAACCTCGGGCGAAGCGCCATTATTGACCAGTGCCAGTTCCCGCTGGACCCGGTAATCGGAATAGCGCCCCGAATCCCACATGTAATTCGGGTTCCAGCCCTGATTCTCGCCGCAGGCGGCCAAGCCAAGCACCGCAATCAACATCCAGCCGCGCATCGAATACCCCTCGCTCGAATAACCTTTTCGCAGGAAAGCCTACCACCAGCGTTCAGGCTTGGCCAGAAATCCTGCGGCGCTTTCCAGAACCATGGCCTGATTCAGCAGATCGCCCTCGGCGAAAGGCCGCCCGATCAGTTGCAGACCCAGCGGCAACCCCTGCTTGTCCAGCCCCACCGGAACCGAGATTCCCGGCAGCCCCGCCAGATTCAGCGTCACCGTAAAGACGTCGTTCAGATACATCTTCACCGGATCGGCATCATCCATCGCCCCAAGGGCGAAGGCAGCGGAAGGCGTGGTCGGTGCCAGGATCGCGTCGATGCCATCGGCATAGGCATTGTCGAAATCGCGCTTGATCAACGCGCGGACCTTGCGGGCGCGGTTGTAATAGGCGTCGTAAAAGCCCGCCGACAGCACATAGGTGCCGATCATGATACGGCGCTGAACCTCGGGGCCGAACCCTTCGGCGCGGGTCTTTTCATACATCCCGACGATACCGTCGCCCTGACCCAGCCTTGCCCGCCGCCCGTAACGCACCCCATCATAACGGGCCAGATTCGACGATGCCTCGGCCGGCGCGATCACGTAATAGGCCGGCAGCGCATATTTCGTATGCGGCAGGCTGATATCGACAATTTCGGCCCCCGCGTCGCGCAGCATGTCAGCACCTTTCTGCCACAGCGCCGCGATCTCGTCCGGCATGCCATCGACGCGGTATTCGCGCGGGATGCCGATCTTTTTGCCGCGAATGTCGCCTGTCAGCGCGGCCTCATAGTCGGGCACCGGAATATCGGCGCTGGTCGAATCCCTGTCATCGACCGAGGCCATCGCCCCCAGCATGATCGCCGCGTCGCGCACGGTTGTCGTGATCGGCCCGGCCTGATCCAGCGACGAGGCATAGGCGATCACCCCCCAGCGGCTGACCCGGCCATAGGTAGGACGCAACCCGACCGTGCCCGTAAAGGACGCGGGCTGGCGGATCGAGCCGCCGGTATCCGTCGCCGTCGCACCAAGGCACAACCCCGCCGCCACCGCCGCTGCCGACCCGCCCGAGGATCCGCCCGCCGTTCGGCTGACACCATCCGCCGCCCGCCACGGATTGACGGTCGCGCCATAGGTGCTGTGCTCGGTGGACGAACCCATGCCGAACTCGTCCATGTTCAGCTTGCCCAGCATGACCGCACCGGCATCCCACAGGTTCTGCGTCACCGCCGATTCATATTCGGGCCGGAACCCCTCAAGAATGCGGCTTGCCGCCTGCGAGGGCACGCCCTGCACGCAGAACAGATCCTTCACGCCGACCGGAATCCCGGTCATCGCAACCGCCTCTCCGGCCTTGATCCGCCGGTCGGCATCCGCCGCCATGCGCCGCGCCATGTCCGGCGTGTTGTGCACAAAGGCATTCAGCGCCCCGGCCCCCTCGATCGCAGCAAGGCATGCCTCGGTCAGCTCGACGGCGGTTACATCGCCCCCGACCAGTGCGTCACGCGCGTCGGCGATGGTCAATTCGTTCAGATCGCTCATTCCACCACCTTCGGGACGGCAAAGAACCCTTCGCGCGCGTCGGGCGCATTGGCCAGGATCCGGTCCTGAATGCCGCCCGCAGTCACGACATCCTCGCGCCGCTTGAGGCGCATCGGCGTCACACCGGTCATCGGCTCGACGCCTTCGACATCCACTTCATTCAACTGCTCCATGAATTGCAGGATGCCGCTCAGCTCGCGCGCAAGCGCGGGCAGCGCCTCGTCCTCGACCGCGATCCGCGCGAGATGCGCGACCTTGCGGGCCTCGTCCTGGGTGATCGACATGGCTTTTCCTTTCGCTTGCGCGCGGTTTACAAGTCTGTGCGCGGGGCCGCAAGCGGGCCGCGCCCGACGATGACGGAGACGCCGATGCAAGCCGCCCTCTCGATCCTGCCGGTGATCGCGCTGGTCGCCCTGGGATATGCCGCCCGCCGATGGAACATCATCGCCCCGCAGAACTGGCCGGGGGTCGAGCAACTGGGCTTTCGCCTGATGTTCCCCGCGATCCTGCTGACCTCGGTCTACCGGTCCGAACTGTCAATGGGTGCCCTTGGCCCCTATATCGCCGCCATCTCGCTGGCCTTCGGGGCGACGGGGCTGGCAGCGATCCTGACGCGCGGGCCGCTGCGGCTGAACAATCCGCGCTTCACCTCGATGTTTCAGGGGGCGATGCGGTTCAATTCGCTGCTGGTGCTGGCTGTTGCGGCGCAGGGGCTGGGTCCGCAGGCGCTCAGCGATCTGGCGGTGGCGATGGCCTTTCTGATCCCGGTGTTCAACGTCTCGGCCATCGTCGCCCTGACCATGTTCCCCCCCGAGGACGACCGTTCCGCCCCGCGCCCCGGTCGTGCCGCCAGCACCCGCCGGATCCTGGCCGAGGTGATCCGCAACCCGCTGGTCCTGGGCTGTGCGGCGGGGCTGGCCCTGAATATCGGCAACGTGAACCTGCCCGTCTGGGTGGTGTCACCGCTGGACTGGCTGGGACAGGGCGCGCTGGCAGTGGGGCTGATGTCTGTCGGCGCCGGAATCGAGATCAGGCGCCTGTGGCAGCATAACCCCGCCGTCTGGATCGGCGTGGTGATGCGGCTGGCCATGTGCCCGCTGTTGTTCCTGCTGATTGCGCTGGCCATGTCCCTTCCCGGCGGCCAGATCGCCTCGGGCCTGCTGCTGACCGCTGCGCCGGGATCTTCGGTCGGTTACATCCTCGCCCGGCAGATGGGAGGCGATGCGGAATTCTACGCCGACATGTTCACCTGGCAAACGGTCCTGGCCGCGCTGACCCTGCCCGCCTGGCTGATTCTGGCCGGAATTCCGACGGGCTGACAAGCCGTCGAAAAAATCGGCCCACGCCCGAATTTTCCCCCTTGCACCCCGCACCGCCCTCGCCTAAACACCGCCCACGCCGCCGGACAGACCGGCACAGCGAAAAGTGGCCCGTTCGTCTATCGGTTAGGACGCCAGGTTTTCAACCTGGAAAGAGGGGTTCGATTCCCCTACGGGCTGCCAACCTTCCCGTGAGATGCGCCACAACAGATTTTCTGCCTTGGAAAATCGTTATAAATCAATGATCCTAATATCCATGCGTCCAGATGCGTCTCTATGCATCTCTGCGATGTTGGTATCAAATGCTGGTATCGGATTCTTACGTGATACCAACAGGTGACTCATGGCATTGGTCGACACAACCCTGCGGGGCCTGAAGCCCCAGGCAAAACCCAAGAAATACAGCGACGGCGGGGGCCTGTTCCTGTTGGTCAACCCGAATGGATCGAAGCTCTGGCGCTTGGCATACCGCTTTGACGGCAAGCAAAAGACCCTTGCATTCGGGGCCTACCCCACGGTTTCGCTGGCCGACGCCCGCGCGCTGCGGGACCGCGCCAAGAAGGCGCTGGCGGATGGTATCGACCCGGCGAAGCATACCAACATCGACAAGACGGACCACGATACATTTGAGGCAATCGGGCGCGAATGGCTGAAGGCGCAAGAACCGACATGGGCACCCAAGTATGCACCGCAGGTCTTTCGCCAGTTCGAACGCGACGTGTTCCCAGCGCTTGGTAACCGACCCGTCGACGAAATCGAGGCCAGCGAGGTGCTGAAGGTGCTGCGGGCCGTGGAGGCGCGCGGGGCGCAGGACATCGCCAAGCGGCTGCGCCAGAAGATCAGTTCAATCTTCCGCTATGCCATCGCCACGGGACGGGCTAAGCATGACCCTGCCGCCAACCTGAAGGGTGCCCTGAAGCCCCCACCCAAGACGCGCCACATGGCCGCTCTGAGGGCCGCTGACATGCCAACCTTCATGCAGCAGCTGCGCGCATTCGACGGCGACCCCAAGACCGCTCTGGCGCTCGAATTGCTAATCCACACCATGACCCGGACGAACGAAGTTCGTTTCGGGCGCTGGGCGGAAATCGAGGGCGATCTGTGGCGCATCCCGGCTGACAGGATGAAGGCGGGGCGCGACCACATCATTCCCCTGTCCCGGCAGGCCAAGGCGATCCTGGAACGGCTGAAGGCGCTGGCAGGCACATCCGAATGGATAGCCGAAGGGTCACGCGGCAAGCCCATGAGCGAAAACACCATGCTCTTTGCCCTATACCGCATGGGCTACCATAGCCGCGCCACGACGCACGGTTTTCGCTCGACCGCTTCCACCATTCTCAACGAGTCGGAACTCTGGCGGGCAGACGCCATTGAACGCCAGCTTGCCCATGTGCCGCGTGACTCTGTGCGTTCCGCCTACAACGCCGCGTTATATCTGGAAGAACGCACTCGCATGTTGCAATGGTGGAGCGACGCGCTGGATGAATTCGAGGGGGTGGGGCGACCAATGCCCGCAACCAAACAGGGTGCAGCAACAGAAACTGTAAGCGATACCGATCTTTCGGACCTCTTGGGCCTTTAGATGCGCCGTAATTCATCGACCGAGAGACAAGGAGCAACGGTCCTGCGATGCGCGCAAGTTCTGCCCAAACGGAAAGGAATGCTCGAATGGTGGAGTAAGCATATCGAAGCCGCCGCGAAAAGTCAGCCACTGACTTGTCTGAATCCTTCCTACAGATTTTCACATTTTGTGTGAAACATCAAATGCTTGCGAGAATCACACTTACCGTGTATCGTCGCGCTTGTGATCCTGTTCAATTCTGCCGCCAAAGAAGAACAGGGCCACCGGGGACGCAACCCGATGACCCATTTTGGAGCTTACTGTGGTAGAATATAGCAGCAATGCTGACCTTTTCAAGGTCAAACTGATACCGATCTGAGCGATTTGTTCGTAGGCTTCCTGCCCGCACAGGCAGCAAGCGGAATCGCCCCAAGCGACCTGTTCGAGCGAACGCCGCGACCAATGGCTAACGTCGACGTGGCGTTGTCATTGGCAGGCCGAGGACTTGCGGTCTGTCCCGTGCGCCTATGGGGTGATCATGACGGATGGAAGCCGATTGCGGGTTTCAAAGAACTCGCCTCAACGTAAGCGTTCGCAGGTCATCACGATCGTCTTAGCTTGACGGCTTGAAGCTCCATGGCAGGAGGTCGTCGAGGCGGCTTTGTGGATGACCGTTGGCGATGGCGGTGAGCGTGGCCTTGAGGTAGGCGAAGGGTTCGACCCCGTTGATTTTGCAGGTCTCGATGAGGGACGCGATGCGGCCCCATGCGACACCACCTTCGTCGTGACCGGCGAAGAGGGCGTTCTTGCGATTGAGGGCGATGGGTCGGATCAGGTTTTCGACTCTGTTGGAGTCGTTCTCGACGCGGCCGTCGGTCAGGAAGGTCTGCAAGCCGTCCCATTGGTTATGGATGTAGGTCAGCTTTTCGCCCAGCCGGGATTTGGCGGAGATTTTCCGACGCTGCGCCTGTAGCCATTCGCCGAAGGCTGCCACCAGCGGCACAGTGCGAGCCTGACGGGCGGACAGGCGCTGGCCGGGCGAGATGCCGCGGATGTCGGCCTCGACGGCATAGATTTCGGCGATCTGACGCAGGCCCTCGGCGGCAATCTCTGAGCCATCGCGGTCGAAGACCTCCTTCAGCTTGCGCCTGGCATGCGCCCA
>NZ_JBKEBL010000084.1:0-16424 GCF_047973135.1 Paracoccus sp. (in: a-proteobacteria)
AAGCTGTTCATGGACGAAATCACTGCCCCGGTCCTCGATCACTGACGCCGGCGCACGAAGACCGTCTATCTCTGCGAGCTCGCCCGCGACGACCGTGCCTGGGGCGGCGATGACCCGCCAGGCGTGGTCTATTTCTTCGCCCCCGGGCGGCATGGCGAACATGCGGAAAACTTCCTGACCGGCTTTGACGGCATCCTGCAGGTCGATGGCTATCAGGGCTATACCCGCCTGACGCGCCCGACACGAAAGGGCGGCAGCCCGATCACCGTGGCGCATTGCTGGGCGCATGCCCGCCGCAAGCTCAGGGAGGTCTTCGACCGCGACGGGTCCGAAATGGCCGCCGAGGGTCTGCGCCGCATCGCCGAGATTTACGCCATCGAGAAGGACATCCGCGGCACATCCCCCGGACAGCGGCTCTCGGCCCGGCAGGCCCGCTCCGCGCCGCTGGTCGCAGCCTTCGGGACATGGCTGCAGGTGCAGCGCCTGCGGGTCTCGGCAAAGTCACGCCTCGGCGAAAAACTGGCCTATATCAACGCGCATTGGCAGGGCCTGCAGACCTTCCTGAGCGATGGCCGCGTGGAAATCGACAGCAACAATGTCGAAAATCTCGTCCGCCCGATTGCCCACAATTATCTGATATATAACAAGAAATAAATAAATAACCTATACCTGAACGCCGCTCCAATTCTATCATGGGTTGCCCCTATCCATATCTGAATATGTGCAACACCGCACCAGAAAAGGAAAGGGATTACAGATGGATAGGAAGAAAGCGAAGGAACCGGCATCGCCACCGAACGTCAAGGCGCTGGAACGTACCCGATCAGAGATCAAAAGATCATATCGTGGCCACCAGGACGCCCTGAGGCATACGCTGCAGGAGGCGGCGGTACGGGAGCTAGCCATCCGCAATGACCCGGACGAGCTAAGCGCGTTTTGTGAGATGGATCATTGGCAGGGGAAGAAATCCCGCCCGTCAGTTGAGCAGCCTGACAAATTGCGGCTATTCATCCTCAAGTTCGTCTTTTCCTGGCGAAAAAACACCGACAAGGATGCCAGCCGCTACAACAAGGCGATAGAGGCGCTCCTTGTTGACGGCGTTCCGCGGGAAGAAATTGCGGCGGAGCTCAAGAAGCGGGGCGGCATTCAAAAGGTCTATGCTGATTACCGGGCGATGGGGCAGGAGGCTAAGGAAGGCGGGCCGGTTAAAAAAGCCTCTATCTCCGCGCGTATTGCCGCGGCGAGAGCGACGTACCTCCGTACCGTGCAAGAAATCGACGTCGATGAAATGGACCTTTTCCTTCAAGCTGAACCCGATGATCTTGAGGACCTGCTTAACAGTTCAGAAGGCGAAGAGTTCACGCTAAGGGTTCGTAATACTGGTGCCGACGATACGGGCTTTGTTCAATTCGAGCTCTTGGCGAGCGATGAGGCGCATAGACCTGCCCGACGCGCGACCCGCAAGCCCAAGCGCCCTGGACGATCAGGCGGCAGGGCATCACTGCACTAGCGTTGCCGTTGGGTGATAAAAACTCGCCCCGGCCCGTGATTTGGGGTCGGGGCCATCGTTCGTTTGAAGTGTCGGGCGGGGTTCGGCCGTCTGGTTCCTCGCGAAGGTGGGCCGCAACTCTGCTCGCGACAGTTTTTCGGCCTTTCTCACGGCCTTGTTCTGATCGACGGTCGTGATGTTTCTGTTAAAGCGAAACATTCCGGCGACAATGCCTTCATGGGTTTGGCCGAACACATATCGGGGCCGGCAAGGCCGTAGAGGGCCGCCTCCAAGCCAGAAACCTGACTGCCCGCACGGATCCATAGGCATGGCTGATTGTGTCTATCGTGATCCCTATCTGATCCGCCGTATGCGTCCGGTGAGACTTTCAATTACCCACAAGTTGTGATGTCCGCGCCGAGTGCGATATCGGCCAGTCTGCTCCATCCCCTCCAGATGACCATGTTGCCTGGTGGCGGGTCGCTTTTCCTTGCGAGATATCCACCGAGGCGGGCGATCACGAGCAGGTAATCGGCCAGCGATCCGTCGTGGCATTTGCCGTTCATCCCAAGGCGGTCCAATATGGCGATTTCGTTGCTGGTGAGCGCGACGGTCGGGGGAGCTGATGGCGCGATGCGATGCATCGTGGTGAGCCAGAACAGCCGCCACGCGACAACACACAGGACGGCGATGTAATTGACCAGCCGCTCGGCGGTGCGCAGCTTGGCCTCCTCGGCGCGGCAGCCGGATTTCAGCACCTTGTGGAAGGTTTCGATCTTCCAGCGGCTGGCATACCAGCCGATCTTCTCGGACGAGGAGTGCTACAACTATTCAACGCCGCAGGATATGAGACACATTGAGAGCGAAATGCTCTAAACGAACTGTTCCCTGATCAGCCTTTCCTCCAGCCCGTGACCGCTGTCGAACAGGATGCGGTGCCGGATTTCGGTGGCGCTGTGGATTTCGACCCAGGTGACATGCCTGACGGATCGGGAATCGGCGTCGGCCATGACCGGGCGGCGTTCGGGATTCAGCACTTCGATGGCGACATGGGCGGATTTCGGGATCAGCGCGCCGCGCCAGCGCCGGGGCCGGAAGGGGGCAATGGCGGTCAGGGCCAAAACCTCGGAATCGATGGGCAGGATCGGGCCGTGGGCCGAATAGTTATAGGCGGTCGAGCCAGCCGGCGTGGACAGCAGCGCGCCATCGCAGACCAGTTCCTCCATCCGCATCCGGCCGTCCACATGGACCCGCAACTTGGCGGCCTGAGGCCCCTCGCGCAGCAGGCTGACCTCGTTGATGGCCAGCGCCTCTTGCACGGAACCATCGGCACGGGTGGCGCGCATCCGCAGCGGGTTGATGACGGTTTCCTCGGCGGCGGCAAGGCGCTGCGGCAGATCGTCTTCGGAATAGCTGTTCATCAGAAAGCCAACCGTGCCCCGGTTCATCCCATAGACCGGAATGCCGCGTCCCTGGGTGGCGTGCAGCGTTTGCAGCATGAAACCGTCGCCGCCAAGTGCGACGACCAGATCGGCCTCTTCCAGCGGGACGGAACCGTAACGTGCCACCAGCGAGGCCAGTGCCTGCTGGGCCGGGTCGGCCCGGCTGGCATCGAACATGATCTTGGGCGGCATGGGCAAATCCGGAACAGTCGCGTTTTCAAGAGCATCCATCCGCCGCAGCGCGAACGCAACCCTGCCGTTGCGTATTCTCACCGCGCCCAGGCATCAAGGTCCAGCCCGCTTTGCGCCGCGACCCTTGCGCGTTCGGCCGCATAGCGCCGCGCCAGATCGCGGCGGGTCGCCTCGGCCAGAACAGGCACTGGCTGGCCGGGCGTGTCGATGCCGCGGCGCAGCGCACCGCGCAGGCGCACGGGCAGCAGCCGTTTAAGGCCGCGCTGGATCACGCCGGGATGGCGGATCGCGCGGGTCAGCGCAGGAAAGCGCGGCAGTGCTGACAGGGTCGCCGTCGCGTTGACCCTGTCATTCGGCGGCATCGGGTAATCGCCCAACCCAAGATGGCCGCATAATTGCCGCCAGCAGGTTTCAGGCCGCGATTGCAACGCCACATAATCCAGAAACAGGATGCTGTCGCGCGGAAAGGCCCGCAAATAGCGGTCGATCTGGGCTGCGTAATCTCCGCCCTGCGCATAGGCATAGGCCCAACTCCAGCCGTCGCGCAGCCGGGCCTGCTCGGCCTCCAGCGCCGATTCGAAACTGTGACACGGCTCCAGCCCGTCGCGCAGATGGTGCAGATATTGTGAAAAGGCGCGGGTCACGGGATCGCGCAGCAGGATCACGATGCGCGCGTCGGGCCTGGCAGCGGCGATACGTTTCGCCGCCTGATCGTCATACAGATAGACCGGCGACACGTCACCCGCGATCCGCCGCCCTGCCCCTGCATAAAGCCTGTGATAGGCCGCCGCATCCGTGGCGATGCGGGCGGTGTAATCCGGATCATACGGCCCCTCGCGCGGCACCGCCGACCTGCCCGCAAAGGCGAAATATCCCGGCTCTTTCACATCGGGCAGAAAGACCTGCGGATGCCCGCGCAGCCATGTCCAGACAGCCGTGGTGCCCGCCTTGGCGGCTCCGACGACATAGAAATCCGGCGCGGAGGTGGGTCTGTCCTGTGCATCCATGACCGCAGATTACCCCGGCCAGCGCCGGGGTCACGCGCGACAAGGGTTAGCCGCCGGTCCCGACGGGATAGGCGTGGCGTGGAATGCGCCATAAGGTCGTTTTGTTACTTTCGCGATGGCAGGCCATGCGTTAAGAGGGCGCCATCCAGTCGTCCCTAGCCCACAGAGGATGCAAGCACATGAACGCTCCGACCCGCGAGACCGGTTTCTTCACCGACAAGCTGTCCAGCGGCGACCCCGAAATCGCCAATGCCATCGGCAAGGAACTGGGCCGCCAACGCGACGAGATCGAACTGATCGCGTCCGAGAATATCGTCAGCCGCGCCGTGCTTGAGGCGCAGGGTTCGGTGCTGACCAACAAATATGCCGAAGGCTATCCGGGCAAGCGCTATTACGGCGGTTGCCAGTTCGTCGATGTGGTCGAGACCCTGGCGATCGAGCGGGCGAAAAAGCTGTTTGGCTGCGAATTTGCCAATGTCCAGCCGAACAGCGGCAGCCAGATGAACCAGGCGGTGTTTCTGGCGCTGTTGCAGCCGGGCGATACCTTCATGGGGCTGGATCTCAATTCCGGCGGCCACCTGACCCATGGCAGCCCCGTGAACATGTCGGGCAAATGGTTCAACGTGGTCAGCTATGGCGTCCGTCAGCAGGATCAGTTGCTGGATATGGACGATATTCGCGCCAAGGCGCTGGAACACAAGCCCAGGCTGATCGTGGCGGGCGGTACCGCCTATAGCCGCGTCTGGGACTGGGCTGCCATCCGCGCCATCGCCGACGAGGTGGGCGCATGGCTGATGGTGGACATGGCTCATATCGCGGGGCTGGTCGCGGGTGGTCAGCACCCCTCGCCCTTGCCGCATGCGCATGTGGTGACGACGACGACGCATAAATCGCTGCGTGGCCCGCGCGGCGGCATGGTGCTGACCAATGACGCCGACATCGCCAAAAAAATCAACAGCGCGGTGTTTCCCGGCCTTCAGGGCGGCCCGCTGATGCATGTGATCGCCGCCAAGGCCGTGGCCCTTGGCGAGGCGCTGCAACCCAGCTTTCAGGCCTATGCCGCACAGGTCGTCGCCAATGCCCGCGCCATGGCGGACGAGCTGATGAAGGGCGGCATTGACATCGTCTCGGGCGGCACCGACAACCACCTGTGCCTGGCCGACCTGCGCCCGAAAGGCGTGACCGGCAAGGCGACCGAGGCCGCACTTGGCCGCGCCCATATCACCTGCAACAAGAACGGCGTGCCCTTCGATCCCGAAAAGCCCTTTGTCACCTCGGGCGTTCGTCTGGGCACCCCCGCAGGCACGACGCGCGGCTTTGGCGAAGATGAATTTCGCCAGATTGCCCGCTGGATCGTCGAGGTTGTGGACGGACTTGCCGGCAACGGCGAAGAGGCGAATGCCGAGGTCGAGGAACGCGTCAAGGCCGAAGTCGCGGGGCTTTGCGCCCGCTTTCCGCTGTATCAGGGGATGTAAGGCCGGGGCACGCAGCGGGATTTCTGGAAACGGGCGCCGGTTTTCGGATGAAACCCCTGCAAAATCTGTAACCCCAGGCATGCATTCCTGCGCAAAGCGCGCGTCCGACCGGGCGGGTCGGTCCTCCGAGGGCTTTTCCGGGGGGGTGGTTCAGAATTCGACCCCCGGCTGGCCCTTGATGCCCGACCGGAAGGGGTGTTTGATCAGCGTCATCTCGGTCACCAGATCGGCGGCCTCGATCAGGCCCTCTTTGGCGTTGCGCCCGGTCAGGACCACATGGGTCAGTTCGGGCTTTTCGTCACGCAGGAAGGTCAGCACCTCATCCAGATCCAGATAGTCGTAACGCAGCGCGATATTGATCTCGTCCAGCAGGACCATGCGGATGTGCGGATCGCGGATCAGCTCTTTCGCCTTGTCCCAGCCGGCACGGGCGGCGGCAATGTCGCGGGCCTTGTCCTGCGTTTCCCAGGTGAAGCCCTCGCCCATGGCGTGAAACTGGCACAGGTCGCCGAAATGTTCCGTCAGCAGGCGGCGTTCGCCCGTATCCCATGCCCCCTTGATGAACTGCACCACGGCGCAGGGCATGCCATGGGCGATGCAGCGCAGGATCATGCCGAAGCCTGACGACGACTTGCCCTTGCCCGCCCCGGTATGGACGATGATCAAGCCCTTTTCGCCCGATTTCGTCGCCATGATCTTATCCCGCGCGGCCTTCTTCTTGGCCATTTTCACGGCGTGGCGGTCACTGTCATCGGTCATCCGGTTTCTCCTGCGGGCTTGACAACCGGCCCGCCGCTGCGTCATTGAGCGGCATCGCTGGTTCCTGCCATCCGGCAGGCTAAGAGGGAATGCGTCAGGTTTCAATCCGTGGACCCAAGCGCAGCCGCCCCCGCGACCGTGACCGGACAGGTCTCCTGACCACTGGCTTTGCCGGGAAGGTGGGATGACCGCAGGATGCGCCCGCATCCGGTATCCGCAAGCCGGGAGACCTGCCCGCGATGGCATATGTACGGCGGACGGGGTACTTCCGCGACAGTCCGGCTGCTGGCCTTTCGTCGCCGCGCAGCCCTGTGCTGCGCCCCGCGTGCCGTCAAGGGATCAAGGGGCAAGGACGCGTGCGCGCAGTTCTGCATGTCTGCACCACCTGCCGGGGAACCGCGCAGGACACCGATCCGGCCGATGACCTTCGGCCGGGTGCGCGTTTGCATGCCCGGCTTGTGGCGGGGGACAGCCCCGAGGGCGTCGAGATCCGCCCGGTCGCGTGCCTGTCGGCCTGTTCGAACGGCTGTTCCGTCGCGCTCAGTGCGCCGGGCAAGTGGTCCTATGTCTATGGCCGCCTGACCGAGGCCGATGCCGATGCCATTCTGGAGGGTGCCGCCCGCTATGCCGTCAGCGGCGACGGTATCGTGCCCTGGCGCGAACGACCCGAGATTTTCCGCAGGCAAAGCCTTGCCCGCATCCCCCCGCAGGAGTGAACGATGCCAGATCTGACCAAAATCCCCGTCACCGTGATCACCGGATTTCTGGGCGCGGGCAAGACCACGCTGATCCGGCATCTGATGGCCAATCCCGGCGGGCGCAGGCTGGCGGTGCTGGTCAATGAATTTGGCAGTGTCGGCGTGGATGGCGAGATTCTGCGGCAATGCGCTGACGAGAACTGCCCGGAGGAAAATATCGTCGAGCTGGCGAATGGCTGCATCTGCTGCACCGTCGCCGATGATTTCATCCCCACGATTGAATCGCTGATGGCGCGGCCTGTGCGCCCCGACCACATCCTGATCGAGACCTCGGGTCTGGCCCTGCCGAAACCGTTGCTCAAGGCATTCGACTGGCCCGCGATCCGGTCCCGCATCACCGTTGACGGCGTGATCGCGCTGGCTGATGCCGAGGCGGTGGCAGCGGGCCGGTTCGCCCCTGATGTCGCGGCGGTCGATGCGCAGCGGCAGGCCGATGACGCCATCGACCACGAGACCCCGCTGTCCGAAGTGTTCGAGGACCAGATCGCCTGCGCCGACATCGTCCTTTTGTCCAAGGCCGATCTGGCCGGTCACGCCGGGCTGGAGGCCGCCCGCGCCGTGATCGAGGCCGAGGCTCCGCGCAGGCTGCCTGTCCTGCCGCTGACCGAGGGGGTGATCGACCCTGCCGTGATCCTTGGCCTTGGTGCCGCCGCCGAGGATGATCTGGGCGCGCGTCCCAGCCATCATGATGGTGCTGAAGATCACGAACATGACGATTTCGACACGGTGGTGATCGACCTGCCCGAAATCGAGGATCCCGCCGAGCTTGTCGCCCGGATCGAACGCCTTGCGCGCGACCGCAACATCCTGCGCGTCAAGGGCCATGTCGCCGTGGCGGGCAAGCCGATGCGCCTGCTGGTGCAGGCCGTGGGTGGCCGGGTGCGGCATCAGTATGACCGCCCCTGGGGTGCCGCGCCGCGCCGCTCGGCGTTGATCGTGATCGCCGAACATGACGACATTGACGAGGGCGCGATCCGGGCGGCCCTGGCCGGGGGCGTCGCGGCCTGATGCATGTCGTCTTTCGCGAAAGCCACGGCCTGGAAGAGACCGGGGTGCCGACGGATCTGGGGCAGAGGCCCGCGGATCTGGTGGCGCTGTCGTTCTCGGACAGTGATCTGGGGGCTTTCGCGGCGGGCTGGCGGCGGGCGGCGGGTGGCCTGCCCTCGTTGCGGCTGGCCAATCTGGTGGCGCTGCGCCATCCGGTTTCGGTCGATATCTATGCGGACCAGACCCTGTCAGGCGCGCGCGCCATCCTCATCCGCCTGATCGGCGGCGAGGCCTATTGGCCCTATGGTCTGGCCTCGGTGCAGGATCTGGCGCGGCGACGGGGGATCGCGCTGGCCGTTCTGCCCGCCGACGGGCGCGAGGATGCGCGGTTGGATCAGCTTTCGACGGTGCCGGTTCCGGTGCTGCGGCAGCTTGCGGCGCTGTGCGATGCGGGGGGCGCGGTTGCGGGGCAGGCGGCGCTGGCGCTGCTGGCGCAGGCGGCGGGGCTGAGCGCTGTAACAGTCGCCGGTGACAGCCACCTGCCACAGCGGGGGTTCTACGATCCCGCGCGCGGGGTCATCGCCGGACCGGACGGGCAGGGACCGCTGGCGCTGGTCAGCTTTTACCGCTCTTATCTGACCGCCGCCGATCTTGCGCCGGTGGATGCGCTGATCGAGGGGCTGCGGATGCGCGGTTTCGCCGCCTGCGGGCTGTTTGCGCCATCGCTGAAATCGCAGGGTCTGGGCGATTGGCTTGCCGATGCGCTGGCCGATATGCCGGGCGGGCGGGAACCGGCGGTGATCGTCAACGCCACGGCCTTTTCCGCGCAGGGGGCGGATCGGGAAACGCCCTTCGACCGCTACGGTTGCCCGATTTTTCAGGTTGCCCTGTCCACCGCCCGCAGGCGCGAATGGCAAGAGGCCGGTCGTGGCCTGTCGCCCGCCGATCTGGCCATGCATGTTGTCCTGCCCGAGGTTGACGGCCGCATCTTCGCCGGGGTGGTGTCCTTCAAGGCCGCCGAGCCCCGTGACCCTGATCTGGAATATTCCCGCTTTGTCCACCGCCCCGCGCCCGACCGGATCGAGGCCGTTCTGGACCGTGTGGCCGCAAGGTATCGTCTGGCCGCTGTGCCCGCCGCAAAGCGGCGGGTGGCGGTGGTGCTGTCCACCTATCCGGGCCGCGAATGGCAGATGGCCCATGCGGTCGGTCTGGACGCGCTGGCCTCGACCGACGCGCTGTTGCGGCAGATGGAGGGCGAAGGTTACGCCATCGCGCCCGGCCCCGATGCCGCAGGTCTGGCGCGGGAACGGATCCTGTGGCCTCTGGCCGATTACCGGGCCGCGCTGGCCACCTTGCCGCAATCGCTGCGCGACGATCTGGCGGCGGCCTGGGGGGAGCCGCAGGACGACCGGGCCTGTGCCGATGGCGGTTTTTGCTTTGCCGCAATCCGGCGCGGGGGGGTGCTGATCGCGCTGCAACCCGAACGCGGCGAGGTTGCGCAACGGGCCGATGATTATCACGACCTGTCCCGCACCCCCCGCCACGCCTATGTGGCCTTTTATCTGTGGCTGCGGGCGCAGGGGATGGATGCGCTGGTCCACATGGGCGCGCATGGCACGCTGGAATGGCTGCCCGGCAAGGCCGTCGCCCTGTCCGCCACCTGCTGGCCCGAGGCGCTGACCGGCCCGCTGCCGGTGATCTATCCGTTCATCGTCAACGATCCGGGCGAGGCCGCGCAGGCCAAACGCCGCATTGCCGGGGTGACGGTCGGGCACATGCCGCCGCCGATGCGGCAATCGGCAGTCCCCGAAACGATCCTGCGGCTGGAACACCTGCTGGATGAATATTCCACCGCCGACGGGCTGGATCCGGCCCGCCGCGACCGCCTGATCGCCGATATCCGCGATGAGGCGCGGGCGCGCGGCGTCGAGGACGATCTGGGCATCCCCCCGGACGCAGGTATGGCCGAGGCCATCACCCGCATCGACCGCTTTGTCTGCGACATCAAGGAAAGCCAGTTCGGCGACGGGCTGCATGTCCTTGGTCAGGGCGAATGCGGGGCTCAGGAGCGTGCGGGGCTTTGCGATGCGCTGGCGGGCAGGCATGTCCCGCCCGGTCCCGCAGGCAGCCCCGCGCGCGGACGTCGCGACGTGATTCCGACCGGACGCAATCTGTTCGCGGCGGATCCTCGCGCGGTCCCCTCGGATGCCGCTTATGCGCAGGGCGTCAGGCTGGCAGAGGAACTGTTGCGCCGGCATTTGCAGGATCACGGCGACTGGCCGCGGGGACTGGTCGTCGATCTGTGGGGCAGCGCGACGATGCGCACGGCGGGCGAGGAATTTGCCATGGCGCTGCATCTGGCCGGGCTGAAGCCCGTCCGCGATCACGGCTCGACCCGCGTTTCGGGGGTCGGGATCATTCCACTGGCGCTGCTGGGGCGCCCCCGGATCGACGTGACTCTGCGGGTCTCGGGCCTGTTTCGCGACGTCTTTCCCGGTCTTGCGCAACTGTTCGAAACCGGCGCTGCGGCGCTGGCGGGCCGGGACGAGGATCCCGCCGACAATCCCTATCTGACCCGCGCCCCCCGCGTCTTTGGCCCGCGACCGGGCCAGTACGGCCTTGGCATGGGCGGGGCGCTGGACAGCTTTACCCCCGAGGCGCGGACGGCTGCGGGCGAGGCGTGGCTGGCCGCGTCCGAATGGGCCATCGGTCAGGACGGAACCGCCCGCCCCGAACGCGCAGGGCTTGAGGCACGGCTGATGCGGGCCGACAGTTTTGTCCATGCGCAGGATCTGCCGGAATCCGACCTGCTGCTGGCCGCCGATTACGCCGCGCATGAGGCTGGTTTCGCCGCTGCCCTTTCCCGGATCGGGGCCGCGCGACCGGCGCTGTATCATCTGGATGCGACCCGGCCCGACCGCCCCCGCGCCCGCAGCCTGACCGAAGAAATCGCCCGCACCCTGCGCGCCCGCGCCGCCAATCCCGACTGGGCCGATGGCATGATGCGCCACGGCTTTCGCGGCGGGGCCGAGATCGCGGCGACGCTGGACCACCTGGCCGCCTTTGCGCATCTGGCGCAGGTGGTGCCGCCGCATCTGTTCGATCTCTATCACGATGCGACGATTGGCCGGCCCGAGGTCGTGGCCTTTCTGGAACGCGAGAACCCCGGCGCGCTGGCGGCGATGCGCGACCTGTTCCGCCGTCTGGCCGATGCGGGGCTGTGGATCACCCGCCGCAACTCGATTGCGGCCGGGTTAGGGGGCGGGATATGAGCTTTACCGTACAGGGCTGGTGTCCCGGCGCGCTGCGGCCGATGGTTTCGGGGGACGGGCTGATCGTGCGGCTTCGTCCTGCGGGCGGGCGTATCGCCTCCCGGCAAGCCAAAGGGATCGCGGCGGCGGCGCTGACATATGGCAACGGGCTGATCGAGCTGTCGGGCCGCGCCAATCTGCAATTGCGTGGCATCCGCCCTGACTGCCATGCGCCGCTGATCGCCGGTCTGTCCCGGCTGGGGCTGATCGATTCCGACATTGCCGCCGAAACCCGCCGCAACCTGATCGTGACGCCCTTTGCCGATGCCGGAACAGACGCGCTGGCCCGTGCGCTGGCCGAGGCGCTGTGTGATGCGCCGCCCCTGCCAGAGAAATTCGGCTTTGCCGTGGATTGCGGCCCCGCGCCGGTCATGGCCGATACGCCCGCCGATATTCGCCTTGAACGCGCGGCGGATGGCGGGCTGATCCTGCGCGCCGATGGTATGGTTCTTGGCGCGCCGGTCGAGGCCGCCCATGCGGCACATGCCGCCATCGCGCTGGCACATTGGTTTGTGGCGGCAGGTGGCAGCGCCGGGGGGCGGGGCCGCATGGCTGCGCTGATCGCGGGCGGGGCGCGGCCCGATGGTGCACTGGCGGGTCGGGTCGCGCCTGCGCCCGCCCTTGCACCGCCGGGGCCGGGGCTGGTGCCGCAAGGCGCGCTGCTGGCCGTCGCGTTCGGGCAGATGCGCGCCGAAACACTGGCCGAACTGTCGCGGCTTGGCCCGCTGAGGATGACGCCCTGGCGGATGGTGCTGGTGCAGGGGCTGGCCCGTCTGCCCGACCTGCCCGGCATCGTGACCGATCCCGCCGATCCGCTGCTGCGGGTCCGCGCCTGTACCGGGGCTCCGGGTTGTGCGCAGGCGCATCGTCCGACGCGCGATCTGGCCCGGCGATTGGCCCCGCGCCTGAGGCCCGGCATGGTGCTGCATGTCTCGGGCTGCGCCAAGGGTTGCGCCTGCCCGCACCCCGCCGATCTGACCCTGACCGCGACGCCCGGAGGCTTTGACCTGATCCGGGATGGCCGCGCCGACGGCCTTGCCGCCCGCCGCAACCTGACCGACGCCGATCTGCTGACCCTGCCGGAGTTTTTCTGATGCCCCATGATTACGAAAAGGACGGCGCGCGGATCTATCTGCAATCTTTCGCGACGATCCGCGCCGAGGCCGATCTGGCCCGCTTCACCGCCGACGAGGAACCCGTCGTCGTCCGTATGATCCATGCCGCCGGAATGGTCGGGCTGGAACGGCATGTGCGTTTCACCCCCGGCATGGCCGACGCCGCGCGGGCCGCGTTGCTGGGCGGGGCGCCGATTTTGTGTGATGCGCGCATGGTCAGCGAGGGGATTACGCGCTCGCGCCTGCCGCGCGACAACCGGGTGATCTGCACGCTGCACGATCCCGCTGTTCCCGACATGGCAAAGGCGATGGGCAACACCCGTTCCGCAGCCGCGCTGGAATTGTGGCGTCCGCATCTGGGCGGCGCGGTCGTCGCCATCGGCAATGCGCCCACCGCCCTGTTTCATCTGCTGAACATGCTTGAGGAACCGGCCTGCCCGCGCCCTGCGGCCATCATCGGCTGCCCGGTCGGCTTTGTCGGTGCGGCGGAAAGCAAGGCGGCGCTGATCGCCGCCGCGCCGGTCCCTGCCGTCGTGGTCGAGGGGCGGCTTGGCGGCTCGGCCATCACCGTTGCCGCCGTCAACGCGCTTGCCAGCCGGAAGGAATAAAGATGGGCAGGATCATCTGTGCGGGCCTTGGCCCCGGCGACCCCGACCTGATGTCGCGCCGCGCCGAACGCGCGGTCCGGGAGGCGGCGCATCTGGCCTGGTTCCGCAAGAAGGGCCGTCAGGGTCAGGCACGCCGTATCGTACAGGGGATGGTCGCGCCGGATGCCGTTGAATACGCGATGGAATACCCGGTCACGACCGAGATCCCGTTTGACAGCCCCGAATACAATCGCCTGTTGTCAGCGTTCTATGACAGTTGGGCCGCGCGTCTTGCCACGCTGGCGCAAGGTGCCGATGTGGTGGTGCTGTGCGAGGGCGATCCGTTCTTCTATGGCTCTTTCATGCATCTCTATGTGCGGCTGCAAGGCCGGGCCGAGATCGAGGTCATCCCCGGTATTCCCGGCATGACCGGCTGCTGGAACGTGACCGGCACGCCGATCACCTGGGGCGACGATGTGCTGACCGTGCTGACGGGCACCCTGCCCGAGGACGAGCTGGTTGCACGGATGGCAGGGACCGATGCGCTGGTCGTCATGAAAACCGGGCGCAACCTGCCCAGAGTCCGGCGCGCGCTGGCACGGGCGGGCAAGCTGGCCGATGCCTGGCTGGTCGAACGCGGTACGATGCCCGGTCAGCGCATGGCCCGGCTGGCCGAGGTGGGCGACGACGATTGCCCCTATTTCGCCATTGTGCTGGTCCATGGCCGGGGCCGCCGCCCCGGCTTGCTTGAGGCTGCGGAATGATCCGGGCGTCGGCATGAGCGGCTGGATCGCCGTGGCGGGGCTGGGGCCGGGGGCTGACGATCTGGTCACGCCGCAGGTCCGCGAGGCCCTTGCTCAGGCCACCGACATTGTCGGCTATATTCCATATGTCGCCCGCATCGCCCCGCGTGAGGGGTTGACGCTGCATGCCAGCGATAACCGGGTGGAACTGGACCGCGCCCGTCATGCGCTGGATCTGGCGGCTGCGGGGCGGCGGGTGGTCATCGTCTCGTCCGGGGATCCGGGGGTGTTCGCCATGGCCTCGGCCCTGTTCGAGGCGGTCGAGACCGCGCCGGGCCCGGAAGTGGCGGATATCCGCATCCTGCCCGGCATCACCGCCATGCTGGCCGCTGCCGCGCGCGCGGGGGCACCTCTGGGGCATGATTTCTGCGCCATCAACCTTAGCGACAACCTGAAGCCCTTCGAGGTGATCGAACAGCGCCTGCGCCACGCCGCGCGGGGCGATTTCGCGATGGCCTTCTATAATCCCCGTTCGCGCGCCCGCCCGCATCAGTTCGCCCGCGTGCTGGACGTGCTGCGCGAGGAATGTGGCCCTGACCGGCTGATGATTTTCGCCCGCGCCGTCAGCACCCCCGATGAATCGCTGCGCACCGTCACGCTGGCCGAGGCCACGCCGGAAATGGCCGATATGCGCACCGTGGTGCTGGTTGGAAATTCCGCCACGCGGCGCGTCGGGGACTGGGTCTATACTCCGCGTGGAAAGGCCGCGCCGTGATCAGCCAGCCACTGCATAACCTCTCGGGGGCTGGCCGCGATGGCGCGCGGCGGCAGGGCGGGGCGGTCGATCATGATGACCGGCAGTCCCAGCATCCGCGCGGCGGTCAGTTTGGCCGCGGCCCCGGCACCGCCCGCGTTCTTGGCGACGACATGGGTGATGGCATGGTCGCGCAGCAGTGCGGTATCGCCCGCCACGTCGAACGGCCCGCGCGCGATCACGGCCCGCGCGCGGGGCAGGGGCAGGGCCGCATCGGGCGGGTCCACGAGGCGCAGCAGATAGAAATGCTGCGGGCAAAGCGCAAAACTGTCCAGCGACTGCTTGCCGATGGCCAGAAACACCCGCGCAGGGCTGTCGGGCAGGGCACAGACGGCGGCCCCCGTATCGGGGACGCAGATCCAGCGGTCGCCCGGCTGCGGCGCCCATGCCGGACGCTCCAGCGCGATCAGGGGAACCCCCGCAAGGGCGCAGGCGGCGATGGCGTTGCGGCTGATCCGGCCCGCAAAGGGATGGGTGGCGTCGATCACATGGGTGATGCCTTCGCGCCGCAGGTAATCGGCCAGCCCCTCTGCCCCGCCAAACCCTCCGATCCGGGTCGGCAGGGGCTGGGGGACGGGCGCTGTTGTCCGTCCGGCATAGGAAAACACCGTCGGGATGCCCGCATCGGACAGATCAAGGGCAAGCAGGCTGGCCTCGGTCGTGCCGCCCAGCAGCAAAAGGCGTGTCATGTCTGATCCGTGGCTGACAATCGTGGGTCTGGGCGAAGATGGCCCGGACGGGCTGTCCGGCGCAAGCCTTGCCGCGATCGCCGGAGCGCAGGTGATCTTTGGCGGGCCACGCCATCTGTCGCTGGTCGCGGCGGGCAACCGGGGCAGGCCCTGGCCGGTGCCCTTCGACATCGCCCCGGTGCTGGCCGAGGCCGGGCGGCGCGTCGTCGTTCTGGCCTCGGGTGATCCGTTCTGGTTCGGGGCGGGCGCGGTTCTGGCCACCCGTCTGCCCGCAGGCGCATGGCGCGCGCTGCCCGCGCCGGGGGTGGTGTCTCTGGCCTGCGCCCGCCTTGGATGGAAGGTCGAGGATACCCGCTGCCTTGGCCTGCACGCGACGGGCTTTGCGCCGCTGCGCACGGTTCTGGCGCGGGGCGTGCGGGCGCTGGCGACGCTGCGCGACGGGGCCGCGCCCGCCGGGCTGGCCGCCTGGCTGGTGGCGCAGGGCATGGGCAGGACGCGCATGATCGTGCTGGAACGGCTTGGCGGGCCGTTGGAACGCCTGCGCGAGGCACGGGCGGCGGGCTTTGATCTGACCGGCATCGCCGCGCCGGTGGCAGTGGCGCTGGATTGCGCCGACCTGCCGCGCGGGGCGGGCATGCCCGCCGTGCCGGGACTGCCCGAGGCGGCCTTTGCCCATGACGGCCAGATCACCAAGTCCCCGGTCCGGGCGCTGACCATGGCCGCGCTGGCCCCCCGCGCGGATGAATTGCTGTGGGATATAGGGGGCGGGTCGGGCTCTGTCTCGGTCGAGTTCTGTCTGTCTGGCGGACGCGCCATCAGCATCGAGCCTCGCCCTGACCGGATCGCCAATATCCGCGCCAATATCGCCGGTTTCGGGCTGACCGGCAGGATGCAGGCCATCGAGGGCCGCGCCCCCGAGGCGCTGGACAGCCTGCCCCCGCCCGACGCCGTGTTCGTGGGCGGCGGCGGCAGCATGCCGCTGTTCGACGCCCTCTGGCAACGCATCGCGCCCGGCACGCGCCTTGTGGCCAATGCCGTCACGCTGGAGACCGAGGC